>NZ_JALOAA010000004.1 GCF_023229025.1 Sulfurimonas sp.
TACTATAATCAGTAGTAAAATTGTTGGAACTTCATTATAAGCTCTGAAGAACTTACCGCTTTTTGTGCACTCATCATTTAAGAACTTAACTCTGAAAAATCCAAGCGAAAAGAAATAGGCAATCAAGATAAGAACAAAAAATATTTTAGCATGTAGCCAGCCATTACCGCTAAAGCCGAGTTCGTATGAAAGATAAGCACCGCTTAAAACTGTAGCCCACATTGCAGGGACACCGATATATTTGTAGATTTTCATCTCCATGATTTTTACTACTTTTACAAAACCCTCATTATCAATATTTTCTGCATGATATACAAAAAGGCGTGGCAAATAAAAAAGTACGGCATACCATGAGATAAAAGAGAGAATATGAAACCAAACTATCCAACTATACATCACTACTATTCTGCTACTTCCATCTCTTTAATAGAAGTCGCCTTATGCGAAACTACCTTATCGTGAAGACGGCGAAGTGCTTTTGTAGCTCTCTCAATCGCCAAATCAATCGCACTACCCAAATCTTCATCACTCTGACTAATTACTACCGGTTGTGCATGTGCTATACGTACATCAAACTCTACCCAAACACCCTTTTTTTCTGCTTTTAGATTCACGTTTACCGAAGTAATATCAAGTGAGTACTTTTTAAATGCTTCAATAGCAGCTTCTATATGTGCTCTTGTATCCGCATGTATACTCAAACCTTTTGCATGAATTTGTACATTCATTCTTTATCCTTTATTTTAATAGTTTTAAGTACTATTTATAGTTCAATAATAGCGAAATAAAGCTAAAAAATGTATAATGTCACAAATAAAATTTATGGATTTTGGAGTATACATTATGAGAGTTTTAACGGGCATACAGCCATCTGGGGATTTGCATATAGGAAACTATTTTGGTTCAATAAAGCAGATGGTAGAGGCTCAGGAAAAAAGCGAAACATTTGCTTTTATTGCAAACTATCACGCCATGACAAGCGGCGGTAAAGATCTCTCAAAATTAACAATGCAGTGTGCGACCGACTTTTTAGCACTAGGCATTGACCCCAAGAAATCAGTTTTTTGGGTTCAATCTGATGTCAAAGAGGTGCTTGAGCTCTACTGGGTTCTATCATCATTTACTCCAATGGGGCTTTTAGAGCGTGCTCACAGCTACAAGGATAAAACAGCTAAGGGTATTGGAGCAAATCACTCTCTGTTCTCTTACCCGGTTTTGATGGCGGCAGATATTTTAATCTTTAACTCAAATGTAGTTCCTGTCGGCAAAGATCAGATTCAGCATGTTGAAATAGCAAGAGATATTGCTATAAAGTTCAATAACCAATATGGAGATATTTTAACCATACCTGAGTTTAGAGTTCAAGAAGAGGTTCAAACAGTTCCGGGAATTGACGGACAAAAAATGTCTAAAAGCTACAAAAATGTTGTAAATATATTCGGTGATGAGAAGAGTCAATTAAAGACCATTAAAAAAATCGTTACCGAGAATGTAGCCGTAGAAGAGCCAAAAGAGTATGAGAGTTGCAACGTTTACAACATGGCAAAACTTTTTTTACAGGGCGATAGTTTAATAGAACTTCAAGAGAGATACAAAAGAGGAGGAGAAGGTCACGGGCACTTTAAAATCTACCTCGCAGATATAATGTGGGAATACTTTAGAGAGTTTAGAGAAAAACGTGAGTATTATGAAGCGCATCAAGATGAAGTAAGAGAGATCTTAAGCATTGGCGCTGCCAAGGCAAAAGAGGTAGCACTCCCTACTATTGAGAAGATAAGAACTCTTACCGGAATAAGATATTAGTTAGTTAAAAAAGTAAACTTTGATGCTATAAAACTTCTTTGCGAGAAGATAGGATCTTCTAACTCTAAAATAGAGCGCACTTCATCATTTACCAAGCGGTAATAGAGAGTTACTTCCACTCTATCGGCATCTTTTTCGTTTAAAACTTTAAGTACTCTTTTTGAGTTAGCCGCAATACTCAAATCTTCTGAAGCGCTAACAGCTAGATGAGGAATTGTCTCTTTTCCTCTCTTATCCTTGTAGTAAGTCGTCAAAGAGATTGTTTTAGTACCTACTACCTCTTTGCTGTTTTTAAATACAGCTTCTACTACTATTTCTCTTGAACCAAATCCACTCGGGATATTATGCGGATTTGGATTTGAGATGTGTATAATAGTCTCATCTCTCTTCTGCTCTAAACTTAAACTAAGAGCATCTTTCCACATGCTTTGAGTATGTGCGCCAAAAAATGTATGCTCTCTAATCTCTCTTTGTTTTGCTTTCCCGTTATCTACTCTCAAAGTAGCGGCAACACCCTGTTTTTTACTTCCCATGTGACAATCCACACAGAGTTTGCCTCCCTCTTTGTACTCATCTTGCATATTTGTAAATACAAAACCTGAAGCCGATCTATCGTTTGCATGACACACAAAGCATAGTTTATTTGGATCTTTGTCCATATACTCCCTATGTTCGACTCTATGGTAAGGCGATCGTGCATCATCGTAAGGTCCAACCATGACACCTGACTTTGTCCACTCTACACGATTTATTCCTCTTACCGTCTCATCTTTGTCTGAGTGAATTTTCCCTATGTTATGACAAACAACGCAGTTAATACCTTCACTTATATCATCACTCTCTAGAGCCTTCTTTACCTCTGAATCTTCATTAAGCCCCATAAGAGTTATTATCTCATGTTCTATCCCCGTACTTGTTACGGATATTCTCGGATTATGGCAAGTTGCACACTCTACTTTTACGCCGCTTAAACTTTTTCTTGTTTTTCTGCTGACGTAGTCAGTAGTTGCTCTAAAGTACTCGTTATTGTTGTAATGGCTTTTTGCATGCCATGACTGCTCCCACTCTTTAACTATAGGTAGATGACATGTTTTACATTTGCCTGAATCTTTAAACATCTCACCTATCTCAACCGGTTTTGCGGCAAAAAGAGTAGTAAAGAGTATAGAAATCAACAGCAACCTTTTCATCTTAATCTCCTCTATTTTTATCTAGCCAAACCATCAAGCCCTTTTGCGCATGTAGTCTATTTTCTGCTTCGCTAAAAACTATTTCAGAGTGTTTCTCAAAAAGCTCCTCACTAACCTCTAGACCTCTATAGGCAGGAAGGCAGTGCAAAAATCTTGCATCTTTTTGAGCTAAGGACATCATCGCATCATCAACCATGAAACCTTCAAAGGTCTTTACACGCTCCTCTTTCTCTTCCTCTTGCCCCATAGACACCCATGTATCGGTTGTAACGACCGTTGCACCCGATACAGCCTCTTTTGGGTCGTTCATAACCTTTATAACCGCGCCGCTCTCTTTTGCAATCGTAAGAGCATCTTCAAGCACTCTACTATCCGGTTCATAACCTTTTGGAGTGGCAATACGAAGTTCAAAACCAAGTTTTGCAGCTAGCATCATCCATGAGTGTGTCATATTGTTTCCATCGCCTACATAAGCAGCAACAATATTTTTATCCATCCCATACTCAACTAAAGTCATATAGTCTGCTAAAAGCTGCACAGGATGGTAGGAGTCAGTCAAGCCGTTTATAACAGGAACGCTTGAGTAACGAGCAAACTCTTCTATCATGGAGTGCTCAAAAGTTCTTATCATTACCATATCGCACATGCCTGATATTACGCGAGCTGTATCTTTTACAGGCTCGCCTCTCCCTAAATGAATATCACGATTAGATAGAAAAAGAGCATGCCCACCCAGTTGAAACATTCCAGTCTCAAAACTTACACGTGTTCTAGTAGAGCTTTTTTCAAATACCATAGCAAGTGTTTGATTTTTAAGCTCTTGATTGTAAATTTTTGCTTTTAAATTTTTCTTGATAGATAGTCCCGTCTCAACAATCTCAAGAATCTCCTCTTTTGTAAAATCTTTTAGTGTTAAAAAATGTCTCAATATCATTCCTAAGTTTAATTATTCATATTAAAGTAAAACCATAAGTTTATAGTAATTTTCTTTAAGGTTACTTTTGTAACATCTTTGCGACCTCTTTAGCGTGGTATGAGATGATGATATCCGCACCCGCTCTTTTAAAACTAAGCATCGTCTCCATAACAACTCTATCATAATCGATCAAATTATTCATCCCAGCCATCTTAAGCATGGCATACTCTCCGCTTACATTATAAACCGCCATCGGTAAAGAGGTGTTATCTTTAATCTCTCTTACTATATCCAAATATGCAAGAGCGGGCTTTACCATTAAAATATCTGCACCCTGCATCTCATCGGATATACTCTCCGCAACAGCTTCTCTTCTGTTTGCCGGATCCATCTGATACGAAGCACGGTCGCCAAAACTAGGAGTTGATTCAGCTACATCACGAAAAGGTCCATAGTATCCTGAAGCAAATTTTGTTGAGTAGCTCATAATAGGAAGATTCTCATACCCTGCCTCATCAAGGGCATCTCTGAGTATATGAATTATTCCATCCATCATGCCCGAAGGTGCTATCATGTCTGCACCGGCTTTTGCATGGATAATAGCTTGCTGTGCGGAAATTTTAAGTGTTGCATCATTATTTACGGTTTGATGTTTTTCATCTATTATTCCGCAGTGCCCATGATCTGTATATTCACAAAAACATAAATCTGTTACGACAAACATGTCCGGATGCGCCTCTTTAACTGCTCGAATCGCTTTAGCAATAATCCCATGCTCACACAGTGAGTCTGAACCTATTGAATCTTTTACATCCGGAATACCAAAGAGTATGATAGAGTAAAGCCCCAATTTCTTTATCTCACCACACTCTTTTATAACCTCATCGATACTCATCTGAAATACACCCGGCATTGATGCAACCTCAGTTTTAATCCCCTCCCCGCTTCTTACAAACAGCGGATATATAAAATCATTTACAGTAACATTCGTCTCACGAACTAGTGAACGAAGATTTGTATTTAGGCGGGTTCTACGAAACCTTTGAAACATTATTAAGCCTTTTTAGATATAATTTTGAAAAATATTTTACCGTTTTAAAGTTAAAATTAGGGTACATTAATTGAATATTAAAATTTCAGAAGTAGCAAATTTACCGACAGAGTTCGGTGATTTTAAAGTTCAAGTCTTCAAAGAGGGTCACAAAGAGCATCTTGTAATTTTCAAAGAGAAGCTAGAAGAGATTCCTATTGTTAGGGTCCACTCAGAGTGTTTAACGGGTGATGCAATCAAAAGTCTAAAGTGTGACTGCGGAGCACAGCTAGAGTATGCTCTAACAATGGCTGCACAAACAAACGGAATGGTTATCTACCTTAGACAAGAGGGTAGAAATATTGGACTCTTAAATAAAATAAACGCCTATGCCCTTCAAGATATTGGACTAAATACGATTGAGGCAAATCATCAGCTAGGCTTTGCCTCGGATGAGAGAACATATGAGATGGTAACTTTTATACTCCACCATTTCAACATACGTAAAATCAAGCTCCTTACTAATAATCCAAACAAGATAAACTCTATAAGCGACATAGAGATAGTAGAGAGGATACCGATAATCATAAAGTCAAACCCGCATAACGAGGCATATCTGGGAGTGAAAAAAGATGACATGGGGCATCTGCTTTAAGAAGGATATATTTTTGAATTTAAAAACAGTGCTTAGTGAGCAAAAAATTGAGTTGCCTGATGATTTTTTTGACAATATTACAAAATACAAAGAGCACCTTTTTAAATGGAACAGAGTCCACAACCTAACGGGTGCTAAAGATGAGCGCACCGTAGATGAGTTTATTTATGATGCTATCTTTCCAATAAGCTTTCTACCAAAGTGCAAAAACCTTCTAGATATCGGTACCGGTGCCGGTTTTCCGGGTTTAATTCTTGCTATGGGACTTCCGGAGACTGAAGTAACACTTGTCGAACCCTTGGCAAAAAGGGCAAGTTTCTTGCAGTTTATAAAGGCGGATTTGAATCTTGAGAATGTTCGTGTAATCAAAAAACGGGTTGAGGAGATGCAGAGTGAAATTTTTGATGTTGTAACCTCTAGAGCCGTTACGGATACGGATATGCTTTTGAAAATAAGTGAGAATTTTAGAGATAAAAACTCAAAACTTCTTTTTTATAAAGGAGAGAGAGTGTATGATGAACTCTCAAAAGATATAAAACACAAAGTTATAAAGATGAAAAATAGACACTACTTACTTATCGGAGATGATTTATGATACTAAAAATTTTATTGGTTATAGGTGTTATTGCACTTGTCTATTTTACGCTTATAAAGAAAAAACCTTCTATAGATAAATCGCAAAAAGAGAAAAAGAGCGATAAAATAGGTAGCGAGATGATTGAGTGTTCTGTGTGTGGCATCTACTTTGACTTAGATGACGCATTTTTAAGTGATGCAAAATATTACTGCTCAAAAGAGTGCGCAAAGAAGAAAAATTGATATTTTTTGGACATAGATTTTTAAAGAGTGAAAACTTTTATCATGTTTATGATACCGAGGCAATCCTAAACACCCCGCCCTCATCAACTCTCTATATAGAGTTTGATGAAAAAAATCTTGACATTATAAATCACGCTACGTTAAACTTAATTAAAATAGCCATACGAGTAAAGAACATAACAGAAATACTCTACACTTCGTCTCTTGGCGCTTCATATATCGTTGTAGAAAAAGAGCTTGCCAAAACGGCTCAAGATTTAGCCCAGAGCTACCTTTTTGATGCAAAAATATTAGTACTAATCGAAGATGAAGATGAGATTGAAGAGCTTGCTCTACTAGAAGTGGATGGAGTAATTTTCTCAAATGCCATTATAAAGATAACATCATTATAAAAATATGTTATATAGTTTAATTAAGTTTTTTTAGCCTACAATAGTTAGTTGTTTTAGAAATAGGAGGGAGGGCTTGTGAAAAATTTTTTAAATGATAAGATTTTAAAAAGCATTCCTCTGATTTTTTTAGTAGTTATTCTACTTAAAATCACCTACTCCTATTTTGATATAAAAGCACGAGAGTATGATTTTGCAAAAAAAGAGGCAGAGGTCTTAAATAGCTACGTTATAGAGAGTAGGCTCTACTACCAGACTCTTTTTTTAGACGGTGCCATTGATATAAACGAAAAGACACTTCCTGCGCTTCCTGCCTTTAGCTCACCGATTATATCTGAGAGATTCTCAAAAAACAATCCTCTTAACATCAGCGTAAAAACCGTCTCCGACCGTGCCAGAAACATTAAAAACAGCGCCGATAAGGATGAGTTAAAAGCAATAGAATTTTTTAAAAAAAATAGTGATGAGAGCGTCTACTTTAGCGACCAAAACAGTAAATTTTATCAATATGCAACAGCTCTAAAGGTAACCTACTCATGCTTGGCTTGTCATGGTAAAAAAGAGGATGCTCCTCTTCATATCCAAAAGCGTTATGAAGAGGCTTATGATTATGAACTTGATGAGATAAGGGGAGTTATAAGCATACAGATTCCCGTTAAAAATCTAAATCAATACTTCTATAAAAACTTTTTCAAATCTGTTATGTTTGACCTGACTCTCTTCCTTGCTCTTTTTATAAGCGTCTTATATCTTGTAAGAGAATCAAAAAGAGTAAGTATCGCTCTTGAAGAGAAAATCGAAGAAAAAACCAAAGAGCTAAAAGAGTCCTTTCTATATGACAGACTCACAAAGCTACCAAACAGGTTAAAACTGATTGAAGATATCAAACAGAGTAAAGATGCAAAATCATTCCATTTGGCACTTATTAATATAGACTCATTTAAAGATATAAACGACCTCTACGGCTATAAAGTCGGTGATGAGGTTTTAATTCAAGTGCCAAATAGGATTAGAGAGTATTGTAAAGATGACAACAGTGTCTACAAGCTTCCAAATGATGAGTTTGCAATATTTACAACTACGCAAATGTCTGATGAAGAGTTCTTTTTTATGATTAAAGATATGCTAAATAAGATAAGCGAGACAAAATTCAATGTAGCCGGTCAATCAATCTTTATAACTTTTAGTTGTGGTATAGCTTCAAACAAAGAGTCTATTTTAATCAAAACAAATAATGCTCTTCAAATAGCCAAAAAACAGACAAAAAATATTGTGCTATATAACGACTCCTTTGACGCTAAGGAGCAGATAGTAAAAAATATGAATGCACTTTTAATGCTAAAAAATGCAATAAAACACGACCAGATTACTCCATATTTTCAGCCTATCTATAACACTAGAACAAAGAGAATAGAGAAGTATGAGTCTTTGGCAAGAATTATTACTCATGAAGGCGAAGTTATCCCGCCTTTTGTCTTTTTAGACATTGCTATAAGATCAAAACTTTATCCTGAGATAACAAAAGCGATAGTTACAAAATCATTTGAATTTTTCAAAGGTAACAGTTTTGAATTCTCTATAAATTTATCTATTGTAGATATCCAAAGCAAAGATATCGTAAAATTTATTTTTAACAAACTTCAAGAGTTTGAGCAGCCTCAAAGAGTTATTTTTGAAATTCTTGAAACAGATAGAATAGAAAATTATCAAGAGATAAAAAATTTCATAAAAGATATTAAAAAGTATGGATGTAAAGTTGCAATTGATGATTTTGGAAGCGGATACTCAAACTTTTCACATATTTTAGAACTCAATGTCGACTATCTTAAAATCGACTCTTCGCTTGTTAAGTTTGTCACTACCGATGAAAACTCAAGAGTTGTCGTCAAGACAATAATCAACTTCGCCTCAAATTTAGGGCTTAAGACAATTGCCGAGTTTGTTGAAGATAAAGACTCCCTTGATGTTCTAGAGAAGATGGGCGTTGATTTTATTCAAGGCTACTATATAGGCAAACCAAGCAGTGAGCTAAATAGGGACTTTAAAGAGATTATATAACTCTTCTCTCTATCTCCGGCTTTAGGGAGGTTAAAATCTCATACCCTATTGTTTTTGCATACTTTGCAACAACTCTTGCATCGTCAAAAATCAACAGCTTCTCATCAGACGTTATAAACGAACTATTATCCATAGAAATTCTACCGACAATCTTTATGCCTTTTGGAGTTTTGTACCCATCTGCACAGACTCTA
Source organism: Sulfurimonas sp. (assembly GCF_023229025.1). GTDB lineage: Bacteria > Campylobacterota > Campylobacteria > Campylobacterales > Sulfurimonadaceae > Sulfurimonas. The sequence continues at coordinate 9,055 of NZ_JALOAA010000004.1, forward strand.
AAAAATCCATCGCCGTATCCAAAGTTGTAGTTGCTGATAATACAATCTTTAGTAGCCTTAAAATCACCGCCGTAACCTACTCTCTCGCCCTGTTTCAGCTCTCTTGAAGAGATTTTATCCGCCCATAGCGACAAAACAGGTTTAAATCCATCAACACAGAGAGCCTTTGGAAGCTCTAAACATCCGTAAGCCGCTATGCCGACTCTTGCCATATCCTCATCAAAACTGCCCTCTCTAAAAAGTGCAGCGGAGTTAGAGGAGTGAAATCTAAGTGCATCAAAGCCAAGTTCATCAGCAAGCATACGTGATATCTCTTTTACTTTTTTAAAGTTCTCTTTTTGCCAAAACCACTCACTTGTAAGCTCATCTGCACTTCTATAGTGTGTAAAAACAGCTTCTAAGAGCAAACCTGCATCTTTTATCTTTATAAAAGCCTCTTTTAGTCGGCTCATGTCAATGCCGTTTCTATGCATTCCGGTATCTACTTTTAACTCTACTTTAGTACCGGTAGGAAATTTATCTATGCTTTTTATATCATTTATCGTATATCTTATTTTATCGCTTGCTAAAATAGGGACCTCTGCTAAAACCAAAATATACTCAAAAAAATCTTCTACCGCTTCTGCCTCTTTAGATGTACGAACAACTGCTCTTTTTATACCGTACTCTTTTGCCATCAAAGCAATTTCTAATAATCCGTGTCCATAAGCATTATCTTTTAATACTAGTGCAATTTTATCTCTTGTTTTGGTACTTTTAGAGATAATGTCAAGGTTGTTAAAGAGATGATTTTTATTTAAAATTATATAAGCCATAAAGGAATTATATCAGATGAGAAGAGTAATTGCAGAGTTCGAAGAACAGAGTTTTACACAAATTATATTTCCACATGCAAAAAGTGATTGGGTAGAGTACCTTGATGAAGCGCAACAGACGTTTATAAACATCATAAATGAGATTATAAAATATCAGGAGTGTCTTGTTGTTTGTGATGATTTACAAAGTGTAAAGAGCAGGTTTGACAAAAATGAAAATCTCTACTTTGTAGAGTATGAGACAAACGACACATGGGCAAGAGACTGCTCTGCCCTTTGTGTTAAAGAGGACAATACCGTAAAACTTCTCGATTTTACTTTTAACGGCTGGGGCGGCAAGTTTGAAGCCTCTAAAGATAATGAGATGAGCAGTGCAATAAAAAGATGCTACGACAAGGAGCTCAAAAAAGTTGACTTTGTTTTAGAGGGCGGCGCAATTGAGAGCAATGGAGTCGATATAATCCTGACAACATCTGAATGTATGTTAAATAAAAACAGGAACCCTCTGCTAAAAAAAGAGCAGATAACAAAAAAACTCAAAGAAGAGTTTGGAGCAAGTAGAATTCTATATCTAAATCATGGCTATTTAGCCGGAGATGATACAGATTCACATATAGATACTTTAGCTAGATTTATAGATGAGAGAAGCATCATGTATGTTCAGTGCAGAGATGAAGAAGATGAGCATTACAAGGAGCTAGAGCTTATGGAAGCGGAGCTGGAGGTTTTTGCAAAAGAGCTTGACTTTAGACTAATAGCACTTCCTATGAGCGATGCATGCTATTTTGAGGGGGAGAGGCTTCCTGCTACTTATGCAAATTTTCTTTTTGTAAACGGTGCTGTTTTAGTTCCTACTTATGGAGTAAAACAAGATGAAGAAGCACTAAAAATCTTTAAAGAGACATTTCCAAATAGAGACATTATAGGAATTAACTGCTCCTCACTTATAAAACAGCACGGCTCACTTCACTGTGTTACTATGAACTTTGCTGCCGGAGTTATCCTCAGCTAAAATAGCAAAGCCGCTATACATCAAATAAGCCGAGAGAACTAGCCCTAAGAGTATTAAAATTATTCGTTTTATTTTTTCTATTTTATTCATGACGAAATTTTAGCAAAATTTTGTCAATTCTTAACATTTATGTAACACTACTTATATAAACTTGCCCAATCAAATAATCAAGGGTTATTATCATGTTAAAAATCATTCCATTATCGTTAATTGCAGTAGCTGCTTTAAGCGCAAGCGAGTTTGAACTTCCTAAGATAAGTGTTGAGTCCACTACTCTTACAGAGGTTAGTAAAAATGCTCAAATCTCAGCAGATTTGGCACAGGCTCTTAGCTCAAGTGTACCGAGTATCGACATGAACCGCAGAAGCGGTATCGCCAATGACATATATATTCGCGGTCAAAAAAGGGACAATATCTCTGTTGAAGTTGACGGCACAAAAGTTCAAGGTGCATGTGTAAACAGAATGGATCCACCTATATCTCACGTTCTTACAAATCAAATAGAAGAAGTTGAAGTGATTGAAGGTCCTTACGATGTTGAGATTTTCGGAACTCTAAGCGGTGGTGTTAAGATAAAAACTAAACAACCGACAAAAGAGCTTCATGGTGAATTAAATCTTGGATATGGAAGTTGGAATTATAAAAAAATCGGGGCTACAGTTAGTGGCGGCAACGATGTAGTTCGTCTTTTAGTAAGCACCTCTTATGAATCAAGCGATCAGTATGAAGATGGAGACGGCAATACAATTGCACAGCAGATAGACAACTATATAGCAGCAAATCCGGCTGCAGCTGCAATGGCTTTTAAACCGGAACATAAAGATATGGAGGCGTATACAAAAAAGAGTGTTATGACTAAAATGTTTGTAAATATTACGGATGATCAAGAACTTCGCCTAAGCTATACGGCAAATAGAAGTGATGATGTACTTTACGGCAACTCTAAGATGGATGCTATTTATGATGACTCAAATATCTATAGCATCGAGTATAATATAAAAGATTTAACTGATATATACAAAAACATCAACTTACAGTACTACTACTCAAATGTTGATCACCCAATGAGTACACAATACAGAATCTCTTCAAATGCCGTACCGGGAGACAATACAAATCATCTGACAACAGACATGAGAGGTATTAAGCTCAAAAATAGTTTTCTACTTGACGACTACAAACTTTTAGTCGGTCTAGATGGCAGCCAGAGAAAATGGGATGGTGACTACTACAATACAACAACCGGTTTGCCTATTGGAAGTGGAACACTTAAAAGCATAAATGATGCCGTAACAGAAAATGCGGCTATTTTTGCAAAACTTGAAAAAACCTTCGGCGCATTTGATGTAAGTGCGGGAGCTAGATATGACTCAACAGATATAACTAACGGAGGCGGTTTAGAGTCAAACAGTTATAGCGCTCTGGGTGCAAATATTTTTGCTTCATACAATATAAATAAAGCAAACAAACTCTTTTTAGGTCTTGGTCGGGCTTCTCGTGTTCCGGATGCTAGAGAACTTTACTTTATAAGCTCAAACGGCACTACTGTGGGTACACCAAACTTAGAGCAAACAACAAATACAGAGATAGATTTTGGATATGAAGCTAAAAATGAGCTCTATAGCTTTAAGATAAAAGGTTTCTACTCAATGCTGGATGATTACATCTACTACAACAACGATTTAGCTTCAAATAAGTTTGTAAATATTGACGCAAAGGTATATGGTGCCGAGCTAAGTGCATCTTACTTTGCAACTGATGAGATAACGGTAGATATGGGTGCATCATATAAGCGCGGTAAAAAAGATGAGGCACTTGCCGGACAAACAGACAAAGATCTAGCAGATATGGCTCCACTTCGTGGAAATATAGCTCTTAACTATGAGTATATAAACAGTAGCATGGCAACCGTTGAGGTACAAGCTTCTGACAAATGGAGTGATATTGATGAAGATAACGGCGAACAGGTTCTTAAAGCTTGGGCTATTTTAAATGCAAAACTAAAACATGCATTAAATAAAAATACAGAGATTACCATAGGTGTAAACAACCTCTTTAATCAAACTTACGCAGTAAATAACACTTATAAAGATTTAACTCTTATAGTTGCCGGTAACACATCGGATGTTATGCTCATGAACGAACCGGGAAGATACATCTACACAAACCTCACTTTCAAATTTTAACCCCTTCTATTTTTCACATGTTTTAAACATGTGAAAAATAAAGCACCTTTTCTAGACTATTGATAATTTTATTGTAAATATTGTTTTTTTGATATTAACGCTTTGACAAGCGAAGTTTTTATTGATAAATATGCTTCTTCATTCTGTTGTAAAATTTTTTCATCTCTTTTTTGTTGTCTTTTAAGAGAATCTTCATCTTTTTTAATATTGTTGAACTCTATTAAAGCTTGCTGTTTTATAAGTTTTTCGCTTAGCTTCTTTTTGTTATCTGCTAAAGTTTGTAGTTCATTCTTAATATTTTTCATATCCTCTTTGAGTTTTTTTCTCTCATCATCATTTTTTGATATATTCAACACATCTCTAATCGTGTTCTCTCTTCTTATGGTAGCGTTTATTTCTGATATAGTTTTAGCTATATTTTTATTTATCATATTGTTATGTTCCATAGGAGAGAGTTCTCCTATGTTAAATTCACAAAGTTTCTTTTGTAAAAGTTCTCTTTTAAAATTAATCTGCTCTATGGAGAGTGCAACTTTGTTGTAGATTTTTACAATAGACATCATTGAAACAACACTCCATCTTAAGCCGCTCTCTGCTTTGATTTGAGGAACTTTATATTTTTTACCGTTAACGACTATAATATCTAAAGAGTAGTAGTTTAAAAAACTTATAATCTGTTTATTTAACATGCTTACTTCAAAAAGTATAAAATGTGCAATATGTTCAAACATCTCTTCAAAGTGCACCCTAAAAACATATCCTGAAAATCCTTTGAAAAAGATATCATTTTTGTCATATCTTGAAGTTAGTTTGTCATTTATTATTGATTGAATATATTGAAAAACATATTTTTCATAAGTTTCATTATCTAACTTTTTGTCAATTAAATAAGTATTGACAAACTCTCTTGCAGCTTCACGATAAAAATCATCACTCTCTTTTGCGCTACAAAAATTATCGTAAAATAGTTTTAGTTCTTCTTCATCAAGTCCATTATATCTACTTGCAATTGTTCCTCTCTCCTCTTCACGAATAACCTTAACTTTAGAAGTATCGAAAAGTTTTATAAAGATAGAGTTGTTTTTAAAAAATATAATGTCATTTTCATGCAGTTCATGTGCTTTTCTAATAGCCTACCTGATGAGATCTTTTTGGTTTGCTTCATCATCTGATTTTGTTTTTAAATAAGCATTTATCTTATCTACTAATTTTTCAGAAATACAACTCAAATCATCTCTGCTTTTATAACAATGTATTATCAAGTTTTGATTATCATTTAAAATTTTTATAATATTTGTGATTATTGCAGACATGATTATCCTCTTTTGACCATATGTCGGCAATTTTGTAGAAAAAGCATCTTTTGTAACTCTCTTAATATTTATAAGATAAATCATATGAAATTTATCCTGATTATACTATAAATGTTTATAATTACAATGCTATTAAAATTTGCCTACACAAACCTCACTTTCAAATTTTAACCCCTTCTATTTTTCACATGTTTAAAACATGTGAAAATAAATAAAGCACTCTTTTATACCAAAAGAGATAAAATCTCTTTATGATAAAAAGAGTAAAAACTAAGCAAATTTTTGTAGGTGATGTTGCTGTTGGCGGTGACGCACCTATAAGTGTGCAATCTATGACATTTTCAAAAACTTCGGATATAACTACTACCGTCGAGCAGATAAAGCGTCTTTATTTTGCAGGGTGCGACATAGTGCGTGTTGCAGTTCCGGAGATGGAAGATGCACTTGCTCTAAAGAGTATAAAAGAGCAGATCTCGCTTCCGCTTGTAGCAGACATCCACTTTAACCACCGTTTAGCCCTCGTAGCCGCAGAGGTCGTAGACTGCATTCGCATAAATCCGGGCAATATAGGCTCAAAAGAGCGTGTCAAAGAGGTTGTAAAAGCTTGTCAAGCAAGAAATATCCCTATTCGCATCGGTGTAAATGCCGGAAGCTTGGAGAAAGAGTTTTTAAGCAGATATGGACAAACCGCAGAGGGGATGGTAGCATCCGCCGAGTACAACATCAAGTTTTTAGAAGATTTGGGTTTTGATGATATTAAAATCTCACTAAAAGCAAGCGACGTTCAAAGAACAGTCGATGCCTACAGAATGTTGCGTCCTAAAAACAGCTACCCTTTTCATCTTGGAGTAACAGAGGCCGGAACACTCTTTCATGCAACCGTTAAAAGCTCAATAGGTCTTGGCGCACTTCTGCTTGATGGAATCGGCGATACAATGCGAGTGAGTATAACCGGAGAGCTAGAGGAGGAGATAAATGTTGCGCGTGCAATTCTAAAAGATAGCGGTGCGGCAAAAGATGGTCTAAACATAATCTCATGTCCGACTTGCGGACGTATTGAGGCGGACCTTGTAACGGCAGTTGGCGAGATAGAGAGACGTACTACACATATAAAAGCGCCTCTTAACGTCTCTGTTATGGGGTGCGTCGTAAATGCCATAGGAGAAGCCGCTCATGCAGATGTCGCTATCGCTTATGGCAAAGGAAAGGGACTTGTTATGGTAAAGGGCGAGGTTGTTGCAAACCTTGATGAGAGTGAACTTGTAGATAGATTTGTACAAGAGGTAGAAAAAATGGCTAAGGATACGCACTAATGCAAGAAAATTTATATAATTTAGCTTTTGAGAGAAGCATTTTAAGCTCAATTGTTTTTGAACCGAGCCAGTTTGACGAACTAAGTGTTACTCTAAAGAAGGATGATTTTTACCTTCCTGCTCATCAAGATATCTTTAAAGCCATGACTCTTCTTCTACAAAAAGATCAGCCCATTGATGAGGAGTTTATCAAAAAAGAGCTCCTTAAGATGAAAAAATTTGATGAGAGCGTTATGCTTGAAATTCTCTCAGCAAACCCTATATCAAACACCAAAGCTTATGTTGATGAGATAAAAGACAAATCTCTTAAACGCCATCTCTTAACACTTACAACCGAGATTAAGAGAGTAACGGTAGAAGAAGAGCTTCCATCTGCCGAAGTTGTCGATATTGTAGAGAAAAAACTCTATGAAATAACTCAAGAGAATCAGACAAGCGACTTCAAAGACTCCCCTAAGATGACATATGACACCATGGAGTACATCAAAGAGATGAAAGCTAGAGGCAACAGCGTCTTAGTCGGTGTTGACACAGGCTTTCATGAGCTAAACAAGATGACTACGGGGTTTGGCAAAGGGGACTTGGTAATAATTGCCGCTCGCCCTGCCATGGGCAAGACATCTTTTGTATTAAATACCGTAAACTCTCTTATATCTCAAGATAAAGGCGTTGCATTTTTCTCGCTTGAGATGCCTGCTGAACAGCTTATGCTAAGGCTTCTATCTATTCAGACATCTATTCCTCTTCAAAAACTCCGCGTAGGAGATATGAATGATGATCAGTGGAGTTCGTTAAACGGAGCAATTGATAAGATGAATCATGCAAAACTTTTTGTCGATGATCAAGGAAGTATAAATATAAACCAACTCCGCTCAAAACTAAGAAAACTCAAAAATCAGCATCCAGAGATTGAGATAGCGGTAATTGATTACCTTCAAATTATGCAAGGAGTCGGAAATCAAGATAGACACCTACAGGTTTCAGAAATCTCCCGCGGGCTAAAAATGCTCGCACGTGAGCTCAATATGCCCATAGTTGCGCTCTCTCAGCTTAACCGTGGATTAGAGTCTAGAAACGACAAACGCCCTATGTTAAGCGATATTCGTGAGTCCGGCTCAATCGAGCAAGATGCCGATATTATCCTCTTTGTTTACCGTGATGACGTCTACCTCTACAAGGAGGAGAAAGAGCGTGAAAAAGCGGCAAAAGCAGAAGGCAAAGAGTTCATTCCAACCTATATCGAAAAAGAGGAAGAGGATGCCGAAATAATTATTGGAAAACAGAGAAACGGTCCAACAGGGCATGTAAAGCTTATTTTCCAGAAAAAACTAACAAAATTTGTTGATGGGAAAAAAGGGATAGAGACAGTTTTTGAAAATGTAGATATGCGCTCTGCAAATATTGACATTGGAAATGATTCAGTATCTATGCCGCCTCTTTGATAAAAGATGATAGAGAGAGTCTCGCTTTTTGCTTCAAAACGCGACTCTTTATTTCTTATCTCTATTGTCTCTTTTATCCTTATTTTTTCACTCTCTCTAGAGTATATAAACTATAAAAAATTTACAAATTTTGACTCGGCTCTTCTTGATGCTACCGTTTTAAAACAGTACACCAAAAGTAAAAACAACAGAGAGTATCAAGTACTAAAACTAAAAAGCAAAGACAATCTCATTTTTTACACAACAGCCAAAAAATCCCTACAAGATTTAAAAAACCAAGAGGTAGAGATTGAAATCTGGCCTAAAGATTTAAACTTCTACAAATACCTCACTACCTTTTACGGATACAGTAAAATCACAGAGATAAAGAGTACAAGTAGCACAAAACAAAACCTTAACGATTATATCTCCTCCATGCATAAAGAAAAAGAGCCTCAAAATATATATCAAGCACTCTACACGGCAACCCCGCTGGATATAGAGTTGCAAAAAATCTTCTCAACGCTGGGCGTATCACACCTTCTTGCAATAAGCGGTTTTCATCTAGGTGTACTAAGTGCTATTTTGTTTTTTATCATGCGTCCTCTTTATGGCTTTTTTCAGGATAGATTTTTCCCATACAGAAACTCTAAGTTTGACCTTTTTATGCTTGTTGGTCTTGCTCTTTTTACATATATGCTCTTTTTAGATTCGCCGCCATCGCTGATTCGGGCTTTTGGTATGCTTGTTGTCGGTTTTATTCTTTATGACAGAGGGATAAAGATAATCTCAATGCAGACTCTGTTTTTAACAATCTTGCTTCTTTTAGCACTCTTTCCCCGCCTACTCTTCTCTCTTGGTTTTTGGCTCTCGGCAAGCGGGGTTTTTTATATATTTTTATTTTTAATTCACTTTAAGCACTTAAGCAAAGTTTGGCAATTTATACTTCTGCCGGTTTGGGTATATCTTTTAATGCTTCCCTTCTCTTTGGCAATTTTTGAAAATTTCAGTATCTACCATCCGCTCTCTATTTTATGGACAACACTCTTTACTCTCTTCTATCCGCTAAGTATACTTCTTCATATAGTCGGGTTTGGAGATATTTTTGACCCCGCTTTGCTATGGCTTTTAAAGCTGGGAGAGGATGGAGTTTTAATAACACTTAATCAATATCTATTTTTTCTCTATCTCCTCCTCTCCTTTGGAGCTATTTTTAACAGGCTCTGCATGAGGTTGCTTCTGGGCTTTGCTTTGTCTCTTTTCATATACGCGATTTATCATGTAGCATAGCTTTAGTCCATATACAAATATAATCCACGATACATAAATCCATAAGAACAGAAACATAACGATAGAAAAAGAGCCATATATCGTTGCATATGCTTTGTTATAAAAGACATAGTAGATAAAGCCGTTTTTGGCAATGCTAAAAGCGATGGAAGTAATAAATGAGCTTATTAGTGAGGCTTTTGTATTGATTTTTGTATTTGCCGAAATTTGAAATATTAGAAAAAAGAGCGCCCATATAATGAGATAGGGAACATAAGGAAGAATATTGATACCGGATGTATATTCACTACCTGACATCAAAGAGGCGACATATCCGGTTATATAAAAAGAGACTCCAAGACCTATAGGCGTTAAGGTAAGAAGCGTCCAAAAAGTTGTCACAGACTCCCAAAAACCTCTTTTTTTTACATGAAAAATCTTATTTGCAATATATTCAAAATTTTGAAAAAACAGAAGGGAAGAGACAATCACCACCACAAAACTTATCATGCTCATCTCTACGGAGTTTTGTAAAAAACCGTTTATATATTTCATTAACGAGTCTGAGTTTACCGGCATTATGTTTGAGAACATAAACTCTTGAATCTTCTCATAATACCCTGAAAAACTCGGCATAGAGGTAAAGACGGTAAGCATAATTAGCAGAAGCGGAATTAGTGTAAAAATTGTATAGAAACTAAGACTTGCCGCATAAAAAGTAAGGTCTCTATCTATAAATGAGATTACGAAAAGTCTTATATATTTATAGATTTTTTTAATTATTTGAAACAAAAAACACCCTTTTGGCAAATTGATAACTTTATTATGACACATCATCACTTATTTTTTTTATCTCTGTGTTATAATAAGCAAAAATTATATTTTAACACAACACAAAAGAACAAAGGTTGCTACAATGGGCACAAGGCAAAAAATCACATTGATTCTATCCGGACTCTTTTTGGTATTTTTTATATCGATGATTATAATTGTTTCACTTAGTTTTAGAAACTTCGGCATAGAGAGTGCTCAAAAAAGAGCCATGCTGACTGCTGAAGTTGTAAAGAGCGGTCTAACCTCACATATGGTTAACGGCATAATGGATAAGCGGCTCTATTTCTTAAATCATATAGAAAATATTGAAAATATTTCTGCCCTCTGGGTTGCTAGAGCACCGACAGTAATTAAACAGTATGGAGAAGGTTTTAATAACGAGATTGCCCGAGACAAAATAGACAAAAAAGTACTCGCAAGCGGAAAAACAGAACAAGAGATTATTGAGACTGCCGTTAAAAGTACAATACGTATGACTATACCATATAAAGCCTCCTCATTTGGCGACACAAACTGCATGTCTTGCCATGATGCCAAAGAAGGAGAGGTCCTTGGAGCTATAAGTATGGTAATTGACATTAGCGATATTAGGGGAAGCAGTTTTACTACAGTGGGATATACTGCACTTTTGGCTCTACTTATTATGGCAGCGGTACTCCTAGTGGTAAATAAATTTCTAAAACCATATATTAATATTTTTTACTCCATCAGAGATGTCATGATGGCTGCGTATAGCGGTAACTACTCAAAAAGGGTTGATGGAGGAGAGCTTGAGGAGAGCAAATCTGTTGCAAATATGCTCAACTCCCTCCTTGAGAAACTTCAAAAAGTATTTGATGAGATTGACAAAAAAGTATATATTTTTGTTCAAAACAAAAACAAAGAGGTATCTCATGACCCGCTTGTAAATATTAATGACACCATAGATAAGCTCTCAGAAATCTATAAATTTAAACAGACGATTGAGCATGATGAAAAATTAGAAGATATATACGATAGATTAGCATATGTCTTTAAAACAAAATTTAAGCTCAGTGACTTTACTATCATAGAAGCAGATGCACTTAGCGGCATTAAGAAAGTTGTTTACAGCGTAAACGGCTGTCACTGTGATTTGGCTGATGGAGAGTGCAGAGCAGACAGAATAAACAGCATAGTTGATTCAACAATCTTTGATGAGACATGCAGTAAGTTTCATAAGCCCAATTTAGAGTATCTATGTCTTCCTTTCTCAATCTCAAATGAGTTAAACCTTATAATTTCTGTAGTTACACAAGATAAAGAGGAGAGCCTCAGGGTTAGAAAACTAGCCGGCTTGATAGAAGATTATATAGCTACGGCAAGACCTGCAATTGTCAGTAAAAAACTTATGCAGATACTAAACAAAATGGCTAGAGTAGATCAGCTAACCGGAATGTTCAATCGTAAATACCTTGATGAGTTTGCAGAGACAGCAATTCCACAAGCATTAAGAAGTAATATCCCATATGGAGTTTTGATGATTGATATAGACTTTTTCAAGATGATTAACGATACATATGGACATGATGTGGGAGATGAAGCGATAAGAGTAGTCTCAAGAGTAATCAAGGAGTCAATCCGCTCCTCAGATATTGCCGTTAGATTTGGCGGTGAAGAGTTTATAGTACTTCTGCATAACTGCGATAAGGCGTATATAAAAGAGGTTGCAGAAAAAATTCGTACAAATTTTGCCAAACAGAAGATAAGTGCCGGTTCTGAGACTTTTAGTAAAACACTTAGCGTCGGAGCGGTTATGTTTCCGGATGATAGCGATAGTATCTGGAAGTGTATTAAATATGCGGATATTTCTCTATACCATGCAAAAGAGCATGGTAGAAATCAAGTCGTATGTTTTGATCAGAGCCTAATCAAAGATGAGAAGATGAAAACCTCATTCTAATCCCATCTTTGATGGGTTTAAAATATTATTTGGATCAAATGCCATCTTGATAGCTTTAAAAAGTGCCATCTCTTCGGGAGTAAACGCCATTGACATGTAAGGCGCTTTTGCTAGCCCTATGCCATGTTCACCGCTTAGAGTTCCACCCAAATCAATGGTCGCTTGAAAAACTTCTTCTATAGCCTGATATGCAATTTTTACCTGCTCAGGGTCTTTTCCATCCACCATTACATTCGTATGAACATTTCCATCTCCCGTATGCCCAAAACATGGAATTTTGACGTTGTACTTATCCGCTATTGCATAAAACTTCTCTAAAAGTTCAGGCAAAGCTGAGCGTGGAACGGTTACATCTTCATTTAATTTTTTGCTTCCATAAACACTTAGTGCGGGTGAAGCGTTACGTCTTGCAAACCAGAGATCGGCTGCCTCATCTTTATCTTTTGCAATTTTAAACTCATAGCAACCATTCTCTTTAAAGACCTTCTCAATCTGGGAGAGCTGAAAATCAAGATCTACCTCTAAGTTCCCATCTACATCAGTTACCAAAAGAGCGCCTGCATCAACAGGGAGTCCTTTGTTAAACGTCTGCTCAACTGCGCGGATAGTCAAATTATCCAAAAACTCCATAGCAACAGGCGTTATACCGCTTGCCATTGTCTTATATACGGCATTCATAGCTTCATTAACACTGCTAAAGATTCCCATTGCGGTTTTTGTCATCTTTGGTTTTGGGATAAGTCTTAGAGTTATCTCACTAAGTACAGCCAAAGTTCCTTCGCTTGCTATTAAAATACCGCTGATGTTATAACCTGCTACATCTTTAATAGTCCTTTTTCCTGCTTTAATAATATCGCCGTTTGGAAGCACTGCACGTGTTGCCATTACATAATCTTTTGTGATTCCATACTTAGCGGCGCGCATACCGCCTGCATTTTCACTCACATTTCCGCCGATACTTGAGTACTCTTGACTTGCGGGGTCGGGCGGGTAGAAGAGCCCCACCTCTTCTACTGCACGCTGCAGGTCCATATTTATCACACCGGGTTGAACTATTGCGACCATATTTTTCATATCAATCTCAAGAATTTTGTTCATATGCTTCTCAAACGCCAGAACAATTCCGCCGCTGCTTGGAAGTGCTCCGCCTGTAAAACCGCTTCCTGCACCGCGAGGAACTATAACTATTTTATGCTCATTGCAGTACTTTAAAATTTTACTTATATCATCTTCATCTCTTGGAAAAATAATCGCATCAGGTTCAAAACGCTCTCTTGTTGCATCATAAGAGTAGGCTAGCAGATGAGCTTTGTCACTATAGATATTCTCATCTCCAACAACTTCTTTAAAATATGTCAAATGTTTTGCATCAATCATTATCTACCCTTTAATATCAAATTCTTCTACTAAATCTTGCAATTTTTTACCGCCACTCTTTACCGCATCGTAAAGTTCTCTGTTGTTAGGGTTTGCTTTTATCATAAGCTCATAGTAGTGAGGCTCATACTCTTCTAGCTCACTGCTTCCCTCTCCCCACCAATTTGCACTAATCTTTTGCACTCTTGTGTGAAAAGGTAGATTTACCTCTTTTTGCTCAAGCTTTGCCTCAGTAGTAGCAAGTATTTTAAAACTCTTTGCATCAAGCGTATAGACTCTCTCATCTAAATAGATAAAAACAAGACCAACCGAAGTGCTAGAGCTCATCTCCTCAAAATCACTTCTAAGCGGTGTCGGATGCCCATTAAATGATAAAATAGTCGCAAAAATATCTGGATGTATCCACTGAAGTTTAGAGCTTTTCGTAATTTTGTAGTATATCTCCTCGTTTGGAGCGATTAAAAGTCCTCTTGTATATCCAAAAGCTAAAACAGCAGTATCTCCGACCTTCACACTCCATTTTCCGCTTGGCAGAGCACTACTGCTAAGTCCACTAAACTCACTTATTGTAACTTTAGCAGTTTTATTCTGCTCATCAAAACTCTTAACTACGGCATTTTTTAAAATTGTCGTATGCTCTGAGTCTATCCCATGAACAATAAAACCGCTCACTCCGACATCAATTTTTTCAATATTGATTGTAACTTCTGTTGCATCTTCGTTTATTCCCACTACGGGAGACTTTACAACAACTCCAAAAAGCTCTAAGGCTATAATAAAAAGCATAAACAGATATTTCATTTTCACTACTTTGTAAATAATATAGTGCGATTATAGCAAACAAACCTCATACTAAGGCAAATTTTGTTAGAGTTTTAAAATTATTTTTAAAATTTTATATTTATGGTTATATATATGATACGATTTTTTATACTTTTTTTATTCACTATACCGCTGTTTGCGGCACAAGTTGAAACATTTCGCTGGAGTAACGGGGAGACATACCTTGACTTTTTAGAGAAAAACAATCTTCCTCTAAAACATCTTTACTATAATTTAGATGAAGATGAACAACAACTCACCGAGGAGATATATTCAGGCGTTCACTATCAGATCTCAAGAGATAAAAACAACAATATTGACCAGATTTTTATACCGCTTAACGATGAACTACAAATTCATATATACAAACATAACTCAGAGTATCTTTTTGAAACAGTACCGATTATAAGTGAAACAAGAGTTGAAGCATTTACTCTTAAAATAAAGCACTCTCCATATCTAGACATCATAAGAGAGACCGGCTCTACAAAACTTGCGACCATTTTTGTATCAAGCTTTAAACACTCTCTAGACTTCAAAAGAGACTTAAGAAAAGGCGATACGCTTGCTATGATATATGAGCAGAAGTATAGACTTGGAAAACCTTTCTCCATGCCTACTCTAAAAGCTGCCATGATAGAGATGAGAGGTAAGAAACACTATATCTATTTAAATGATGACGGTAGATTTTATAATGAAGATGCAAAAGAGGTAGAAGGGTTTTTACTTGGAAATCCTGTTAGAAGCGCTAGAATATCCTCAAAATTTACAAAAAGAAGATATCACCCTATTTTAAAAAAATATCGTGCTCACCTAGGTGTTGATTACGCTGCTTCTCGCGGTACTCCAATTGCGGCTGCAGGAAGTGGAAGAGTTGTCTATATGGGTCGTACAAGAGGCTATGGAAAGATGATTAAAATACAGCATAGTGACGGATACATGACTCTTTATGCTCATCAAAGCTCATTTAGAAAAGGGATAAGAAAAGGTTCTTATGTAAAAAAAGGGCAGATTATAGGTTATGTAGGAAGCACGGGTCTCTCTACCGGTCCACATCTTCATTTTGGACTCTATAGTAACGGTCGAGCTATTGACCCTCTAAGAGTTGTTCAAGTTGCTACCAAAAAATTATCAGGTGCAGAAAAAAGTGCATTTTTAAAACTAAAATCTAATTATGATGAGAGCATAGCTCTGCATATTGCCAATGAGACAAAGTATGCAAGAGTATCTACTTCTCAATCTATCTGCTATTTCTACAATGGAGAGTATTGTGTACAAGATAAACCGGATTCAAGCTCTTAGAGAACCTAATTTTATAAAACCGATTTTAATAGACTACTCTATTGGGGGAGTTCAGAGGAAGTGGGAAGCAGTTTTGACACATGATAGTGTTGCCGTTTTACTATGGCATAGCCAAAAAGATGCTTTTGTACTTGTAAAGCAGATGCGCGCAACTGTTTTAAATAAAAATCCAAATAACCCGATGATGTACGAACTCTGTGCCGGAATAGTAGATAAAAATATGAGCAATGCACAAATTGCAAAAGAGGAAGTGTTAGAGGAGTGCGGTTATGATATACCTCTAGAGAGTCTGCAAAAAATTAGCTCTTTTTACACAAGTGTCGGAATCTCTGGAACTTTTCAAACTATATACTATGCAACTTGTGATGACTCCATGAAGATAGACGATGGAGGAGGATTGGATGATGAAGATATAGAAGTAGTCTATATTCCGACAAAAAATGCAAGAGCATTTATGTTTGATGAGGGGTACCAAAAGACCACTGGCGTTATGATGGCATTTTATTGGTTTTTTGATTCGGCTAAGTAAACTCTATAGGGTCCATATCTATCTCGGCAATAGGTGTTTTACATGCTAAAACCGCTCTGATAATATCAGTACTTTTATCTGAGCGCAGAAGTATCTCAAATCTATACTTATCTGCAACTCTCTCAATAGCGCACTTTCCAAATCCTACTACCTCGATGTTGGAAAATTTTTGCAGACACTCTAAAGAGCTCTTCATCTCATCCTGAGCTTTAATGCCGTTTTTATGCCAAAATAGAATACGGCACAACTTTTTATATGGCGGATATAGCTCTTTTCTATACTCTTTCTCCTCTTCTAAAAAATCCTCATATTTATCGATATAAGTATTAAAAAAATCTTGATTAAATGTTTGAACTAAAACTCTTGCACTATCTTTTCGTCCGCTTCTTCCCGCTACTTGGATAAGTGTTGAGAGTGCTTTTTCTCTTGCTCTGTAGTCACTCATGTTAAGCATATTGTCAAGCCCCATAACAACAGCCAAAGAGACACCATGATAATCGTGCCCCTTGCTAATCATCTGAGTTCCTACAAGTATATCTATCTCTTTATCATTAAAGCTCTTGAGAGCGCGTTTTAGTTTATTTGCCGTAGTAATAACATCTCTGTCAAACTGCTCTACCACAGCTTCTTTAAACTCACTATTTATATCTTTTACAACCTCGGCTGTTCCGAGTCTTGAGCTTACAAGATTAGGTGAGTTACACTCTGAACAAACTTGAGGGATAGCTTGAGCAAAGTTACAGTAGTGACAACTTAGAGAGCGTGTTTTTTGATGTATGCTCATACCTACACTGCAAAATTGACATTTATAGGTATGTCCGCAATCAGCGCATATGAGATACTTGAAGTTTGCACGGGTCGGAAGAAAAAGTATAGCCTGCTCTTTTGCCTTTAGTGCCTCTTTGAGACTCTCAAGTATCATCGGCGATAGTTTTTCGATAGAACGCTCATAAACAAACTCTTTTTTTGAAGCAAAATATCCACCCTTAAGCCGTACATGAGGAAATTTTACATAAGTAGTAAGGCTTGGGGTGGCACTCCCTAAAACAACACTAGCTCCGTAAAGTTTTCCCATATATATAGCTATATCTCTTGCGTTGTAGCGCGGTCTTGAAGATGATTTATAACTATCATCATGTTCCTCATCTACTACAATCAGACCTAAATCTTTTATGGGCAAAAAAAGAGCCGAACGAGGACCTGCGATTATCTTTGCACTTCCATTATAAATCTTTGCAAGTGCCTCTTTTTTCTGTTTTGGGGTAAGTTTTGAGTGCCACATAACAACCGCATCTCCAAAGTGACAATGGAGTCTTTGACTCATTTGAGGAGTAAGTGAGATTTCCGGCATAAGAAAAATAGAACGCTTCTTCTTTTGCATCATCTCCTCAAAATAACGCATATAAATCTCTGTCTTTCCGCTTCCGGTATCTCCAAAAAGGAGAGAGACTTTATGCTCTTTTAAAAACTTAAGCGCATCTTTTTGCTTTTGCGATAGGTTTATATCTATGTCTTTAAACTCAAACGAGGCATCAACACTCTCTTTTGCATAAGGAGTCATCAATCCCAGTGCCTCAGCAAGTGAACAGATGTAGTAAGATGAGATAAACTTTGCAAGAGCGAGCTGTTTTGGCACATATATAAAGTTATAAGCTTCTAAAATTTCACTAGTTTTAAAATCTGGCTCTTCACATGTAGCTAGCAAAACCCCGTCAATTTCTCTGTTTCTAACCTGTACTTTTACTTTTGTGCCAAGTTCAATAATATCAGGGCTTTGATATGTAAAAGGTTCTAGAGGAGAGTTGAGAAGTGCTATGCTATAGTAATACAAAATTTTAGGTTGTCCAATATAAAAAGAGAGTCGCTGCAACTTTGTGCAGATTTTTAATCTAAATAGATTTAATTGACAAGAATGTTACAGTTGCCGTTACCAGCAACACAAGTAAAAGTTCCACTTGCTGGATTATAAGTAAAAGTTGTATCCACATTTCCTGCCCTAAAGACATATGTTCCGCTTCCGGCCTCAGCGCTCCATTTACCATTTACTCCAGGCTCATTTGCTACAGGGTACATAAGAACACCGCCAAACAAACCGCCGTTATCCAAGTTGGCAGCTGTAATCCAGTCAGAATCGCCCTGTATTATCCTGCTCTGTCTCTCACTAATAATGCCCGAACGAACAGAAGCAACATCTGCACGACCTTTACTTATCTCTGCATCCGTTCTTGTTGCTGCAAGTCTAGGAATAGCAATAGCGGCTAAAATACCAAGAACTACGATAACAAAAACCATCTCTATCATAGTAAAACCGCGAGAAAATCTCATAAAAAACCTTACGTAATAACTTTAAAACTATTCTAAAATAACTTAAAAATAACTACTTTTATCTATCTGTTCCCAAGTAAAGCTTGGGAACGAGAAAATATTAACGAGTTACGCTAGAACCTGTTAACTGTATAGCGCCTTCTGTTACTGTTTCAAATAATACACATGGACCAGTACCAGATGTATCTACACCAGAAATAGTTAATGTACTTCCATTTGCATCAGTTGCAACTGTACCTATAGCACAAGTACTTGTAGCACCACCACTTTCTATTTGAGCAGTTATAGTTGTACCAGTAACTGCTAATGTATCACTTCCATCAATAAGAGTAGTCAAATCAGGGACAGCTCCAGTAGCAGTAGCAGTAGATTGAATCTGATTTACAGCATTCTTCCAATTTGCCATCGCCGCAGTTGCTTTTGCATCATCACGAGTCGCAGCAAGTCTTGGAATAGCAACAGCTGCTAAAATACCTAAAATAACGATAACAAATATCAACTCAATCATAGTAAAACCGGCTCTTTTCATAAGAACTCCTTGTATAAACAAAAATTTGGGTTACTCTTGTAACCTTGGCAAACATTATGAAGTATCTATGATTAATTATTGCTTAAGAGATTTAAAATGCATATTGGAACTTTAATTGCTTGTTTTGTGTTACTTACAAGTTTAGGTTATGCAATAAACCAAATTCTGACACGAAAGTGTCAAGCTTCAGTGCCTTAGCGGCTAGCGTAGATGGCGGAATTACTTCCGACATCGTTTAAATTTAAAAAAGGAGTTTACATGAGCATTGAGATATCTGCTTCACACCATCTTGCAGCAAAAGCACTTGACTACAGGGCTATTCGTCAAGATATGATATCCTCAAACATTGCAAATGCCGATACTCCTTACTATAGACCAAGAGATATACGATTTGAAGATGCACTGGCAAACGAGAGCGCAAAGATTCAAAACCAAGGCTCTTTAAAGCTACAGATGGCTCAGACAGATAGTGCTCATCTCCCCTTAGCTGATGAGAGTAGCTCTTCAAGAGCTAAAACATTTTTTAGAGACGGTCACATGGCAAGAAATGACGGCAATAGCGTGGACTTGGATGTAGAGACTACAGAGATGAGTAAAAACTCCATTATGTTTAATGCTCTTATTGGTGCCATGAAGAAAAACTCAGATATTTTCAAGAGTGTTATAGACTCATCTTCAAAAGTTAGTTAAGGATAGAATATGTCAAATTTTTTAAGCAGTTTTGATATTAGCGGTTACGGGCTCTCAGCTCAAAGAGTAAGAGTAAACACAATCTCTCAAAATATAGCAAATGCACAGACTACTAGAACTGAAGAGGGCGGGCCATACAGAAGAAAAGAGGTAGTTTTTAAAGCTATCAACTTTAATGAGCAGTTCAATCAGGCAGTAGAGGGCATGACGGATAGCGCACAGTATCAAGACCCGCTAAATGAGGGTGAATTTGGTAAAAAGGTCAATCCTGCTATAATGAGCGTTATAGTTGATAAAATTTCGCGAGATGACAGAGAACCTAAACTAAAATTTGATCCGGCACACCCAGATGCTGACGCAAACGGCTATGTCGCTTATCCAAATATTAATCCTGTTATAGAAATGGCCGATTTAGTAGAAGCAACTAGAAGTTATCAGGCGAATGTCGCCGCTTTTGAGAGTTCTAAAAACATGGCAAACAGTGCAATTTCACTATTGCAATAACATAGAGGTAAATTATGAGTAGTATTGAGAATATTTCAGGCGTATCTTCCGCCGAACTGTTAAAACAAAAGAGCAAGATAGAGGGAAATGGTGGAGAAGATTTTGCCGATACCCTAAAATCTGCTATAAATGAAGTAAATGAGCTTCAAGAAAAAGGCGACAAAGCTGTTGGAGATATAGCAACAGGGCAGGTAAAAGATTTACATCAAGCCGCACTTGCCATTGGAAAAGCAGAAACTAGCATGAAGCTTATGCTTGAAATTCGCAACAAAGCACTCAACGCATATAAAGAGCTTGGCAGAACTCAACTCTAAAACCGTTTTATAAAACTAAATCTCTGCTCTGCTCAAAAAACCTTAACATGCATCATTATCATAAAATGCTATAATCCACTAAAAATTAAGACAGCATAAAATATGAATAACCAAAACAGAGAAAACAAAAGTAAAAAAATATTTATCTTATACTCCCTAATTGTGCTGGGTTTTTTACTATTTCTGTTTGTGATGCTTATTGCAACACTAAAGCCACGTGACCTCCCCTCGCTCTATACAAAAGAGAGCTCTAAAGCAACTAGAGGCTCAATCATAAGTGCTGACGGCTTTCATATAGCATCCACTGTAAAACTCTACAAAGCTGTTGTAAATACTCACTACATAGACCCTAAAAAAAGAGAACTTTTTATAGAGCTCTTTAGTATTTACTCAGGTATTGACGCAAAAGAGATAAGAGAGAAGATAAGTAAGCAAAAAGGTGTTGTAGTCCTTAGTTATAATGTAGAACAAAAGCAGGCTCAATATCTCAAGCAACTCGCTTATGAGCTAAGACGTCTTAATGTTTTTATGGAAATAAAAAATCCAATCACAGGAAAAACATCCCTTCATGGCTTAAATATCATCGAGAGCGGAGAGAGCAGAGAGTATCCATACAACAATCTTTTAACCCCTATAATAGGCTACCCGCAAAAAGCTGAAGATGATGGCTATACCTATATAAAAGGTATCAAGGGTATAGAGAAAAAGTTTGAGAATGAGCTTCAAGCAAAGCAAGATGAGCTAAGTCAAGGGCCAAGAGATGTAAACGGCTATATAATCTTAAACAAAGATAGTTTTACAAAACCTGAGATAAAAGGTCTTGATGTAAAACTAAATATACCCGTTAGCCTTCAACTACGAATTGAGAAGATGCTTGATAAGATGAAAGTTGAACTTGATGCAAAAGAGATAATAACTGCTGTAATGGATACAAAAAATGGCAACATAATTACCATGGCAAGCTCAAATAGATATCTTCCAAAAGCTATAAAAAAGAGCGACTACCCTTCTCTAAACAGTGCCATGACAGAGTATAGCTTTGAGCCGGGAAGCGTTATAAAGAGTATAGTTTTTGCACTTCTTTTAGATAAAGGAGTTGTTAATCCATATGATTTAGTAAATGGGCATAACGGACGCTATAAAATTGGGAGAAAGGTTATAACCGATGAGCATAAATTTGACTGGCTCTCTGCTGAGAATGTAATTGTGCACTCATCAAATATAGGAATAGCTCAACTTGCGCAAAGGCTATCCGGTGTCCAGTTTAATCAAGGTCTGCTTGATTTTGGCTTCGCATCTAAATCAACGCCCGATCTTGTCTATGAAAGAACCGGCTCTATTCCTCATATTATGCAGTTAGAAAATGAGATTTATAAGGCAACATGCTCATATGGGTACGGAATGCATGCAAATCTCATGCAGCTTATTCGTGCATATAGCGTCTTTAACAACAACGGCCGGATGGTTACTCCAAAAATAGTTGACCGTTTTATCGATAATCGCGGCAGAGAGATAGTTATTCCTCAACATGAGCAGACTCAAGTCATAAAAAGTTCAACTGCGCATAGGATGAAAAAGATTTTAATAAAAACTGTAGATGAAGGAACGGGCATAAAAGCAAAAACTGCCGGTTTAGAGATCGGGGGCAAAACAGGAACTGCGCATATAGTTGAGGGGAAAAAGTATGTTAATGAGTACAATACTGCCTTTATCGGCTTTGCAAACGACAAAACAGAAAGATACACAATCGGAGTAATCGTCATTCGTCCAAAAAAGAGCCAATTTGCCTCTCAAACAGCTGTACCCGTCTTTAAAAATATTGTAAATACTTTAGTCGAAGAGAGCCACCTAAAGCCAAATATTGTCAAGTAGTCTAGTAGTTCCCACCTTTACCTCAACCAAAATAACTGTATTTGCTATCTCTACATGCGAGAGTCGGTTAAATTGACGGTCTAAAACCTCTACATAAAAAATTTCTAACGGTGCCAAAGTCTCCCTCATTGCAGTAGTTATCTCCTCAGAGTTAAGGACTCCTTTACTTACCATAGCACTTGCTCTGCGCAAAGATGATGCTATTTTAAGCGCTTCTACTCTCTCATCCTTGTTCAAATAGACATTTCTACTACTAAGTGCGAGTCCATCCTTTTCACGTACGGTATCGACAGGGACTATCTCCACATCCATAAAAAGTTGTTTGACCATTAAGGAGATAAGATTTAGCTGCTGTGCATCTTTTTTGCCAAAATAGGCTCTTGTCGGTTTTACTATGTTTAAAAGCTTCATAACAACTGTTAAAACACCGTTAAAATGCCCTGGTCTGCTCTCTCCCTCTAAAACATAGCCTCTTATTTTTGGAGCCAAAACAGAGACCTCATCAACTCCGTACATATCGCTTACTTGAGGAAAGAACATAATATCAACACCGCTTAACTCACATATCTTTTTATCAGCTTCATCCTTTTTCGGATATTTTTCTAAATCCTCATCTTTTAAAAACTGCGTAGGATTTAAAAATAGTGAGACTACAACTATCTCATTTTGCTCTTTTGCTTTTTTTATAAGTGCAATATGCCCCTCATGAAGTGCGCCCATTGTAGGGATGAAACCAATACTTTGGTTCATACCTACAAGATAATTTTTTAACTCTGCCGGACTAGAAATAATCTTCATTTTAAGCCTCAATTTAATATAATCGAAATTATACACTATTGGATTGATTTATGGATAATTATGAATATACAGAACTTTTAAAAAACCTCTCTAATAAAATGGACAACATTACTGATGTAGTTGAGCCTCATAAGCTTCAAGCTCGCTTAGATGAGATTACAGAGCTTGAAAATAGACAAGATTTTTGGGATGATGCCTCTAATGCAGCAGTAGTTCAAAAGGAAAAAACTCAATGCGAGCGAAAACTTAAAAAATATAGTGTTGCTAAAAATGAACTTCAAGATGCCAAAGAACTCTATGAGATGGCTAAAGAAGAGGGCGATGAGGAGTCTATAAGTGACTGTTTTGAGAGTGCCCAAAAGCTTGAGGATTTCATACGAGCTATGGAGATAGAAGTGCTCCTAAGCCAAGAGATGGATGCAAATAATGCGATTTTATCTATTCACCCCGGAGCAGGCGGAACAGAGTCTCAAGACTGGGCATCTATGCTTCTTAGGATGTATAAAAGATTTGCAGAGCTTCGGGGATGGAGCATTGAGCTACTTGATTATCAAGCAGGTGATGAGGCAGGCATAAAAGATGTCTCCTTGCTTATCAAGGGTGAAAATGCCTATGGATATCTCAAAGTAGAAAACGGTATTCATAGGCTTGTTCGTATATCGCCTTTTGACTCTAATGCAAAAAGACACACCTCCTTTAGCTCTGTGATGGTCTCGCCTGAAGTTGATGATGATATAAATATAGAGATTGAAGATAAAGATATTCGTGTTGACACATACCGCTCAAGCGGTGCCGGAGGTCAGCATGTAAACAAAACTGAATCAGCTATTAGAATAACCCATATACAAACCGGTATAGTTGTGCAGTGTCAAAATGATAGAAGTCAGCATAAAAACAGAGCTACTGCCATGAAGATGCTAAAGTCAAGACTCTATGAACTAGAGCTTGAAAATCAAAAAGCAGAAGCAGACGGCATAGCAAAAAGTGAGATAGGTTGGGGTCATCAGATACGCTCTTACGTTATGCAACCCTATCAGCAGATTAAAGATACAAGAAGCGGTGTAGCATACTCAAACGTCACTGAAATACTTGACGGCAATATAGATAAAATTATAGAGGATGTGCTTATTTCTCAAAATCGCTCGTAGATTTTTTTAGAGAATCGCTCTTAGGTTTTGAGATAAAACTGTAGCCTAAAAAAAGAACTCCAAAAACCATGCTTAGTATAGTTAAGTACTGAATTTGCGCTTTTTGTGCATTTTTAAGCTTCTCTAGAAACTTTGAAGTATCAGGCTTTGAACTCTGTTTTGAAGGCGCGAAGTTACCGCGAACACTTGCCTCCATCCTTGCAACATTTGCCGCTGCTATTTCGTTTTCACTCATAACCTCTTTTGGAGTAACCCAGAAATATAGAACAAACCCAATTAAAAGCATTATTGCACCGACTGTCCTAAAAATAACAGTTTTATACTTTTTAAATATCTCTTTCATTTATATACCTTTTTCTAATATTAATTATGTCAAACTTCCAGTATGAATATACTTAAAGAGTTTAAAGTCAACGATAAATGCTCATATTTATCCGATAAAAATCAAACCACTCACTACAAACTCATCGAGGAGTGCTCTACTGCTCATTGCCAAGATTTGATTGAGCGCGGCTATAGAAGATTTGGTAGAATGTTCTTTAGACCGATATGCTCTTCATGTGATGAGTGCAAAAGCATAAAAATAGATGTGCAAAATTTTAAATTTTCTTCCTCGCAAAGACGAGTTATAAGAAAAGCCGCAGAGATTAAAAGCTACATACAAAGACCAACCATAAGCAAGACACACTTGGCACTCTTTGAAAAGTATCATCTCTTTATGGGCGAGAAAAAAAATTGGGACTACTCACCTTCATCTGCACAAAGCTACTACGCCTCTTTTGTAGATGCTCCAAATGATTTCGGTTACGAGGTTTTATACTTTCATGAAGAGAAACTTATAGGAGTTGACTTAATCGATGTGCTAGATGACGGAGTATCCTCCATCTATTTCTATTATGACCCTGAGTATAGAGGCTACTCTCTAGGTAAGCTCTCTTTATATAATCAGATAATGTTTGCAAAAAGAAGCAACAAAAGGTGGATCTATCTAGGTTACTATGTTAAAGAGTGTCCCTCTCTATCTTATAAATCTCACTATAAACCATATAAAACCCTTGATGGCAGACCGAGTATATATGAAGAGCCAAAATGGCTAGTTACCTAAAAGCTCCTCCTTTTGATGCTCTCTTATCTCTCTTTTTTTCTTAAGAAGCTCCTCTTCTAAAAGTTCTTTTATCTTCTGCTCTTTTGCTCTATCTTTTTCTCTGAGCCATTTTATTCTTTGCGCTTGAGTCTCTTCTTTTCTTGCCGCTCCTTTAGCTTCTTGCTTGCTCTTTTGTTTTTCTAACTCGCTTTGTATAAATGACATTACTTCATCTGATAGAAAAATCTCATCTTTAAACAGGGAGTAAAATTCAAAAATCTCATCCTTATAGTCATCAATTTTAATTATGCCGGAATTTAAAATTTCTGCAAAAAGCCTACTATTGCCCTCTTTAATAGCCTCTTGAAAACTATTTTTAGCGATTCTTGTAAAATTTATATCTTTTTTTGACAACTCTCTTAACTTCTGCAAGTACTCTAAATTATCTATACTTTTGTCCCCTAACTCTATCGCAAATCCATTTAGCTTTGTGCTATTGACATCTTTGATATACTCTTGTATCTCTTTTTTATATTGGGAAAATTTATCTATATCTTTTAGTTTATGTATCGCTTGAGCATTATTATAAATCTGATCACCAAGCTGAGAGTATATAGTAGGATTTTGAGCAGAGAGAATCAAGGAGAGTAGAGTTATAAGTATAAAGTTTTTCATTTTTCTACCTGACTTTTTTATTTTTTTAATTATACTAGATATAATTGCATCATGATTAAAAAAATAAAAATTGAACTAATTTACTTCTTCTCAATCTTGTTGGTGCTATCGGTTTTACAGCACTCAGACCTTTTGCATTCGCCTCTGCAAAGAATCGACTCAATTATGCAGCAAGGGAATTTTTTGCATCCTCTACTTTGGACATCTTTAGTTTATATAGTAATAGTGTCCTTAAGAGTGATTGTTAAGTTTATATTTTATATAAAAAATAGAAATAGTGCTAATAAATCGTAAAATTTAGATTTTTTTGTAGAAGGAGGTAGATAATACCTCCCAAAGGAGGCAAGATAATAAGGAATTAGCCGTTTCTCTTTTTAATTATCTCTTCAGATACATTTTTTGGAACTTCTTCATAGTGATCAAATTCCATAGAGTATGTAGCTCGTCCTTGAGTAGCAGAACGAAGATCGGTTGAGTAACCAAACATCTCAGCCAACGGGACGAAAGCATCAACAATTTTGTTTCCGCTTCTATCACCCATTGCATTTACTTGTCCACGGCGACGGTTAAGGTCACCGATAACATCACCCATGTACTCTTCCGGAACTTCAACTTCAACTTTCATCATCGGCTCTAAGATTGCAGGGCTTGCTTTTCTACAACCCTCTTTAAAGCCCATTGATGCTGCAAGTTTAAATGCCATCTCATTTGAATCGACCTCATGGTATGAACCATCATAAAGAGTGATTTCAATATCTTCCATAGGGTAGCCTGCAAGAACACCGTTGGCCATAGTTTCAGAACAACCTTTTTCAACTGCAGGAATATACTCTTTTGGAATAACCCCACCTTTAATCTCATTGTGAAAAATAAATCCTGCACCGGCTTCGCCTGGCTTAATTCTAAGGAACACATGCCCAAATTGTCCACGACCGCCTGATTGCTTAGCGTATTTATACTCTTGTGAAACTTCTTTTTTTATTGTTTCACGGTAAGAGACTTGAGGAGCACCGACTTCAGCCTCTACCTTAAACTCTCTCTTCATACGATCAACAAGAATTTCAAGGTGTAGCTCTCCCATACCTGAGATAATTGTCTGACCCGTCTCTTCATCTGTATGAACTTTAAACGATGGGTCTTCAGCAGCAAGCTTAGCTAATGCGATACCCATTTTTTCTTGATCTGCTTTAGTTTTTGGCTCAACTGCAACAGAGATAACAGGCTCAGGGAAAGTCATACGCTCTAATATAACCTTATCTTCGGCATCACAAAGAGTATCACCTGTTGTAGTATATTTAAGACCGACTACTGCACCGATTTCACCTGCATAAATCGCTTTTACTTCCTCACGCTTAACAGCATGCATCTTTAAAATACGACCTATACGCTCTTTTTTATCTTTTGTAGAGTTATGAACAAATGAGCCTGCTTCTATTGAACCACGGTAAACACGAATAAAAGTTAATGTTCCAACAAATGGGTCAGTCATTATTTTAAATGCTAAAGATGCGAATTTACCATCATCTTTTGATGGAACTACCACCTCTTTTGTCTCATCATCCATCATTGTACCACGAATATCAGCACACTCTGTAGGGGAAGGTAGATATGCAACAACAGCATCAAGAAGTGTTTGAACACCCTTGTTCTTAAATGCTGTTCCTGTAGTCATTGGAACTATATGCATGCCAATTGTCGCAGCTTTTATTCCTGCTACGATCTCTTCTTCAGTAAGCTTTTCGCCCTCTAGGTATTTTTCGGCAAGCTCTTCATTACCGTCAACCTCAGAGATTGATTCAATTAATTTTTCATGATACTCATTTGCTTTTTCTAGCATATCCGCCGGAATCTCTTCTACATGGTAATTTGAACCCATTGCAGCATCTACATCCCAAACAATAGCTTTCATCTTAACAAGATCTACAACTCCTAAAAAACCATCTTCAGCACCGATTGGCAACTGAATTGGAACCGGATTACCTTTTAGGCGGTCACGAATTTGAGCTTCAACTTCATAAAAATTTGCACCTGTTCTATCCATTTTGTTAACAAAAACAATTGATGGTACGCCATAACGATTTCTTTGTCTCCAAACCGTCTCAGATTGAGGTTGAACGCCGCCAACTGCACAAAATACTGAAACAGCACCATCAAGAACACGCATAGAACGCTCAACCTCAATGGTAAAGTCAACGTGACCCGGAGTATCAATAATGTTAATTTGCTTACCTTGCCACTCACAAGTTGTAGCAGCAGAAGTAATTGTAATACCACGCTCTTGCTCTTGCTCCATCCAGTCCATAGTTGCAGAGCCTTCATGAGTTTCCCCCATCTTATGCTCACGCCCCGTATAGAACAGAATTCTCTCAGTCGTTGTTGTTTTACCTGCATCAATGTGAGCAGCAATACCGATGTTTCTTACGTCTTCTAGTTTATGTGATCTCGCCATAATTTATCCTATTACCAACGATAGTGAGCAAATGCTTTATTTGCTTCAGCCATACGATAGGTATCTTCTTTTTTCTTAAATGCATTGCCTTTATCAGATGACGCATCCATCAATTCATTTGCTAATCTCTCAGCCATTGTTCTTTCGTTTCTTTTACGTGAAGCATCAACTAACCATCTAATAGCTAGTGAAAGCTGACGTACCGGACGTACTTCTACTGGAACTTGATAAGTAGCACCACCAACACGGCGACTTTTTACTTCAATAATAGGCTTGATGTTCTCTATGGCTTCATTAAATGTATCTATACCACTTTTTTCACCACGTGCGCTAATGATATCCATTGCACTGTAAATAATCTTCTCAGCTGTAGATTTTTTGCCATCAAACATAACTTTGTTTATAAATTTCGTTAAAACTTTGCTTCCATAAACCGGATCGGGCATAATTTCACGAACAGGAGCTTTTCTTCTTCTCATTTGTAATTTTCCTTACTTCAATTTGTTTTTGTTCAAATTTACTCAAAACACTTAGAGTGTCCTGTAGCTACTTGAATACTATTCAGCTTTTTCATACTTGCCAACCAATTCCAAAACGAAACTAGTTTCGTGAGCCTTCTGCTGAAGAAAACCCAATGTTAACGTAGTAAAACAGACTAGTTCGTTTTACGTACTTAATGTTATAGCAGTACCTAAAAAATAATCAAAGATTATTTTTTAGGACGCTTTGTTCCGTATTTAGAACGAGCTACAGTACGACCTGTAACACCTGCGGTATCTAATGCACCACGAACAATGTGATACTTAACACCCGGTAAATCTTTAATACGACCACCACGAACAAGAACTATTGAGTGCTCTTGAAGGTTGTGACCCTCACCACCTATGTAAGAGATAACTTCAAAACCTGAAGTTAAACGAACTTTTGCAACTTTTCTCAAAGCCGAGTTAGGTTTTTTAGGTGTTGTCGTGTAAACACGTGTACAAACACCGCGACGCTGTGGACATGATAGTAGAGCCGGTGATTTTAAATTTTTAACCACTTTTTTACGCTCTTTACGTATCAATTGATTGATTGTAGGCATACAATTCCTTTACTTAATTTTTTCCAGTAGAATTTAACTCTCTCTTTTTAGGGAGTTATAGACGCGTGATTGTAGTGAAAATTTAATAAAAGTTAGCTTATTTTAAGTATTAATTAATATATAAATTTTATGTGAGAAAGATAGTTGCTAGAATTTATTTAGAATCAAGTTCAAGATGACTAGAGGTTAGTCATCTCAAACTTAGAAAAATCAGATTTTAGTTATACTCAAAAACAATCTGCTGATCTTTGTACATACCGGTTCCAACAGGGATTGTGCGACCTATGATGACATTTTCTTTTAGATCATTTAAGTCATCAATTTTAGCACTTACAGCTGCTTCTGTTAATACTTTAGTAGTATCTTGGAACGATGCAGCCGATATGATACTATCCGCTGAAACTGCCGCTCTTGTAATACCCACCAAGAAAGGCTCTGCAATTGCAGGACGACCGCCAAGTTTGACAATCTTTTCATTCTCCTCGGCAAACTTAGTTTTAGAGATTAAGTCTCCCTCTATAAACTTCGTATCGCCCGATTTTACAATTTTTATCTGTCTTAGCATCTGCGTAAAGATTACTTCAATATGCTTATCGGCAATATTTACACCTTGTGAACGATAAACTTGCTGTACTTCACTTACTAAGTAGTTATAAAGTGCTTTTACACCCATGATACGTAATAGCTCATGTGAAGATATAATACCTGTTGTCAATCTCTCTCCCGCATGTACAAAGTCGCCGACATTAACAACAGCAGAGTGAGATTTATCAACAAAATACTCTTTTATTATGCCGTTTTCCGATGAAACAATAATCCTAACTTTTCCACGAAGAGGTTTACCAAAACTCACTATTCCGTCTATCTCAGATATAAGAGCTGTTGCTTTTGGACGACGACCCTCAAAAAGTTCACTTACACGAGGAAGACCCCCAGTGATATCGCTTGATTTTTGAAGTGCTTTTGGTACTTTTGCAATAATATCCGCTACTTTAACACTCGCTCCATTTTGTACATATATAGATGTTTTTGGTTGAAGTTGATATCTTATAACCTCTCCATCTTCACATGCAAGAACAATTGTCGGTTTATACTCAGTAGATACATGATCGCTTATCATTAAACGTGTTTTGCCCGTTAGTTCGTCATACTGCTCTGTAGCAGTTGTGCCGCTTATAATATCTTCAAAATGCACAACACCGTTTGTCTCTGATATAATCGGATTAGAGTATGGATCCCACTCTGCAATAATAGTTGACTCATCACTCTTTGGCTTAGCAATGACGGACTTAGGATCTACAACAGCATCATCCTCAACAACAATCACGGACCCACGTGCAATATAGTGTCTTACCGCTTCACGATTGTTACTATCAACTACGGTTGCAAAAAGACCTTTTTCAACTACCTCATACCCTGCCTTAAGACCTTCAAATCTCTCTAGATAGTCGCCTTTTAGCAAGAAGTATTTAACAACACCATCCTCTTTTGCAAAAATCTTTTGAGTTACAGGTGCTCCATTTGCAACTAAAATTTCAGATGCATATGGAATACGACTTGGAACATTCCACCCGTCTTTGATTGTCTCAACGATTGACTCAAGCTCTTTTACCTCAGATCCACTCTCATACGGAAAGTAGTATTTACCCTCTATTTGACCGCCGACTCCTGCTAGTTCATTTGGCTTAGCAATCTCATTTTTACGAAGTACATAGCGAACCGTATCTGTTTTTGACGATACGCTTATAATTACTTCGTCATGAACGGTTTGAATCTTAACTTTACCTGCAAAAGGAGCTTTAATTTTCGGTTCAACCAAAAGTACTGCCGCATTTCTACGATTTGCAACTATGTTTTTATTCTCTTTTGAGAGATATGTTTTAAGATTATAGTAACGTATAAAACCCTCTTTCTCAGCAATAACTTGTCTCTCTTGAGCAGTTGAAGATGCTGTTCCACCAACGTGGAATGTTCTAAGAGTCAGCTGAGTACCAGGCTCACCGATTGATTGTGCTGCAATAATACCAACAGCCTCACCCTTGCGGACTATATATCCTGTTGCTAGGTTTACACCGTAGCATAATGCACAAATACCGTTTTCACTTTTACAAGTTGTCGGTGTTCTAATGTGTGCAGTTTTAATGCCGGCTTCAGAGATTACTTTAGCAGATACTTCATCAATTAAAGTGCCTTCAGCATATAAAATCTCATTTGAAATAGGGTCAATTACATCATCAGCTAAAACTCTACCGTTTAATCTATCTTCAAGAGACTCTATTAGAGTGTTTTGATCACTAATATCAGATATCTCTATGCCCTCATGAGTATAACAATCATGCTCTACAATTTTAACATTTTGAGCAACATCAACAAGCTTACGTGTTAGATAACCCGCATTTGCTGTTTTAAGTGCAGTATCGGCAAGGCCTTTTCTAGCACCGTGAGTTGAAATAAAGTACTCAATTACGTTAAGACCCTCTTTAAAGTTGGAGATAATCGGAGTCTCAATAATTTCACCGCTTGGCTTAGCCATCAATCCTCTCATACCTGCAAGCTGACGAATCTGAGCCGCTGAACCACGAGCACCCGAATCCGCCATCATATGAATAGAGTTAAAGCCATTTTTATCAGTTTGAACAAGCTCCATCATCTGAGTTGCAAGAGTGTTGTTTGTATCTGTCCAAACGTCAATAATTTTATTGTATCTCTCTTGCTCAGTTAAAAGACCTGCTTCAAACTGCTTTTGAATCTCAAATGCTCTGTTTTTTGAATCGGCAATCTTAGCTGCTTTTCCTGCAGGGATTTTAATATCATCTATTGATATAGATATTCCCGACTCTGTTGCATGTTTAAAGCCTAAATCTTTAAGTCTATCTAAGAAACCAGCTGTAATGCCTATACCGCCATGTTTTTGAACATAATCAACAAGTTCATTTATAGCTTTTTTCTTCATAACTCTGTTCCAGAGTTCTGATGGAACAAAATCAGGTAAAATTGCTTTAATTAACATACGACCTGCCGTTGTATGAATTATTCTACCTTCATCTCTTGTTCTAACCTTTGCATGAATATCTAGTGCGTTATGCTCTATAGCAATTCTTACTTCATCGACATTTGCAAAAAGTTTATTTGAACCCTTCACACCGTTTTTCTCTAAACTAATATAGTAAATACCAAGAACCATATCTTGTGAAGGCGTAGCAATCGCTTTTCCTGATGCAGGCAGAAGAATATTCATAGATGCCATCATTAATACTTTTGCTTCTGCAATAGCAGCCGAGCCTAGCGGAACATGCACAGCCATCTGGTCACCGTCAAAATCGGCGTTAAATGCAGCACAAACTAACGGATGAAGCTGAATAGCCTTGCCATCAATTAGCTTAGGATGAAATGCCTGAATAGAGAGCTTATGAAGTGTCGGTGCACGGTTAAGAAGAACAGGATACCCGTCAACTATCTCAGCTAAACACTCCCAAACTTCATTCGTCTTCTCCTCAATCATCTTCTTAGCAGCTTTAACAGTTGTTGCATAACCCTTATCTTCAAGTTTTGCAATTAAATGAGGCTTAAATAGCTCTAGTGCCATTTTCTTAGGCAATCCACACTCATCCATTCTTAAATTTGGACCGACAACAATTACAGAACGTCCGGAGAAGTCAACACGCTTACCGAGTAAATTTTGTCTAAAACGACCCTGCTTACCTTTAATAATCTCACTTAAAGATTTAAGTGGGCGTTTATTTGCACCTTTAACTGCATTTGCACGACGACCGTTATCAAATAGAGCATCAACGGACTCTTGAAGCATACGCTTCTCATTTCTAACAATAATTTCAGGTGCTTCAAGCTCAACAAGACGCTTAAGTCTTTGGTTACGGTTAATAACACGGCGATAAAGGTCATTTACGTCAGAGACTGCGAACTTACCGCCGTCTAATGATACAAGAGGTCTTAAATCCGGTGGAAGAACAGGAAGAACCGTCAGCATCATCCAAGCAGGATTGTTTCCTGAATTTAAGAACGATTCAATAACTTTTAATCTTTTAGCAATAGTTTTTGTTTTTGCTTCACTTTTTGTAAGCTCAATATCCTCTTTAAGCTGAGTAAATGCATCAACTAAATCGATATCTTCAAGCAAATCACGAACAACTTCACCGCCCATACGAGCCTTAAAGCCTAATTCGCCAAATCTTTGTTGAAGTGTACGATACTGCTCCTCATTTAAAACATCATACTTTAAAACCGGTGTTTTTGCTTCTGCATCATAATATGCTTCACCGCCACTCTCGACTATATATGCTTCATAATAGAGTACGCGCTCTAAATCTTTCATCTTGATGCCAAGTAAAGTACCAATACGTGAAGGTAGGGAGCTTACATACCAGATGTGCGCAACAGGAGTTACAAGTTCTATATGTCCCATGCGAACACGGCGAACTTTAGTGCTTGTTACTTCGACTCCACACTTCTCACATACAACACCTTTGTAGCGCATCTTTTTATATTTACCACATAGACACTCATAATCTCTTACGGGTCCAAAAATTTTCGCACAAAATAGACCGTCACGCTCTGGTTTTAGTGTACGATAGTTAATAGTTTCGGGTTTTTTAACTTCACCGTGACTCCATGATAAAATCTTATCAGGAGCTGCTAAGCGAAACTGTATCTGCTTTATATCAGTCGGTCTTTTTTCTTCAGTCACTTCAATAGGTACTAATTTACTCATTATCTTCAACCTCGTCAAATATTTCTACATCAAGAGCTAATGCTTGTAACTCTTTTGTCAATACAAATAGAGTCTCCGGAATACCTGATTCCGGAACTAGCTCACCTTTTGTAATCGCTTTGTAAGCGCGGACACGTCCATCAACATCATCAGATTTGATTGTTAGCATCTCTTTAAGCACGGCACTAGCACCATATGCTTCAAGTGCCCAAACTTCCATCTCTCCAAATCTTTGTCCACCAAATAGTGCTTTACCGCCAACAGGCTGTTGTGTAACAAGTGAGTATGGACCGGTTGAACGAGCATGAATCTTCTCATCAACTAAGTGATGAAGCTTAAGTATATACATATATCCTACGTTTACGCGCTCTTTTATCTTCTCCCCTGTAAAACCATCATAAAGTACGGTTTTACCGTCTGTCTCCATTTTAGCAAGCTTGAAAATCTTCTCAAACTCTTCTGCATTTACGCCCTCAAAAATCGGAGATGCAAATCTAACACCTTTTGACCAATCACGTGCGTGATGAAGCAGCTCTTCATCACTCATCTTGCCAAGAACTTCTTTTGCATTCATCATAGATGCGACATCAGAAATTTCAATCATTTTGGTACGAAGATTTTGGATAAAATCTTTTTGTTTAGACTCGAACTCTTTTGTGATTTGATGTCCTAATTCACGACCTGCCATTCCTAAGTGCATCTCTAAAATCTGTCCGATATTCATACGGGAAGGAACACCTAGCGGATTTAGACAAACATCTACTCCTCTTCCATCTTCCATATACGGCATATCTACCTCAGGAACAATAGTAGAGACGATACCTTTATTTCCATGTCGTCCTGCCATCTTATCACCGACTTTTAGCTGACGTTTTGTTGCTATATAAATTTTCACTTGCTTTACGACACCGTTTGGCAAGATATCATCTTTTTCTAAGATGTTTAATTTCTCTTCATGCTCATCACGGAAGAGTCTCTTCTCTTTTTGGAAGTAGTTTTTTGTTTTATTGTACTCTGCTTGTATCTCTTCACTAAAAGATTTTATAATGGCATTCATAGCAAAACGGTTCACCTCAAGAAGGTCTTTTCCATCTATAGTGTCGCCGGCTTTATAATTAGTAGTTCCAATTTTAATATCTGCTAAAAGAGGCTCTTTTGTTAAAAGCTTAGTGACACGAAGCATCTCCTCTTTGTCTATCATGAGCAGCCTGTCATAGTGCTCACGCTCTAGGTAGTCACGCTCCTCTTTCTCAAGCTCTAACGCGCGTGCATCTTTGTCGTACCCTTTTTTTGTAAAGATTTTCACATCAACAACGACACCTTCCATACTTGGAGGACAGTAGAGCGATTTGTTGATTACATGACCCGCTTTTTCACCAAAAATTGCACGAAGTAGTCTCTCTTCAGGAGTAGGCTTAACCTCCCCTTTTGGAGAAACTTTACCTACAAGCATCATGCCTCCGGTTACATTTGTACCGATTTTTACTATACCGCTATCATCCAAGTGAGCAAGCTCATCATCTCTTACATTTGGAATATCGCGAGTAATCTCTTCAACGCCATGCTTTAACTCTCTTGCTTCAACCTCTTTTTCATAAATATGAACTGATGTGAATGCATCTTTACGGATTAATCTCTCTGAGATTACAATAGCATCCTCAAAGTTATAACCATGCCAAGGCATAAAAGCAACCATAGCATTAACACCAAGAGCAAGCTCTCCTTGATCCATGTTTGGACCATCTGCTATTATCTGATTCTTCTCTACTCTTTGCCCAATTTTTACGATTGGTTTTTGTGCAAATGCAGTGTTTTGATTTGTACGAAGATTTTTTTGCAATGGATAGTAATCTATATAAATCTCACCATCTTCATCACCCATTATGTATATATGTTTTCCATCAACTTTTTCTACAATACCTGAGCGCTTAGCCTTAACACACTCCCATGAGTCACGTGCAACAAGTTTTTCAACTCCAGTTCCGACTAATGGTGCTTCACACTTTATAAGCGGTACCGCTTGACGCTGCATGTTTGAACCCATAAGTGCGCGGTTTGCATCATCATGCTCTAAAAATGGAATTAAAGAGGCTGCAACGCCTACAACCATATGAGAAGAGAGGTCAGCATATTCACACTCGGCTACCGGACGGTAAAGTATCTCGCCATCCATTCTTGTTACGACTAGCTTATCTATAAATTGACCATCTGCGTCAAGTTTATTTGATGCAGCCGCAATCTTTCTGCCCTCTTCTTGTGTTGCTGTAAGATAGACCACTTCATCGAGGATTTTTCCATCTTTCATCTTTTTATATGGAGCTCCAATAAAGCCGTGCTCATTAACTTTTGAGTAAGTTGCAAGAGTATTTATAAGACCGATATTTTGACCCTCGGGAGTCTCAATAGGACAGATTCTACCGTAATGCGTAGGGTGAACGTCACGCACTTCAAACCCTGCACGCTCTTTTACAAGACCACCTTCTCCAAGGGCTGAGAGACGACGCTTATGCGTTATCTCTGAGAGTGGATTTGTTTGATCCATAAACTGTGAAAGTTGCCCTCCTGAGAAGAACTCCATAATTGTAGATGTAATCATTTTTGAGTTAATCAAATCATGAGGCATAAGTTCATTCATAGGTCCACTCATTGTTGAAAGTTTGTCACGAATCGCTTTTTGCATCTTAATTAGGCCGTTATGTAGCTCATTGCCTAAAAGTTCGCCAATTGAGCGAATACGACGATTTCCTAGGTGATCTCTATCATCAATATGACCTTGACCGTTTTTAACTTTAATTACATATTTTACAGACTCAATAATATCTTCTTTTGTTAATACGGTTACATATTCAGGAATATTAAGCCCTAGTTTATGATTCATCTTCATACGACCGACTTTTGTTAAGTCATATCTCTCAGGATCAAAGAATAGCTGATTTACAAATATTTTTGCAGCCTCTTTTGTTACCGGCTCACCGGGTCTCATAACTTTATAGATACGAATAGCCGATAGATCATTTTCATCTTCAATATCTTCAGTCTGTTTTAGTAGTTTAAGAGAATCTGCATCTGCATTAAATGCATTTATTATTGAACCATCTACGCCATCGGCTAAATCATTTGCGATACTAAAGCTCTTCACGCCGACTTCACTCATTTTCTTAAGCTTATTCTCATCAATGCGAGTCATAGCATCAAATAGCACTTCTCCTGTTTCAGGATCAACAATTGCTTTTGCTAAATAGCGATCAAGCAGTATTTCAAGCGGATACTCAACCTCTTTAAGTCCATCCTCAATAAATTTTTGAGATTTTTTAGCTGATAATCTTTTACCTGAAGCCAAAAGAGTGTTTCCGTTTTTATCTATTAAATCATAAGTCAATCTCGCAGAGTAATCACTTGGATTAAAAGGCATTAAATATTTATTGTCAATAATGCTTATATTTTGAATTGGGTAAAATAGTTTTAATATATCTTGCTTAGAGTACCCAAGTGCTCTGAACATTATTGTAACAGGTACTTTACGACGCTTATTAATTCTCATATAAAGAATATCTTTTGGATCATACTCAAAATAGAGCCATGAGCCGCGGTCTGGAATAATTTGACCGGTATATATTAATTTATTACCCGCTGTAGTTGACTCCTCTTCTTTGAAGATAACGCCGGGTGAGCGGTGAAGTTGATTTACCACTACTCTCTCTACACCATTTATTATAAATGATGTTCTATCGGTCATTAATGGGATATCACGAACAAAAATACTCTGCTCTTTAATATCTTTAACCCCTAATTTCTCTTTTGTATTTTCATCTCTATCCCAAAGAATAAGACGAGTTTTCATTCTTAAGCTTACAGCATATGTAAGACCACGCTCCATACACTCTCTGACTGTGTATTTCGGCTTACCTACTTCACTGCCGATATACTCAACTGTTAATCTGTTTTGAGTGTCATGAATTGGAAAAACTGATTGAAATACTGTCTCTACACCGCTTTGAGAGCGATCTTTTTCATCAAGCATTAAGAATTTGCCGTATGAACTCTGCTGTAGTTGCAGTAAGTTTGGTACTTCTATCTGTTGAGGAGTTTTAGAGAAGTCTACACGAAGACGGTTTCCGGAATATAAAGTGTTTAACATTGGCTACCTCGATGAGTTGTTTTTGAGACTTAATCATTAAAGATTAAGGTATCGTATCTAGGCGTCCCTAGATGATTTGTATAGTGCTTATTAACGACATAAGGGCACTTTTACGAAGAGATAAAAATCCATTCGTAAAAGCGCCCAAAAGTTGAGGAGAGAGGGTAAGTAAATTATTTCTCTCTCCTCATAGTAGTAATTACTTAACTTCTACTTTTGCGCCAGCTTCTTCTAGTTGCTTTTTAGCTTCCATTGCTGCTTCTTTATCAACACCCTCTTTGATTGTTGAAGGTACGTTTTCACTTGCTTCTTTAGCCTCTTTTAATCCTAGACCTGTAAGAGCACGAACAACTTTAATTACGTTGATTTTCTTATCACCTGCATCAGTAATAATAACATTAAATTCTGTTTGCTCTTCAGCAGCAGCTCCACCAGCTACAGCTCCACCTGCTACAGCAACAGGTTGTGCAGATACACCGAATTTTTCTTCAAACTCTTTTACTAACTCAGCAAGTTCTAATACAGAAAGTCCTGAGATAAACTCTAATACGTCTTCTTTAGTTACAGCCATTTTGCTATTTCCTTAAATTTATTTTATAAATTTAGGGAACCTTAACATCTATTTGTACACTCAAGGAAGTAATTCCTTGAGCTACGCTAACGCTAAGTTTCCCTCGTGCAGGAAGCTCATCGCACTAGTGCGATTTATTTCCCCTATATTGTTCTGATAACTCAGACAACAACATTTACTTTTAAAGCTAATTGCTTTAATTAAGCAGCTTCTTCTTGCTCTTTTTTCTCTCTAAGTGCGTTAAGACCAAACCCAATACATGTAAGTGGAGCCATCCAAGTAGCTGCAAGCATGCCAAGTAGCTCTTCACGCCCAGGAAGTTTAGCAAATGCTTCAACTTTAGCACTATCTGCAACCGCGCGATCAATATAAGCAGACTTGATTATGAATTTATCATTATCTTTAGCAAACTCAGAAACTACTTTAGAAGTAGCAACAGAGTCGTTACCCCATACTAAAATATTAGTGTCTTTTAACTCAACACCTGTAAGCT
Organism: Sulfurimonas sp.; assembly: GCF_023229025.1. GTDB lineage: Bacteria > Campylobacterota > Campylobacteria > Campylobacterales > Sulfurimonadaceae > Sulfurimonas. The sequence continues at coordinate 48,572 of NZ_JALOAA010000004.1, forward strand.
CAGCATTACTTAATGCAATCGTTGCTAAAGTATTTTTAACAACTTGAACTTTTGCCTCTTTTGCACGGGCAGCATTTCTTAAGCCTTCAAGCTTAGAAACGCCTAATCCCTTATAGTCACAAAAAATTACACTTTGAGCCTCTTTGAACTCATTTGAAAGTACTTCAATAATTTCAGCTTTTTGTGTTTTTGTCATAGAATATCTCCTTTCCAGACAATACTTCAACAGGATTACCAAATATAATTTGATAAATTAAGCTATCGCTCCTATATCTTCAGTCCATAAAATGCAGTTACCAAAGCAGTAACTTAAGAGTGCTTTACGAATAAAGCACTAAAAACTACTCGCTTATTTTATATCAGCTAGTTGCATTACATCAAGTTTTATAGCCGGACTCATTGTTAAACTTAGAGCAGCGTTTGTAATATAACGACCTTTTGCAGATGCAGGCTTATGCTTATTAATAGCTTTTAAAAATGAGGTTAAGTTTTCTGCGATTTTAGCTGCATCAAAGCTTGCCTTACCAATACCTGCGTGGATATTACCTTTTTTATCAACTCTAAAGCTAACTTGTCCGCCTTTAACATTTTTAACGGCAGTTGCAACATCTGGAGTTACAGTACCTGTTTTAGGGTTAGGCATCATCCCTTTTGGTCCAAGAATACGACCGATTTGACCAACTAGTCCCATACAGTCAGGTGCAGCAACAACTACATCAAAGTTAAAAACTCCATCTTTAATTTGTTGTACTAAATCATCAGTACCGACTATATCTGCTCCGGCTGCTTTAGCTTCATCAGCTTTAACGCCTTTTGCAAAAACTGCAACACGAACTGTTTTACCGGTACCATGAGGAAGGACTATTGCACCACGAACCATCTGATCAGCATGTCTTGGGTCTACATTCAGGTTTAGTGCAACCTCGACAGTCTCATCAAACTTTGCGCTAACTAGGCTTTTTACAACTGTTGAAGCCTCCTCGACACTATATCTTTTCGTAGTATCAATTTTCTCTATTAATTGTTTATATCTTTTACTCATTATCAAATTCTCCTATGAAATTCTGCCACAAAATTTTATATCACTGTGGTCGATGATATTTTTGATTAATCTACTACTTCTATACCTATTGAACGAGCTGAACCTGCAACAATATTAGCTGCCATCTCTTTGTCATCAGTATTTAAATCTTCAATTTTTCTATTTACAACTTCTGCTAGTTGCGCACGAGTAATCTTTGCAACTTTATTTTTCAGTGGGTTGTCAGAGCCCTTTTTAACTCCTGCAGCATTCATTAGAAGTGCCGATACAGGTGGTTGTTTAGTGATAAAAGTAAAACTTTTATCGGTATAAACAGTAATGATAACAGGGACTTTAAATCCCATTTTATCTTTTGTTTTTTCATTAAATGCTTTGGTAAACTCCATGATGTTAACACCACGTTGTCCTAAAGCCGGTCCTACCGGTGGCGCAGGTGTTGCTTTACCAGCTTCAATTTGTAACTTAATATAGCCCGCTACTTTTTTTGCCATTTTATTTCCTTTTTATGATTTAAATTATTTTTTCAACTTGTGTGTAAGAGATATCAACCGGAGTTGCTCTACCAAAAATTGAAACATTAAGCTTTAGAGTTCCATGCTCTAAATCATACTCATCTACAGTTGCCGTAAAGTTCGCAAACGGTCCATCAATAATTCGTACCATCTCACCGCTATCAAAAAATACTTTTGGTTTAGGTGCGGCACGATTTTGAATACGATCAAGTATTACGTTGATATCATGTTCACTTAACGGTGTTGGCGTATTCGCTTCACCGATAAATCCAGAGACTTTTGGAATAGTTTGAATTAAATGCTGTATCTCGGTATTTAAATCTATCCTTGCAAAAACATACCCTGAGTAAAGCGAACGCTCAGATATCTTTTTCTTACCATCTTTAACTTCTATGACATCTTCAGTCGGGACGATAACATCTGTTATCTTATCCTGCAGTCCCATCTCTTCAATTATATTCAAGATTGCTAAACGAACCGCTCTCTCACTTCCGTATGTTTGAATAGAGTACCACTGATGATTACTTGTTTTCTCCTCCACTGCCACTCCTTATCCTAAGATTGCTGACATAACTGATGACATCATTAAATCAACTAGTGCTAAAAAAGCAGCTATAACAGCAACAACTATAACAACTGATATATAAGCTTGTTTAACTTGACCTTTTGTAGGAAAAATAACTTTGCTAAGCTCTGCTTTGGCATTTCTTATATGTGTACTTAGATTCATTTAAACTTCTCCAGTTGTCATTAATTACAGATAAAGCCCTAAAGCTTTATAGATAATTAATGTGGCAGGCGTAGAGAGACTCGAACTCCCAACACCTGGATTTGGAATCCAGTGCTCTACCATTGGAGCTATACGCCTGCATATAAAACAAAAAAAGCTAAGTCAGAAGACTTTAGCTTGAATTGTAACTATAGTTTCATCTCTTTATGAACAGTATGCTCACGACAAAACTTACAAAACTTCTTTACAGAGAATTTCTCAGTATGTGTTTTCTTATTTTTAGTAGTGTGATAGTTACGACGTGTACACTTCTCACATCCTAAATGTATTGCTTCTCTCATGCTATTAACCTTTTAAGGGATTTTGCAAATTCGGAAATATCCGAATTATGCAAGAATCTCAGCTACAACACCGGCACCAACAGTACGTCCACCCTCACGGATAGCGAACTTAGTACCTTTTTCCATAGCGATTGGATGAATTAGTTCAACAGTAATTTCAACATTATCACCAGGCATAACCATTTCAGTACCTTCCGGTAGTGTAATTGCACCTGTTACATCCGTTGTACGAACGTAGAATTGTGGGCGATAGTTGCTGAAAAATGGAGTGTGACGTCCACCCTCATCTTTGCTTAGTACGTAGATCTCAGCAGTAAACTTTGTGTGAGGAGTAATTGACCCCGGCTTACAAAGTACTTGACCACGCTCAACATCATCTTTACCGATACCACGAACAAGAAGACCACAGTTATCGCCTGCTTCGCCTTGTTCCATCTCTTTACGGAACATCTCAACGCCGGTTACAGTAGTCTTTTGAGTATCACGGATACCTACGATTTCTACCTCTTCCCCAACTTTAATAGTACCACGCTCAATACGTCCTGTTACAACAGTACCACGACCTGAAATTGAGAAAACATCTTCTACAGGCATTAAGAAATCTTTATCTGTTTCACGAGTTGGCTCTGGGATATAAGCATCAACTTCAGCCATAAGTTTTTTGATTTTTTCAGACCACTCACCAAGAGTACCTGATTTTGCTTCTTCTAGAGCTTTAAGAGCAGAACCTGCTACGATTGGAGTGTCATCACCTGGAAAATCATAAGTATCAAGTAACTCACGGATTTCCATTTCAACTAACTCTAATAGCTCTTCATCATCAACCATGTCTTCTTTGTTCATGAAAACAACGATATATGGAACACCAACTTGCTTAGAAAGTAGAATGTGCTCACGAGTTTGCGGCATTGGACCATCAGCTGCAGAAACAACTAAAATAGCGCCATCCATTTGTGCAGCACCCGTAATCATGTTTTTAACATAATCGGCGTGACCTGGACAGTCAACATGCGCATAGTGACGAGAATCTGTCTCATACTCTACATGTGAAGTTGCAATCGTGATACCACGCTCACGCTCTTCAGGAGCATTATCGATAGCATCGTAATCCATCAATTTTGCACCGTTAGTTACTGCTAATACTGCTGTGATAGCTGCTGTCAATGTTGTTTTACCATGATCGACGTGACCGATAGTACCAATGTTTACGTGCGGTTTATTACGCTCAAACTTTTCTTTTGCCATAGTGTCCTCCGACTTAATTTGTGAATAGAGATGGAATTATATCCAAAAATTATTCAATTATTGCTTAAACTTTAACTATATATAGTATTATGGAGCTCACGAGCGGATTTGAACCGCCGGCCTCTTCCTTACCAAGGAAGTGCTCTACCCCTGAGCCACGCGAGCAATAGTGGAAATTCCACAAAGCAATAATTGCATAATTTTTTTAAATATCATAAATATTAGTATTTTGTGTGTAGAAAGCAATATAAATGTTTACATAGTTATAAATATGTAAAAAGTATAATTGTGAAGTAAGTTGAAATTGTACTTCAGCTTCCAGAATGTCTCAATGGAGCGGGTGAAGGGACTCGAACCCTCGACCCTCAGCTTGGAAGGCTGACGCTCTAGCCAACTGAGCTACGCCCGCATGTGCCATTGAAATGGTGGTGAGAAGAGGAGTCGAACCTCTGAACCCATAGGGAGCGGATTTACAGTCCACCGTCGTTGGCCACTTGACTATCTCACCAGATTTATCCGGTCTAACACTGTTTCTAATATTCTCGAATTCAATGGTGCCGACACGAGGATTTGAACCCCGGGCCTGCTGATTACAAATCAGCTGCTCTAGCCAACTGAGCTATGTCGGCATCGAATTTGAGCCAGAATTATAGTGCAATATATTTTCAATGTCAAGAGTTTTTTACTAAAAATTTATCATACTTACTTCTTTAAGAAAAATTGGTTATTATTTGCCCACATATAAATAGTGTTATTAATAATTAAAGAGGTTGGCATAGATGCTAAAAATTTTATTTTCACCCGCTGAAGGCAAAAAAACCGGAGGCAAAGAGTCCAAAAAAGAGCTTTTTGGATCTAATGAAGCAAGGCAAGAGATACTAAATGAGTATAGTAGTATTGTCAATAGTGCAGATGAAGATACTATTAAAGAGCTATTTGGCTTTAAAAAATTTAGTGACTCTAAACCCTATATAGCTGATATATTTAACACTGAGTTAATGTATGCGATTGAGCGATATAGCGGTGTTGCATATGAATATCTAGATTTTAGCTCTCTTGATAACGCCCAAAAAGAGTATCTGAAATCTAATACAATAATATTCTCAAACCTTTACGGTCCTCTTCTTGGCGGTGACACTATTGCTAACTATAAAGTAAAACAAGGTAGCAATATAGGAAAATTTGTTCCGGATAAGTTTTATAGGGATAGATTTTCATATCAGCTTGATTTATATCTAAACAGCTCTGATATTTTAGATTTACGCGCAGGATACTATGATAAATTTTACGAAGTAAAAAAACCATACACGACTCTGAAGTTTTTAAAAAATGGCAAAGCAGTAAGTCATTGGGCAAAGGCTTATAGAGGTCTGGTTTTAAGAGCGGTTGCGCAAAAGAGCATAAACTCGATGAAGGAGTTTATGGCTCTAGAGATAGAGGGTTTAAGCGTAGCAGAGATTAGGGTTGTAAAAAACAAAACAGAGATTATCTACAACATTACAGAATAAAATTATAGTTTTACCCCTCTGAGCCTAAGTGAGTTAGCAATTACAGAGACTGAGCTAAAACTCATGGCAGCTGCCGCTATCATTGGTGAGAGCAGTACGCCAAAAAACGGATAGAGCAGTCCGGCAGCGATTGGAATTCCTGCTGAGTTGTAAAAGAAGGCAAAAAAGAGATTTTGTCTTATGTTTCTCATTGTTGCTCTACTTAAGAGTCTTGCTCTGACAATGCCTCTTAAATCACCTTTTATCAAAGTTATACCCGCACTCTGAATTGCCACATCAGTACCTGTCCCCATAGCAATACCCACATGGGCTAGCGCGAGTGCCGGAGCATCATTTATGCCATCGCCTGCCATGGCAACAGTTTGCCCATTTGCTTGAAGCTCTTTAATAATCTCTGCTTTTTGCTCAGGCAACACCTCTGCATGCACCTCATCAATGCCGAGTTTTTTTGCAACAATCTCTGCTGTTGCACGGCTGTCGCCTGTGAGCATCACGACTCTTATATCTTGTGCATGCAAATCACTAATAGCTTCTGCCGTACTCTCTTTGATAGGGTCTGCAACGGCAATAAAGCCTGCTGCAGTTGAGTCAATAGCAACTAACATAACAATATTGCCATCTGCTCGCTCTATATCTGCTTTTTTTGACAACTCATCAACATCTATCTTTAGACTCTCTAACAGTTTTAGATTACCTACTGCAACTGCCCCTCCGTCAACCTCGCCTGTTATTCCCATTCCGCTTAGAGATTGGAAGTTCTCTGCTTTATTAAGCTCAAGCTTTCTCTCTTTTGCCCCATTTACAATAGCCTCTGCCAATGGATGTTCACTAGCCATCTCTAAACTTGCAACTAATCCTAAGAGCTTCTCCTCACTAAAGCCATCTTCTACATGTACCTTTATTAGCTTAGGTTTTCCCTCTGTAAGCGTCCCTGTTTTATCTACAACTAAGGTATCGACTTTTTCCATTATCTCTAAAGATTGGGCATTTTTTATAAGCACTCCTGCCGTAGCTCCTCGTCCCGTTGCTACCATGATTGAGATAGGAGTAGCCAGACCAAGCGCACACGGACAGGCTATAATAAGCACTGAGACGGCACTTACAATGGCATATGCCAAGCGAGGCTCAGGTCCCCATATCCACCAGAAAATAAATGTAACAACGCTAATTAGAAGCACGGCAGGTACAAAATATCCTGAGACAACATCAGCCAAATTTTGTATAGGTGCGCGGGAACGCTGTGCATGTGAGACCATATCTATGATTTGTGAGAGTAGAGTATCTGCACCAATTTTTTCTGTTCTCATTAGCAGACTTCCGTTAGCATTAATAGTAGCACCTATGAGTTTTTCGCCTGCAAACTTTTTAACCAAAACGGGCTCACCGGTAACCATCGACTCATCAACATTACTCTCGCCCTCTATAACAACACCATCAATTGGAATTTTTTCACCGGGGCGAACACGCAAGATATCTCCGACTTGAACCTTCTCTAACGCTATATCCTCTTCTGTTCCATCATCTTTTACTATACGTGCCTTGTTTGGAGCAAGCTCTAGCAGTAATTTAATGGCTGTATTTGTTTGTGAGCGTGCACGAAGTTCGAGAACTTGACCTAAAAGAACAAGTGTTGTAATCACTGCCGCTGCTTCAAAATAGACATGAACTAAACCATCTTGCATCTGCATTATAGGCGGGAAAATACGCGGAATAAACATAGCAATGACACTATAAATCCAAGCAACTAAAACACCTATGGCAATAAGCGTGAACATATTTAGATTCATAGTTTGTAAAGATTTATAGCCACGCACAAGAAGCGGCCAGCCTCCCCAAAAGACAACAGGCGTAGCTAAAGAGAACTCTATCCATTGAACCATTTTCATACTTAAAAAATCAGGAAGTAGCCAAGGCATCATATCTACGCTCATGGCCAAAACAAAAACAGGAAAAGAGAGAACTGCACTAATATAAAAACGAAGACTCATATCTCTCAGCTCTATATTTTCTTCATTTGCTGTTGCGATAACCGGTTCTAGTGCCATGCCACACTTAGAGCAGCTTCCCGGATACGCTTGAATCACCTCTGGATGCATGGGGCAGGTATATTGGGTTGCTTCATTATCTTTTTTTGCGCTCGTTTTCATGTCGTTACCTTCCTTATTTCATTAAGATTTACTTACATCTATTTTATCCTCTGTATCTTCTTCCAAATCTTTAAAGTTTGATCTTCTCTCTTTTAGCTCTTTTCTGTAGGTATCAAAATCCCCAAAATCAAAAAACTTATCATATCTTGAGTGCATGTCTATCTGCGGTTTTGAGTGCTTTATAGGGCACCAAAACTGCTCTGTTCTTGCCGCTACCTCTCTTGTATATCCAATTACACCGTTAAAATATTCGCAATAAAGACAGTTTATCTTCTCTACCCTATCAAGGTAAAAGAGGTTAAACCTATCAATAACTACATAATCACTTCTTTTTACTTTTGGTATCTTATATATCGGGAAGCAGACTGCTTGAAAGATAGTAACAAAGATATCAACCACAAGCGCCGGTAGCATCATAGACCAGATAAACGGGATAGTTAGAACTGCCAAAACAGGAAAAGAGGAGAGATATTTAATAGAGCTCTCTATTTTTAATCTTCCCTCCTTTATAACACTCTCTTTAAATCTTACTTTTTTATCCTCAAGCGTATAAAAAAATTCACTCTGCTTTTTTCTAAGCTCTACCATAAGCTCATCTTCAAGAGTCTTAATCTGTGCGGCTATCTCCTCAATTCTACTATCCATTAAACTCTCCGATTTCTCTTTTTTAGAGTATAGCACTATTTTGCCAATTAAGCATTTTTTTGCCTAAATAGAATAAAATAGAAAAATAGTGTAGAATTCCAACAATATAAACAGAAGGTTCATTTTGCAAGATTCAAAAGAGTACAAAAAGAAAAAAGCATATTTTGAGAAGATAATCACACTCTATGGTAGAAATGTCGTTATTGAAGTCTTACAAGATGAGAGTGTAGATATTCATAAACTTCATATGTCAAACTCCAACAAACCTGACGGTGCAGTAAATAGCATCCTCTTGCTTGCAAAAAAAAGAGATATTGAAGTGAGTTACCATGATAAAAATGCCCTAAGCCGCATAAGTAAAAATGCAAAACAGGATCAAGGCGTGGCTATTGACATCATTGCAAACTCATATCAAAACGCAAATGAGATAAAAAATCTTAAAAAATTTAAACTTCTCGCACTAGACGGCATCCAAAATCCTCAAAACCTCGGAATGATTATCCGCTCATGTGCAGCCGGATATGTCGATGGAGTCATACTTCCTAAAAAAAGCAGTGCAAAAATCTCTCCGCTTGTCATAAAAGCGAGTGCGGGTACACTCTTTAAACTCCCTATATACTACTGCAATACCTTAGATGAAGTTTTAAAAGATTTAGAAGATGTAAAAATTTATCTGCTCTGTTCTCATGCAAAAAAGAGTATCTACGATATACAAAAGAGCCAAAAATCTATATTTGTTTTAGGAAATGAGAGTGAAGGAGTCTCAAAAGAGGTTCAAGAACTTTGCAACGACTCCATAAATATCCCAATGAACAGAGGAGTAGAGTCGCTTAATGTTGCGGTTACAGCTTCGCTTATCGCCTTTATGCAGTAGTTAACTCATCATGATTTCATAGGGGCGTTTTATCTCTTTAATCACCTCCCCTACACTCATGTTACGTGACTTTCTCAAAAATTCTCTACCTCCTAAAAAAACCAAAACTGTAGGAGTAGCAAAAACGCTAAAATGAGCGGCAACTTCCTGCTCAATTGAAGTGTCAACACTTATTATTTTAAACTCGCCGAAATTACTCTTTATTGCATCTAGAAGCTTTGGCTTTAGTGCATGACAAACACTACAGGTAGGAGCCGAAAAGTAGAGCAGAACAGCCGGATTTTCTTCAATCTCTTTTTTTATCTCATCTATACTTTGCATAAGTTGGCACCTTTTTTTTTGGTGTGAAATTATACACTATCTGTTATAATCTCTTCATGAGTTCAATACTATTTTCAGTTTTAACTATTTACATATTTATTGTTATTGGCTTTGGCGCAAAAATGAGCTTCAAAGATGCTATTGATGATAAAACAATAACGCTTATAAATGTATACTTCTTGCAAGTTTTCCTAACCTTTTGGGGTCTTTTAGTTCGTCCGGTTGATGTCACGCTTCTCTTTGCACCCTCTCTCTACCTTCTAATAGTCATTGTTGTTCTTTTTATCTCTGCTTTAATTGCACGAAAACTCTTTCTTGATAAAAAAGAGTACTCCATCGCAACCGTTGCGGCAATAATCGGCAATACGGGAAACTTAGGCATTCCGTTAAACATCGCTATCTTTGGCGAGGAGTCTATTCCCTACACAACCGTTATAAACCTTATGAATATTTTAATTGTCTATATAATCGGAGTTTATTACTACTCAAGAGGAAATTTTGATGTTAAAACATCACTGAAAAATATACTAAAACTCCCACTTCTTTGGGCAGCGGTAGCGGCTATTGCATTAAGTATGTATGGCTACAGACCAAGTGGAAATATTTTAAATATGCTTATGATGGGAGCTTATGCTTCTATTGTTATGCAGCTATTTCTTTTTGGTGTTTTTCTCTATGGCACGAAGATACAAGAAATAAGTAAGAGGCTTGTTATTTGGGTAATGGGTATAAAATTTCTCTTTCTGCCGGGTATTTCGTTTTTAATTCTTTATAATATAGAGCTTGACTCCATGATAAAGGGGATAATTTTTATGCAGCTTATGATGCCCCTTGCCATTGCTAATGTTAATCTTACCTCTCTTTATGATTGTAAACCCAAAGTTGCTACCGCACTTGTTTTTATCTCCTCGCTCATCTTTTTGGGTGTGCTTTTTGCGGCTATTAAGGTACTAACTTATCTATGAATAAAATATATAAAATTTACAAAACACTATATAAACATTACGGCCCTCAAGGTTGGTGGCCAATTCTCGGTTATGGGTATCATAAACAAGATTACACTTTTCCAAGAAACAGCGATGAGATATTTGAAGTATGTTTAGGCTCAATACTTACTCAAAATACTACATTTACTTCTGTAGTTAAGTCACTAAATAATCTATATGAAAAAAATGCCTTACATGTAGAGGCTATAAAGAAGATGAATATTGATGAGTTTAAAGAGGCAATTCGACCCTCCGGATACTATAACCAAAAAGCGAGATATATTTTAGAGTTTATATCATTTTACAAAAAACTCAACGGCGCTACCCCTTCAAGAGAAGCACTTTTAAGTATTGTTGGCATTGGGGAGGAGACGGCAGACTCTATACTTTTATATGGGTACAATCAACTACACTTTAAAGTTGATGCGTACACAAAAAGGCTCTTGCTTGAGCTTGGTTTAATTGGCGAAAAAACAAAATATGGCGAGATAAAGAGTATGATTGAGAGCTCTATAAAAGAGTACGTAAAAGATGAGAGAGAGCTACTAATACTCTATCAAGAGTTTCATGCCCTAATAGTAAAACACGGCAAAGAGTTCTACTCTAAAAAACCCTACGGTGCAGGATGCTTTTTAAAAAATAAACTCTTTGTATAAATCTTATGCTAGATCCCAAGTAAAGCTCAGGATAACAGAAGCCATTTTTACTTTTTACAGCCGTTTGCCACGATTGTATCTCTGTTTTTTTCTAAAAACTTATTGCCAAAACCTTTAACCTCTTTTAGTTCATCTATATTGCTAAAACAGTTATTTACTTCTCTATATGCTAAAATCGCATCCGCTTTTACTTCACCGATACCTTTAATGCTCATTAGTTCAGCTTTATCTGCTTTATTAATATCTACCGCTGCAAAACACAAAACAGCACCTAAGATTAGTAGTGATAACAACTTCATTTTTAACTTCCTTTAATTTAAAATGTTAAATTATACTTTTTGTAATATAAAATAGATATTAATTATTAATAAAATCTAATAAATTATTAAAGTTTTTGACAATTGAGGTATAAATGGATTAGTAATAAAAATATTTAGTAAAGTGAGTTTTATGAATATAGGCTGTTTTTATATAGGCAAAATTTGCCTATATAAAATTATATGATTTTTTCTATGATGCTCTCTACTGAAAAACCGAATTTTTCAAAAAGCTTATCTGCAGGAGCAGAAGCACCGAATGTATCCATACCGATAACCTCATCGGCAAATCTATACCACTCTAAGCCGCGAGCCGCTTCAATAGCTATTTTTTTACTATTTGGCTTAATTATCGACTCTATATATGTTTTATCCTGTTCGATGAAGAGGTCATAACATGGAACTGAGACAACATCTGCTTCAACGCCTTTTGCATTAAGAGCATCTCTCACTTTAAGAGCAAGCTCAACTTCTGAGCCCGATGCAATCAAAGTTATAGTGGCATCTGTATCGGAAGCTAAAAGATATCCGCCTTTAGAAGCACTCCCTCTTACGGCAGGCGGCAAAATTGAGAGGTTTTGACGCGAACAGACAAAAGCTGATGGAGAGCTTTTCATCTCTAGAGCTATCTTCCAAGCCTCTACATTTTCAGCGCCGTCAGCAGGTCTCCAAACATAGAAGTTTGGAAGTGCACGAAACTGACTTAGGTGCTCTATAGGTTGATGAGTCGGTCCATCTTCGCCTACACCGATACTATCATGTGTCCAGATAAAAAATTGTTGTATTCCTGAGAGGGCTGCGATTCTTGCTGCAGGTTTTAAGTAGTCTGAAAATACAAAAAATGTAGCACTAAAAGGCATTAACGGTCCATAAAGAGCAATAGCGTTAGTAATTGATGCCATTGCATGTTCGCGGATACCAAAGTAGATGTTTCTACCCTTTGGATAAACGCCCATATCAATTAGCTCAGTTTTATTTGAAGGACTAAGATCTGCACTTCCGCCTAAAAAACTAGGAAGAGCTTTTGCAATAGCATTTAAAATTTTTCCGTTTGTACTTCTTGTAGCATCTGCTTTATCAAAAGTAGGCCAAGTAATTCTTGAGAAGTCTGGATTTTGCAGAGCTTCTAGAGTCTCGTTTTGCTCCATTAACGGAAGAGTTTTAAGGCTATGAAGCCACTCACGCTCAAGTAAATCTCCGCTCTCTATTGCGCATCTAAAACGAGCCATAACATCTTCATCTACATGAAAACTTTTTGTCGCATCAAATCCGGCTGCCTCTTTAGCCTGCACAATTATATCTGCCCCTAGCGGAGCACCATGTGAATGATGAGAGCCCTCAAGCTTTCCGGCACCTTTTGCTATTATAGTGTTTGCGATAATGATTGTCGGCTTCTTGTTCTCTTTTGCAGTTGTAATTGTAGTGTCAATCTCATCATAGTTATGTCCATCACACTCTAAAACATCCCAGCCTTGCGCCTCAAAACGAAGGCGAATATTTTCACTTATGCTTAAGTCGGTTGAGCCCTCTATTGTAATACGATTTGAATCATAAATAAGAATAAGATTATCAAGCTTGTTATGTCCAGCAATAGAGCAGGCCTCATAACTTATACCCTCTTCTAAATCTCCATCACCGCAAAGACAATACACATTATGATCTATAACCTTTGCTGTGTCTGAGTTTATCTGTGCGCCCATAAATTTTGAAGCCATAGCAAAACCGACTGCGTTTGCAACACCTTGCCCCAATGGTCCGGTAGTAATCTCTATGCCTTTAGTGTGTCCAGATTCAGGGTGTCCGGGAGTTTTAGAATCTAGCTGACGAAAGTTTTTCAAATCATCAATCTCTAAACCATATCCCCAAAGATAGTAAAGCGAGTAAATCAGACCTGTTGCATGTCCGCCTGAAAAAACAACTCTATCGCGGTTTAACCAAGATGGGTTTTTAGGATTATGCTTTAGATGCTCGCTTAATACAACTGCAATATCAGCCAGACCCATCGGTGCACCTGGATGTCCTGAATTTGCACGCTGAACCATATCTGCTGCTAAAAATCTAATTGTATCTGCCATTTTTTGACGCATTACATTACTCATTATATTGCCTTTGTTTAGTTTATTTATGTCTGTTTATATATTGTCTTAAGAGTTCAAAGAATTCGTTTTTTAACTTCTCATCAAACTTATCTATCTCTTTTGTAAGTGTATCTGCTAGCTCATCTGCTTCCTTTAGCGCCTCTTTGAGTCCTAAAAGCGTTACAAAACTATTTTTTGTCTCATCATTATTTGTCAGTTTTCCCGCTTCATCTGAGCTTTGAGTTACATCTAAGATATCATCTTGAATTTGAAACAAAAGCCCAAGTTTTATCCCAAAATCATAAAGAGTATCTGCTAACTCCTCTTCTTGGACGATAATTGCACCCATCTTAAGAGAAGTTGCAATCAGTTTTGCCGTTTTATTTGTGTGTAGCACTCTTACATCATCTATGCTAAGAGTTCTATTTTCAAAATAGCAGTCAATCGCCTGACCTAAAACCATTCCATTGAGTCCGCCATTGAGTGCTAACTCTCTTATTAACGCAACTCTTGTTGAGTCAGAGAAGGGGGCATTGCTTAAAACCTCAAAAGAGTAGGTGTTGAGCGCATCGCCTGCCAAGATTGCAGTTACCTCATCAAAAAGCACATGTAGAGTCGGTTCTCCTCTGCGAAGCGGTGAGTTATCCATAGCAGGCAAATCATCATGAATAAGTGAATAAGTATGCAAAAGTTCAATTGCGTATGCTGCATAATAAGCTCCACCTATTAAAAGCGGGTTATACGCATTTACAACCCCAAGCAAAAGTGCAGGACGAAATCTCTTACCGCCTGCAAGAAGCATTTTTTGAACTGCCTTCTCATAAGTCGGATGAATACTCTTTGAAGTCGGTAAATGATTTAATAAAAAATTCTCAAAGTTGTGCATATGAAATTTTACCTAATTTACTTTCACAAAAAACTGAAAATGCTCTCTTGTAAAAAGAAGATACGCACTCTTTTTGGGATTGTCTATTAGCTCTGCTATCTCCTCCTCGTTTTTTACCCCTTTTTTGTTTACCTCAAGCAGCTTATCGCCTAATTTTAATCCATACTGTTGCGCTTTTTTTTCTATTTTAATAATGCAAAGATTTTTATCAAAAGATATTCCTAAAGATTCTAAAAAAGTATCGCTTAAATACCCACCACCTACTCTATTTTGACTCTTTACGCTTACGGTGAGTATCTTATTGCCGCGTTTAATCTTTACGCTGTGAAGCGAACCTACTTCACTAAATAATATATCTCTCATAAAAAGTGCGCTATCTTTGACTTTTTTTCCGTCTAGCTCTAAAATTATGTCATCTTTTTTAAATGGATTCTCTTTAAAAAATGGGTTAGAGCTACTAACAGTTACTGCAGAACCAATATCTTTAACTCTTATGCCAAAATTCCCGTAGGCTACTTTTTTACTATTTAAAAAATGCTCAATGTACTCTTTTTCAATTATCCCGCGCTCTGTTACGATTCCCTCTAGTGCACAACAGCTGTTTAAGAGTAGGCTTGGTGCAAAAAGAGCCTCGCTAAATGTTGCAAAACGATTAAGTCCAAGCTGTTTTTGTACTATTTTACCCTCGATTACACTTCTATTGTCTACACCGAAAGTTCCCAAAGATTGATTTGTATTTATTCTAAAGGGGTATTTGAAATTTTTTTTATCCTCTACTAGATAGAGGGATAGGTACGGGTCATGTTTGAGGATTTTTCCATTTGGCGTAGTTGTTGAAAATATCAGTTTTTGATTATTTTCAAGAGGTATGTGAAGCGAATTTTTTACAATTGCTCCCGAATCAAGAGTTTTAAGTCTGCAGGATTCAATGCCGCCTTTACATGCATAAAGATTTACAAAAAGAAAATTAAGCGCTAAAAGCAGCCTAAGCACTTACTTCGCCCCAAATGGATTCGCACCACCCATTCCACCAAACATACCTAATGCACTATTTTGCCTATTATCTTCTACCATCTTGTTTGCATCATTTATGGCACCGATAAGCAATATCTGAAGTGAATCTTTGTCGCTAAGAAGAGAGTCATCGATATTAATATCAATAACCTCTCCTTTTCCGTTTATGGTGACTTCAACCATACCGCCACCGCTTTTTACCTTGAAAATTTTAGACTCCAGCTCAGCTTGAAGTTTCTTTGCATTCTCCTGCATTCCTTCAAGCATCTTGCCCATATCGCCCAAATTTCCAAACATCTCTTAAATCTCTTCTAAAATTTCTTCAATGTCGTTGTTCTCATCAACCAGAACAACTCTAGGCTTATATGTCTCTAACTCTTTTTCGTCATAAGTGGCATATGCAACTATAATGATTTTATCGCCTTTGTGAACTTTTCTAGCAGCCGCTCCGTTTAAACAGATATCTCTTTTGCCGCGTTGTCCCAATATAATATATGTTGAAAATCTCTCACCGTTATTGATGTTAAGTATCTCAACTTTTTGTCCAACTCTCATCTTTGAAGCCTCTAAGAGCTCCTCATCTACAGTAATAGAGCCGACATAGTTTAGGTTGGCGTCAGTTACGGTAGCGCGATGAATTTTGCTGTACAACATCTCTATTGTCATTTTTTACATTCCCATCTGTTTTTTCATATCGCATGGTGAAATAGGCTCATCCCACACTTCAGAACTTATAAGATACTCCTCAACGACTTTTCCGCCGATTATATGTTCCTCTATAATTCTGTCAATTTTTTCTTTAGTCAGTGCCGCATACATAAAATGTCCCGGTTCAACTAACATAACAGGACCTGAACTGCAGCGATTCAAGCATGATGTACGAATTGGCTGAACCGTACCCATAACGCCCTCTGTCATTAGCTTTTGCGCTAAATGCTGAAAAAGGTCTTGTGTCTCAGGTGTAACACATGAAGGTTTTGGCATCCCCGGAGGAGCCGATTGTTCACACTTAAATATATAAAATGCCGGTTGAGGAATTCCCATAAATACTACCCTTAATTAAAAATTTTTGCAATTATATCAAAAATAATCGTATAAATAATAATGCGCATCAAGAAGTTTTGGCGCTTAAGATTTATATTACTTTTTTTCTAATATCTCTTTGACAACTTCTCTATCATCAAAAGGAAGTTTTTCATCGTAGATAATTTGAAAAGACTCATCTCCTTTTCCAAGAATTACTACTACTTCATCCTCTTGCTGCTCGTCAAGCGCCATCTGAATTGCTGCTCTTCTGTTTAGCTCAACGCTAGCAATAGTTCTATCTTCTATACCCTCTAAGATATCATCTACTATTGCTTGAGGGTCTTCATTTCTTGGGTTATCACTTGTTATGTAGAGCTTTTTTGCCAAGCTTGCAGCGACCTTTCCCATAAGAGGTCTTTTACTTCTGTCTCTATCTCCGCCTGCTCCAAAAACAACCAAAAGCTCTTTCTCTTTTAGTGCGTTTAAAACCTGCTGTATGCCATCTGGCGTATGTGCAAAATCGACTATAACATTTGGCTCTTGGCTTACCTGCTCCATTCTGCCGCTTACTCCCGCAAAATTATCTACAACTTCGCAAACCTCTTCGAGCTTTTTACCGCTTAGTATATGAGTTGCTGCAATAGCTGCCATTAGGTTATAAAGATTAAAGAAACCATGAAGAGATGCAGTAAAAGGTACAACATCTTTGAAGTGCTGTATTATTCCGCTTGTTGCATTATTTAATGAGTATGCAATGAGTCTATATGTAGCACTGTTTTCTATGCCGTAAGTAAACGTATTTTTAAAATTAAACGATGCTTTTGGCTCATCTTTATTTATCAGTTTTTTGCCATCATCTTGAAAAAAGCTGTTTTTAACTGCTATGTATTCACCGATAGTTTTATGATAATCTAGATGATCTTGCGTAATATTTGTTAAAATTTTAAGTTCAAAGTTTAAGCCCTCGACTCTTTTTTGAGCGATTGCATGCGAACTTACTTCCATAATAAAAAATTCACAACCTGCCGTTACTGCCTGATAAATATGCATGTAAGTGTTTAAAACCGATGGCGTTGTTAAGCTTTTGCCCTCAACAAGTGCATCGTTCATAAAAAAACCGCGAGTTCCCTGCAAGGCGCATTTATGCCCTAAATCAAGCAAAAATGAGTAGATAGCACTTGCAGTTGTTGTCTTACCGTTTGTTCCGGTAATTCCGACAACTTTTATCTTATCTACTCCAAAAAGTTTAGCAATATCTTTTATGCTAATAATAGAGTGAGCACCTCTTTTTTTTGCATCTTCGAGATATTTCTCGTTTTGAGCGGTCAGTACAAACGCCGTCTCCTTATCACACTCTTGTGAATTTTCGGTTATATACCTAAACTCCTCTTCGGGTAGTTCAATTTTCAACTTTTTTGCCCTTTGCCAGCTTCTTGAGTAGTTTTCTAAGTAGTGCGTCGCTTGGATAGACGCTAAGCGCATTCTCCAAATAGGTCAGTGCCATATCCGCAAAGCCGTTTTCTATAAGGTTATCTAAGAAATCAACAAAATCCTCTTTTTGAGTAATAATTACCCTAGTTGAAAACATTATATTTTCAAACGTCTCTTTAAAGCTCTCTCCTGCATCTATCAATGCTTTGAAATCTTTATATAAAATCCCATCTTCAAACTCTATTCTATCGCGAATAGGCTGTGCAAAGACCTCACTGAGCTTCTCCATTGAGCCATCCATATTTTGGAGAATCTCACTCATAATGATGTCTGCTTGCTCTTTGTCTTCCTCTTTTAATATCTCATAGTAATCAAAAAGTGCTTCAGCTCCACCCTCTCCACTTAGTGCCATTTCAGCAAGTATAACACCGTTATACGCCTCTTTTGAATTAGGAAAATTTTGTAGTACTGCAGCAAACTTCTCTAATGCATTCTTATAGTCTGACTTGGAGAAACTATCTTTAGCTTGTGATAATACTTTATATTTACTTATTGCCATGTTCTCCTCCTTATAATTTTTATAGCTTATCTATTTCGTCTTCCATACCTATAGGTACATTTATAGCTATTATTTCAGGGTGTATATCCATTTTAAGTTGTCTCTCTACGCCATATTTCAATGTAGTGCCACTACTAGCACACCCCACGCAAGAGCCTTTTAACTGTATATAAACCTTTGAGTTTCTTACTGTTAGAAACTCTATATCACCACCGTCTAGTGCTAATGATGGACGAACCTTATCTATAACACTCTTTACCGGACCCATTAATTCTTCATCTGTAAATGGTATCATGACCATCCTTCATAGTTTATTATTTACATAAGATATGCAAATAATGCTTAACAAGTGATAAAAGTTATCATCTATTGTCTCAAAGAAAGAATTTCATGAACGTATGAAGGCTTTCTCATTCCGACTAGAATATAATCGACACTTTCTCTATTTATTAAAAAATTAATAGCGCACTCTTGAATTGAAGCATTACACTCTTTAAAAAACTCTTTTAGCTCTACTCTTGTTCTTTTTGAGCACTCATAAGCAACCATTTTTCTGTACTCGGTAAGAAATATTTCTATTAAATTGAGTATTGCTTGAGTATCACTCTCTTTGGTTTTCTCTAAAGTTTTTTTCATATGAGGTACTATCTGCGAAAACAAAAAAAGATCATAATCCCCAATCCATCCGAATTTGTGTCTGCTTGCATCTAGTTGCTCTAAAAGGTTATATAGTGGCTTTAAAGCCATATTTTCACAAACTTCCATAAGCTCATTTAAGCAGTTATAGTAATCTTTACTCTCATCATAATCAGCTAGTCTATACATCAAATTGTTATATTTTGCATTGAGCGGTCTATTTGCTAAAACTCTTAAGCCACTCTCTTTTGCCCATGAAGCGCACTTTAGCCCCTCTTGTTCTAACATATTTATCGGAAGCTCTATTGTTGTAAAGCTATGAGTGTTGTTTCCTACTATCATCGCAGCATTATATGCTAGTGCCGTCAAATCCTCATAAGGCAAAAACTCATCGCTTGATTGTGGTACGGAAAAGCTATTAGAGCTTATGCCGTATGAGCCAATCCTTCCACTTTTAACTTCCTCTTCAAGACCCACAAAAGCTTCTTGCAATCTTCTATACATCTCATCTAATCTCTCATCCTTAGAGATGCCCCTGTTAATTGCATCTAGCAAGTAGTACTCCGGATTATGAATTAGATAACAATCAAGCCTCTTCATCTCTAATCTATCTAAAGAGGCGCTTAGCTGCTCATGCATAAAAGATTTTGCTATAGAGTGGTAACAGTTATCACTATACTTTACTACCTCGTCTTCATTTTGGATTATTGAAGGATTCTCTTTATAGTTTAGTAGATTTGTTCCTTGAAGATACCCAAATTTACTCACTATCTCTATTTCATCTCTCTTGTTTTCATCAAACTCTCTAAAAGCAAGAGCAATAGCGCGCTCAGCTCCACCGTCCATGTAGTTGGGGGATGTGTCTATCATAGTTATACCGGCTTTTATCGCTTCTTTTAATGCCGTAATGTGCTCTAAATTTATATCGCTTATTCTATAAGTTCCAAATGCGAAATTACTCATAATGTCTCACTTTTTGTTAAAGTATTTTAGAATTGGGAAGTTTCATCAAGTAAATGAAAAGTTTTAAAAGCGCAGTTCTTTTGTATGTAGATTTAATGCTGAGTTAGCCCCAATATTATAAAAAGAGATAAAGCAAAAGAGATATTTTATATGAATGAAATATCTCTTTGTAAACTCTTTTTGTCTATTAGTTATACAAGCTCTATAAATGCCATAGTAGTAGCATCACCGCGACGAATACGAGTTCTAGTAATTCTAGTGTATCCTCCTGCACGATCAACATACTTAGGTGCTATCTCATTTACTAAAGTCTTAGTTGCTTCTTTACTTTGAAGCGCCGCAAATACTGCTTTATGAGCATTATTATCATTGCTACGAGCAATTGTAATAAGTTTTTCAACATAAGAACGTAGTTCTTTTGCTTTCATGACAGTAGTCTCAATTTTACCATGTTCAATTAACGAAATACTAAGGTTTTTAAGTAAAGCAGCACGGTGTGCACTTGTACGACCTAGCTTACGATATCCATGACGATGTCTCATCTATAATTCCTCTTTTTACAAGCTTATGAAGCTTCTATTTTCTTTTTTAGTCCACTTACAATCTCATCTGAGAGATCACTGCCGACTTCATATCCAAACTCTTGAAGTTTTTCAACAATCTCATCATATGACTTTTTACCTAGGTTTTTAACATTTTTAAGATCATTTATACTCATCAATGCTATTTCACCTATAAGTTTAATATTTGAGCGATCAAGACAGTTAAAACTTCTAGCACTCAAACCTAAGTTATCAATATGCATGGTCAGTTTCTTTAAGTCAGGACTCTCTTCAGATCTCTCAATTGTAGTAGGAGACTTAACGCTTATTTCACTGTTAAATACAGCTAGTTGAGCATACATAACTTCAAGAGAGTTTCTAAACGCATCTAATGGAGAAATTTGTCCATCGGTTCTTATGTTTATAATCACTCTCTCAAAGTTAGGGTTATCTTCTACTAGTACGTTTTCGATTTTATATGTTGCGCTACGAACAGGAGTAAAATAAGCATCTAAAGCTATATATCCCTCTTCTAGTCCATCATGAGTATCCTCACTAGCAATATAACCGATACCTTGCGCTATTTTAATTTTAAAGTTAAGTACAGAGTCTTCATTTAGTGTTGCTAAATGAGCCTCCGGTGTTACCACTTCAACTTCGCTATTTGAAAGGTCGCCGCCTTTAATAGTACAAGGACCCGCAAAGCTGTAATTGACTTCTGCCTCTGTAGCATCATCAAGTAGCTTAAATCGAATCTCTTTTAAGTTTAAAATAAAATCTGAAATATCCTCAAGCATACCACGCACTGAATCAAACTCATGCTTAGCACCTTCAATTTTTATAGCTACCGGTGCATAACCGACTGAGCTACTTAACAAAAATCGGCGAAGTGGATGAGCTAAAGAGATAGCATAGCCGGTCTCAAAAGGATACGCCATTATATTAGCTTCATTCTCACTAATCTGCTCTACCTCAAACTCTTGAGGAGCAAGTGGAGTAGTTTTAATCTTTTTCATGTCTCTTACGCCTTTTATATTTTAACTATTATTTTGAGTAAAGCTCAACGATTAAACGCTCTTCTACAGGAATAACAACCTCTTCACGCTCTGGTAAGCGAGTAAATATGCCGAATTTTTTATCAGCATCAATATCAACCCATGGAGCTAATCCAGTTTGATTTGTAAGCTCAATAGCACGATTAATTTGAGCATTATTCTTGCTACTTTCACGAATCTCTATTTTTTGACCCGGCTTAACACGGTATGAAGGGATGTCTAATTTTGCGCCATCAACTAAAAGGTGACCATGCGTAACAAGCTGGCGAGCAAAACGACGAGTTGAAGCAAATCCCATACGATAAACTACGTTATCTAATCTTTGCTCAATTAAAGTAACAAGGTTTGTACCTGTATTACCCTCTCTTCTCTTTGCTTCAACGAATAGTGCACGGAACTGCTTCTCAGATACGCCATACATGAATTTTGCTTTTTGCTTCTCATTTAGTTGTAAACCGTATTCAGATACTTTTTTACGACGTTGACCATGTTGACCTGGAGCATATGGGCGTTTCTCTAAAGCAGATTTACCTGCTAAGCGACGCTCTCCTTTTAGGTTAAGGCTAACTCCAAATCTTCTCTCGATTTTTTCTACTGGACCTCTATATCTTGCCATCTAGTCAATCTCCCTTATACTCTACGACGCTTAGGCGCGCGGCAACCATTGTGTGGTAGTGGTGTAACATCTTTCATAAATGTAACACGAATACCTTCAATACCACCAACTGCTTTTGTAGCAGTTTCACGACCTGAACCAGGACCTTGAACTTTAATACCAAGCTCTTTGATTCCATGAATTTGAGCTTTTGCTACTGCATCTTCAACAGCTGCTTGAGCTGCAAATGGAGTAGATTTTTTGCTACCTTTAAAACCAAGACTACCGGCAGAAGACCAAGCAACCATGTTGCCCATCTCATCCGTAATAGTTACAAGAGTATTGTTAAATGATGCAGAGATATGACATATACCACGTGCAATATTTTTCTTTACTACTTTTTTTCTAACAGCTTTTCTTTTTGCCATCTATTAATCCTTATGCTGCGCCGACAGTTTTGCGTTTACCCTTACGAGTACGCGCATTTGTCTTAGTTTTTTGACCACGACATGGAAGACCACGACGATGACGAAGCCCTCTATATGAACCTAAGTCCATAAGTGCTTTAATGTCCATTGCAACTTGTTTACGAAGATCACCTTCAACAATATGACTTGCGCGAATCTCTTTTGTAATCGCTGCTACATCATCTTCACTTAGTTCGTAAACTCTTTTATTGTAGTCTATACCTGTCGCATCTAAAATCTTGCGAGAAGCATGAAGACCAATGCCATACACGTATGTTAGGCCATACTCAATTCTTTTCTTTTTAGGTAAATCAACACCAGAAATACGAGCCATGATTATCCTTGTCTCTGTTTATGTTTTTTAACTTTGCAGATTACTCTAACAATGCCTCTTCTTTTGACAACCTTGCAGTCATCACACATCTTCTTAACTGAAGCTCTTACTTTCATCGAAAGTCCTTATACTATATTTATCTTACCAAAAGCTACGCCAACGGCGAGAGGAGCAAGCCTCTTATAAGCTTCACTATTTGCCTTTACGCCAATCTTTACTGCATTTAGGCAAGCATCTCTGTTTGCATGCCAATACTTTTATCTATATATCACTATATAGGTAAAAATACTCTAGCTTAATGTCAAAACAGCAAAGTGGATGTGGATTATACACAAATAAATGTAAAAGATTTATTAAAGCACTATGTTTTATATAAGATTATCTGCTTTTACTCTTTTTTGTCACAGCCTAATCCCACAAAACACTTACCCCATACTCATAATTTAAGACTATATGCTTGTTGTAGTGGATTTTTTTGCCATACTTTTTGCTCAGAAGCTCCACCTCAATAGTTTCATTCTCTAAAAGAGAGCGCACCTCCTTATATGTAAGCCACTTTCCATATTTTGCAAGTGAGTTCTGCCAGATACGAAAGTCACAAGAGGCATCCTCTCTTAGCTCAAAGAGCTCCCCATCCTCTGTTTTCCAGTTTGCATTTGAACATGCATAAAGTTTGACCTTTTTTCCGCGCACCTCTTTGTCACGCACTTCAACGGAACCGTCTTCGCAATATGGACATTTCCCCAAAATCATTCTATACCTTTTTTTAATGCCATCCTACTAAAAAAGAGATGTGTTATAAAATAATATTTCAAAATGCAATATTTATTTTACAATTTTATAAATCACTAAAATTAAAAACCATGCCAAAATCATTGTAATTGCAGTATGACTTATGTAATGATGCCCCATTAGCAT
Source organism: Sulfurimonas sp. (assembly GCF_023229025.1). Taxonomy (GTDB): domain Bacteria; phylum Campylobacterota; class Campylobacteria; order Campylobacterales; family Sulfurimonadaceae; genus Sulfurimonas. Next base: position 72,400 of record NZ_JALOAA010000004.1, read on the forward strand.
CTTATATAATCCCATACTCCAGCCTATTGTAATCGCCGTAACAAGGGCTATATATCTATTTTTTTGCTCCTTAAAAAGAAAGAACAGCGACATAAGAGCAAAACCGCCGCTTGCATGACCGGCAGGATAACACTTGAATTTTTTTATAATCTCTTGCGGTATACTCTCAAGCACCCTTATGTATGGGTACTCTCCGCCGAAATGTTGAGAATCACATGGGCAAGGTACATTTGTAACTGATTTTAAAATTCCAATGACAAGTGGAATAACAACAATACTAAGCCAGACTATAAGCAAGCCTCTTCTATACTCTTTTAATGCCTGTACAGAATCTCTAAAGGAGTATAGATACAAAAATAGAATTAAAACTTCAAAAACTATAATTGCCTTTTTTATACCCGTATAAAAAAGCATATCTAATAAGCTTCCGCTTTGATGGTTCAAGAGCCACTTTTTTGTTGCTGTGTCATAAAAATAGTTTTGAACAAATATATCGATATTTGTAAATTCAAAAAGAAAAAACAGAGAAAAAAGGCAAAAAATCGTAACTGTGATTTGCCTATTGAGTCTCATATCTATCTAGTCCTTTTTTATGAATAGTACTCGCCCCCTGATAATAACTGATAGCCTCTGCTTTTAAAGGTTCATATATCTTTGTCTCTTTATACTTTGTGTCATATATATTTTGTTCAACAACTTCATAACTTTTAATCTTTTTTGTAGGAGACAGTACCAGAAGCTTATTCTCTTTATAAAGACCAAGCTTTTGGTAAGTACCGATCAGCGCACGCTCTTTAAATGACGGGCTTAAAATATCACTGCCGTAAAACTTGCTTTTATATGACCAGTTCAACATACTAAAAATGGTTGGCATAATATCTATTTGGCTAGAGACCTTATCAATGACTCGAGGTTTTAATATTTCAGGCGCATATATGATTAGCGGAATATGATATTTGTCAAGAGGCACCTCTGTTTTACCCGCACTTGTGGAGCAGTGGTCTGCAACAATTACAAAAACAGTATTTTTAAACCAAGGTTTCTCTTTGGCCTTTTTTATAAACTCTCCGATTGCATAATCCGTATATTTAACGGCTCCTTCTCTTCCCGTATGTGAAGGTATGTCTATTCGCCCCTCCGGGTAATCATATGGTCTGTGGTTTGAGGTAGTCATTACAAAACTCATAAAAGGTTTGTGTGCTTTGTAGGAGAGGTCAGCCTCTTTTAAACTCTTATTGAGCAAATCCTCATCGCAAACTCCCCATACAGTATGAAAAGTGTCCTCTTCATCGCTAAAGTCTGTTCTATCTACAATATCAAATCCATTATTTGAAAAAAACTCGTTCATATTGTCAAAGTAGCCATGTCCGCCATATATAAATTTTGTTTCGTACCCTTTATTTTTAAAAATAAATCCGCTTGAGTACATGTTGTGATTATCTGGTCGCTTAACAATTGAGCGCCCCGGTGTAGGCGGTACAGAGAGGGTAATTGCTTCCATCCCTCGGACTGTTCGCGTTCCTGTTGCATAAAAATTGTTAAAAAAGAGACTCTCTTTTGCAAGAGAATCCAGATTTGGTGTCAGCTCTTTCTCTCCGCCGAGTGACTGAAGGAATTTTCCGCTAAGACTCTCAACAACAATCATCACTACATTGTAATCCTTCTCTTCACCTGACTTGACTATCTCTCTTGTTATATCATTTGAGTTTAAAAATATAGAGCCATCTCTATCAACACTCTTTTTTAGGTTTGAAAAAACACTCTCCTGTTTGTCTGTTATATAAAAAGTATCATAATCAAGGCTATTATTTCTAAATGCCGCAAAAAGAGAGTAGAGACCTGATTTGGCAAGTTCGTTGCTGTATTGATTCTTGGATATTTTTGAAAAATCATCAGTGACGGAAGCAAAGGAGACAATAGGGATTAAAAGATAGATAAATGCAGGTCTTAGGCGCTGCTTGATACTACTTTTGGTATTTAAGATATTTTCAATATAACCGAGTTTGAAAAGTATATAAAAAATTACTCCTGCAATAGCGGCTATTACACTAAGAAGTACGTCCATAGGATATGACTCACGTATATTTCCTATTACTTCTTTCGTATAAACCAGATAATCTACTGCGATAAAATTAAATCTAACGCTAAATTCATCCCAAAAAAACCATTCGCTAAATGCCAAAAAAACTGCTCCAAAAAGCAGCATATATGTAAAGATATAAGCGGCATAGCGATGAATAGTGTGACTAAAAAACTTTTGCGGCATAAAAAAGAGATAAAGAACAAAAGGGATAACCAGATAACCGGCACTCACAAAATCATAAAATGCTCCGATTAGATATATTTTTGCCATCTCTACAAAAGAGAGTTCGATTATATCGATAGATTTAACCAGGAGCACCGTTCTTGTAATCGCTGAAATAAGTAAAAAAAACCAAAAAACCAAATTTATAAAACTATATCTGTTTGTCATATTTTCTTTCATATGCAATATCCTTAAATAGAAAAATTGCAAAATATTAAATAAAAGATATGAAGCAGCAATGAAATTTAAATGAAGTTTTTTTCATCAACAGTATGAACGAATTGTCATCTTGTGTTCATATTGTTTTAATAAAATGAGTCTATTGTTTCATTGAAAACAGGCTCTATATAGATAGGAGAAAATTTGAGAAACCAGCCAAAATACAGTTTTTTTAAAAATACAGGTTATGCACTAAATGGACTAAAAGATATAGTTAAAACGGAGAAGTCCTTTAGAATCGAACTTCTCCTGAGCGCTGTTTTACTGCCTGTGCTGTTCTTTTTGGAGATAGCCCTAACCTACAAACTGCTGATGTTTATATCCCTTGGCGGAATGCTGATTGCCGAAGCCGTAAATAGCGCCATTGAAAGAGTTGTGGATTTGGTAACACTTGAACATCATCAGATGGCAGGCCGTGCAAAAGATGTAGGCAGCAGCATAGTTTTTTTAAGCATTGTCGTTTTTGTAGTGACATGGACGGCTATTTTGGTAAAAGTTTTATAAGTATGAGAGTATTAGTTGTAGAAGATGATGAAAAAATCGCCTCTTTTATCAAAAAAGGGCTTCAGGAAGAGTCATACAGCGTAGATGTTACAGAAAACGGTTACGAAGCCATTTATATGATCGAGACAAACAGTTACGATATTGTTCTGCTTGATTTGATGATTCAAGGCCTTGGCGGAATAGATGTCTGCAAAAATATAAGAGCAAAGAGTATAACAGTTCCAATTATTATGCTTACCGCAAAAGATGAGCTAAAAGAGAAGGTCAAAGGGCTTGACAGCGGTGCAAACGACTATCTCACAAAACCATTTGCATTTGAAGAGCTTCTTGCCAGAATACGGGTTAAACTAAGAAACTCTTCAACCACTTCAAGTACTATCAGCATAGCAGACTTAAGCATAGATAGTGCAAAACGTGAAGTAAAACGCGCGGGCAAGAAGATAAACCTTACAGCAAAAGAGTACGCCCTGCTTGAGTTTTTAGCAAGGAACAGCAAGAAACTGCTGACAGAAACTGTCATAAAAGAGAATATCAGTGACATGGCACAAGAGAGCATGAGCAACATAATAAATGTGTACATATATAGACTGCGCAATAAAATAGACAAAAATCACAACCTAAAACTTATTCATACTGTTCGCGGTTTAGGCTACATACTGAGCGATGAAAATGTTTAAAAGTCTAAAACTAAAACTACTCTTTTATTTTTTCATAATAAATATAGCTGTTCTGTCCGTTTATGGCGTGTTTATCTACAACACGGCAAAAAAAGGGGTTTTAAACACAACCGATGCAGAACTTAAGATGATATCCATAGATGTTATCCCAGACTTTAAAAAAGATGGCTATGAAAGCGCAAAAAGTATAGCAGATGAGCTTATAGACGAATTTTCAATTGAACCTTTGTTGGTAAAAATCATCTATTATGACAAAAAAAGCAAAACAATAGAACATCAAACACTCTCATCAAATGAGCATAGCGAACTCTTTAATATACCGTTAAATGAGATTGGACATGTGGGCAGTATATATTATTTTGACAAAGACTCTTACCGTGTTAGTTCTATGCTGATATTTGACAAAGAAGAGAGCAAGGTTTTTATACAGCTTGCCATTGAGAAAAATATGGATTCTCCATACTTAAAACAACTCTATTTCGGCTTAATAATTACGACGCCAATTCTTTTAATAGTGTTCTTGATTATTGCCAATATGCTTATAAACAGAACTCTCTCACCTGTAAAAGAAGTTATATATTCGGTCAAATCAATATCTGCAAATAATCTCTCAAGCCGAGTAAGCACAAAGGGGATTCCAACTGAAATCAAAGATTTAGTGGCTACTTTCAATCAGCTTTTAAACAATCTAGAGGAGTCTTTTAATAAGATAACAGACTTTAGCAACAACGCGTCACATGAGCTTAAAACACCACTGACAGTAATACGCGGGGAGATTGAAGTAGCGCTAAAGCAAGATAGAGAGCCGCAGGAGTATAAAGAGGTTCTAAAAAGCATCCTTCAAGAGAGTATTAGCATACAAGAAATGATTCAACAACTGCTCTTCCTCGCCAAAAAAGAT
>NZ_JALOAA010000038.1 GCF_023229025.1 Sulfurimonas sp.
TGGTTTGAGTCTTTACGGTTTTATAGTTCCAAGCAAGTTGGATGTAAGCAAGCATTTAGATGGCTCGGTATATGATTTTTACCAAACCTACTCTATATGTAAACTACCTGTTATATATACAGTCTCTCTATCAAGACCTGAAGCTGCTGCATTTGCTCCGTGTACGCTTGCGATATATAAAAAAAAGGATGAAGATAAGATTGTTCTTGCATTCCCCGCAGTATATAATTGGATAAGCAGTGCAAAAATTGAAGATAAAGAGGCAAAAGATGTCTTACTCAAAGCACAAGAGCAGTTCGAGGCTATTCTTGCTGAGACGGTAGAATAAGTTAATTAAGAGCAAAAAGATATTAAAATAACAGTGTAGAAATTAAAAAGGTAGAGAGATGTCAGTTGGAAAAAAAATTACTATTTTTATTGTTGGAATATCTTTTTTGCTTCTTTTGATTGGTTTTTTTGTTTTAAATCATTTCAAATCTAAGATAATAGACAATACTTATGCAACTATCAAAACAGCGCTTGTCTCAAAAATTGAAGATAGAATGCGCTCAAAATTTGATGTCGGCATAACAAATGCCGTTGCAATTGCAAATGACTCAAGTATCGCAACAGCTTTAATAACTAATGATAGAGAGCTGGCTATCGCATCTATTGAAGCGATAAATGAAAAGTATAAGAAAGAGACAAGCTTCAAAAATGTAAAGATTCATATTCATGATAAAGATGTCAACTCTTTTTTAAGAGCGTGGAATCTTAGCAAATATGGGGATGATTTAAAGAGCTTTAGACACACTATCAATAAAGTAAAAGCAGATAGACACGCTCTCTCTGCTATAGAAGTCGGGCAAGCAGGACTTAGTATTAGGGGAGTTGCTCCGGTAATAAAAGGTGGGCTCTACCTTGGGTCACTAGAGTTTATGCAGGGCTTTGAGTCTGTTATAAAACAATTTTTAAAAGAGAATGAAAATCTTTTAGTCCTTATGGATAAGAAGTTGGTGCATCTTGCAAAACTAGCAGATACAAGTAAAAGTGTGTCGGATTATATTCTAAGCCAAAAAACGATAGATGAGAAGTTTTTTAATAGTGCAAAAAGTATAAATATGCAAGAGCTTTTACTAAAAGGGCATGCTTTAGATAAGGAGTATTTTTATACATACGCAAAGATAGAAGATTTTCAAAACAACCAGATAGGGATCTACTTATTAGGAGCAAAAAGAGCTGACGTAGATGCAACCATCAATCAAGCAAGCAGCATGATTAATAGTGCCTTAACATTGATTGTTGTTTTAATTTTTGTTTTAATTATTGCTATATTAACAGGTATTAAAAAAGTTGTATTGACTCCCTTAGAAGAGTTTGAGCGAGGACTTTTAGATTTCTTTAAGTACCTAAATAAAGAGACTAATCAAGCAAATCTGATAGGAATACAGAGTGATGATGAGATAGGGCTTATGTCCAAAGTTGTGGATGAGAATATCTTAAAAACTCAAAAAAATATTGAGAGTGACAAAGCTCTTATAAATGATGTAAGACGAGTTGTAGCTGAAATCAATAAAGGACATTTTATTCAGAGTGTTCAAGAGGTGACAAATAATGAATCGCTTCAGGAGCTCAAAGATAATATAAATAAAATGCTTCAATCTTTAGAGCAAAATATTTGTAAGGATTTAAATGTACTTATCTCTACTATGAGTACCTTTGAAAACTCTGACTTTACAGTAAAAATAACGGATGATAGCGGTAAAGTAGCACAAGCACTCAATAGTGTTGGTGCTACAATTAGTCAAATGTTACAGCAATCAAGCAGTGGAGCAAATGAACTTTCTGCAAAATCTTTATCGCTTAAAGAGAAGATGCAAGGCTTAAGCAGTGAATCTTCAAAGCAGGCGACAATGCTAAAAGAACTCGCTAGCGTCATGGAGGCAACTAATGGTGCTATTGTTGAAGTTTCTCAAAAAACAGAGGAGGTTGTATCACAATCTGTTGAGATAAAGAATGTTGTAAGTGTTATTTCAGACATTGCAGATCAGACAAATCTTCTAGCACTAAATGCTGCAATTGAAGCAGCACGTGCAGGAGAGCATGGGCGTGGCTTTGCTGTCGTTGCAGATGAGGTAAGAAAATTGGCAGAAAATACACAAAAAAGTCTTCATGAGATTAATGTAAGTATAGAGACACTATCACAAGCGGCAGTCTCTATTGGCGCAGATATGCAGGAGAGAGTAGAAGATATTAATAAAGCAACAGATTCAATTATAGAGATTGATAAAACAACCTCAAGCAATGCGCATAACGTAAAAGAGATAGAGGGTATCGCTATTGAGCTTGATGCTATGTCGAAAAAAACATTAGCAGAGGTTAGTTCAAAAAAATTTTAATCTCTTTAAACTATCTTAAAAAAGGGTAGCTTCAAGCGCTTTTAGCTTGTAGCTTCTTCTATGTATCTCACAGTAACCATACTTTTTTATCATATCTACATGTAGAGCTGTTCCATACCCTTTATGCTTCTCAAATTGATATTGAGGATACTTTTTAGCATCTTTTATAATATTTCTATCATGTGTTACCTTTGCCAAAATTGAAGCCGCACTCACCTCCGCAACCTTCCCATCGGCTTTTATCATGGTAGGAAGTCCGGTAATTCCGAAGTTTGAGTTTCCATCAAATAGATACTCCTTGCATGTAAGAGTGCTCATAATCTCTAAAAGCCCTTTTTTTATGCAGAGTGAAATTCCGTTGTCGTCTATCTCTTTTGCGGAGAACTTTACTATATGGTAGGTGGAGTTTTTGATGATTAACTCATAAAGAGACTCTCTTTTTTTCTCGTTAAGTTTTTTTGAATCATTCAAGCCCTCTACATGAGCGCTTAAAATACACCCCGCAATTACCAGATCTCCGGCAATAGGTCCACGACCCGCTTCATCTATCCCGCATAATTTACCAAACATATTCATCTAATCCCTCAGTGCCCATATATCAAATGGAACCATCTCTATTTTTGAGAACGGATGGCTTATACTTCCATCTGTGCTCATTGTTATTGAAGTTATCTTTTTAATTTGATACCTAAAGATAAACGCCTCAATAGCTTCTATCTTTTTAAAAAGTGCTCTCTCATCAGCAAAAGGGGTTGCTAAGATGACTTCACTGTTTTTTGGAAGGTAAAAATCAATCCCCTCATCATAATAACACTCTGTATCTGATTTTAAAAGTTCTAAATATATCATATTTTCAAAAACTCTTCCAAAATGTTTATCGGTTGTAAGTGCCGACTTTAGTGAAATATCGCAAAGGTAGATTTTTCTTATAGCTTTTGGGTGGCTGGCTTTTTGTAGTTGATGTATATAGTTTTTAGCACTAAGAGACTCAAAGGATTTATATAGTTTATCTTTAGATATCTTTCTATTTTGTTTTAATCTCTCATAGATAGAGTATGGAGATATTTTTTGTGCCATCATTTTTGTGCAATATATTAAAATGTCAAGCTCTATATCATCTAGGGCAAACTTTAATGTTCTTTGAATATATCCGACTCTCTCATCACTGCTTATTTTATGCATATAAGCAAATCCGCCAAGCTGAAAAAAATTCTTTAGCGCAGTTGAGTCATATTTATACTCATAAGCTAAAAACTCTTCATAATCAAGAGGATAAAGTTTAACGCTAGTTAAAAACTCTATGTCGTAATGGAGTTCACTGCATATAATTAGTTGAGGAGTGTTAAATATTTTAATATCACTAGTATAATTATCAAAAACAAGAGTATTAATTCTGTTTCTGCTGCAAAATAGCGGTAGTTCACTATTTAGTTCCGCTATATCTATACGCAAATCACTGCAGTCTATATATAAGTAAGAGCTTTTTTTAAGCCCTAAAAGATAGTTTTTTACAAGTTTTGTTTTTCCGCTTTGGCTTATGCCATTGATTTGATAGCTGGTGCTCTCATGCAAAAAAAGTTTTCTGAAGTGAAATTTATCTGGATTGATGTCAGTTTTATAGAGTTCTTCAAGTAATATTTCCATATCGTAATTTTACCACTTCCTTATTAAAAGGAAATAAATTCTTACAAATTTTAATTTTAGACCCCTATTTCCTTGAATAATAGAGATAGTTTAGATACAATTCCGCTCCCTTAAAATAGTTAGGCAAGACCTGACGAGTTCTTTAGAAGGAAAAACATGGAAAAAATTCGTTTAAAATTGAAAGCTTATGATCATCGCGTACTTGATAGATCTGTAGCGTCAATAGTAGAGGCTGTTAAGCGTACAGGCGCGGTTATTCGTGGTCCGATACCTTTACCAACAAAGATTCGTAAATATACTGTATTGAAATCTCCACACGTCAATAAAAGCTCACGTGAGCAGTTTGAAATTCGTACTCACGCTAGAGTTATTGATATCGTCTCCGCAACGCCGGAAACTGTAGATTCTTTAATGAAACTAGATCTTGCACCGGAAGTGGACGTTGAAGTTCGCTCTATGGATAAGTAGGAGGTCATAATGGAATATATTGTTGAAAAAATCGGTATGAGCCGTACTATCTCAGTTCCTAGTAAACCTGTTACTCTTTTAAGAGTTTTAGACGCTAAGGTCTGTGAAGTTAACGAAAATGGCGCGATTGTAGCTTACAATAGCGGTAAAAAAATGAATAAAGCAGTAGAAGGTCAGCAAAAGAAATACAGCCTTTCATCTGAGTTTAACCGTTTTGTTACTCTAGAAGTAGCAAATACTGAAGCAGGGGATTTAGATTTAACACCTTTAGCAGAGGCTAAAGTTTTAAAATCTTCTTTTACTACAAAAGGTCGCGGTTTTACCGGTGCAATGAAACGCTGGAATTTTGGCGGTGGTCCTGCATCTCACGGTCATAGATTTGGTCGTAGAACAGGTTCAATCGGTAATGCAGAGTGGCCAGGTCGTGTTATGAAGGGCAAGAAAATGCCTGGACAATACGGAAACACACAAAATAGTGTTAAGAATGAGATAGTCTCTTATGATGCTGAAAATAAAATTATTGCAGTTTTAGGTTCGGTTTCTGGAGCTAACGGTTCTTTAGGTCGTGTAAAGGTAGCTAAATAATGAGCGCAATAGTTCTAAATGAAAAAATGCAAAAAGCTTCTGAGTTAGCTTTACCTGAGAGTTTCTCAGGTATTAACCCTCATAACTTATACCTGTACGTAAAGTCTGCACAAGCAGCTCAAAGAGCAAACAGCGCAGATGCATTAACACGTGCACAAGTTAGAGGCGGTGGTAAAAAGCCATGGGCTCAAAAAGGTGGCGGGCGTGCTCGTGCCGGTTCACGTCGTTCTCCAATATTTGTTGGCGGCGGTAAAGCATTCGGTCCAAGTAATAACCGCAATTATGACCTTAAAGTCAATAAGAAGCAGAAAAAACTTGCTTTAAACTTTGCTTTAAATGAGCATGCACAAAATGGTACTCTATTTATTGTTGATAGCATTGAAGTGGCATCTGGAAAGACTAAAGACGCAAACGCAATGTTTAAAGCTTTAAATCAAAGAGATGCTCTATTTGTTAAAACTTTATTAGATGAGAAAACATTCCTAGCATTTGAAAATCTTCACCAAACATATGTGGTAGAAGCAAATGAATTAAATGCTTATTTAGCTGCTAATTATCGTTCAATAGTGATCGAGAAAGCGGTATGGGAAAATCTTGTAGGTGAGGCTAAATAATGGCAGATATTACAGATATTAAATCTATACTATATACAGAGAAGACTCTTGGTATGCAAGAAGATGGGATGATTGTTGTTCAAACATCTCCGCGTATGACTAAAAGTGGTCTTAAAGAGGTTTTTCGTGAGTACTTTGGAATTATTCCTTCAAGAGTTAACTCACTTAATCAAAGCGGAAAAACAAAACGTTTCCGTGGTGTACAAGGTAAACAAAATGACTTTAAAAAGTTTTATGTTAAGTTACCTGAGGGTGCACAAATAGAAAGTTTGGCGGTTTAACATGGCAATTAAAACTTATAGACCGATAACTCCGTCTCGTCGTTTTTATACAAATGTTGATAGTGGTGATATTACTGCAAAAGCATCTGTACGTTCACTGCTTGTAAAACTTCCTGCTCATGCTGGACGTAACAACAATGGTCGTATCACTTCTCGTCACAGAGAAGTAGGTGCTAAAAAACTTTACCGTATTATCGATTTTAAAAGAAATAAATTCGGTATCCCAGGTACTGTTAGCACAGTTGAGTACGATCCATATCGTAACTGTCGTATAGCTCTAGTTACTTATGCTGATGGTGATAAAAGATACATTTTATTACCAAAAGGTTTAAAAGTCGGTGATGCGGTTATCTCTGCAGAGTCTGGACTAGATGTTAAGCCCGGTAATGCAATGAAGCTTATCAATATACCTGTCGGTACAGTTGTTCATAATATTGAGTTAAAAGTTGGCAAAGGCGGGCAGATGGTTCGTTCAGCTGGAACAAGTGCTCAAATTATGGGACGTGACGGCAAGTATGTCTCACTTCGTATGCCTTCTTCTGAGATGCGTTTAGTACTTGGTGAGTGTATGGCTACAATCGGGGCTGTTGGAAATGAAGAGTATGGCAATATCGTAATAGCAAAAGCTGGACGTTCTCGTCATATGGGTATTCGTCCTCAAACTCGTGGTTCTGCTATGAACCCAATTGATCACCCGCATGGTGGTGGTGAAGGTAAAACGAACTCGGGTCGTCATCCAGTTACTCCATGGGGTAAACCAACGAAGGGTTCTAAAACTCGTCGTAAAAAAGCAAGTGATAAACTTATTATTACTCGCCGTAAATCTAATCCGAAGAGGTAGTTAAATGGCAAGAAGTGTAAAAAAAGGTCCATTTGTTGATGATCATTTAATGAAAAAAGTAGTTTCAGCCAAAGCAGAAGGTAATAAAAAACCTATCAAAACATGGTCAAGAAGATCAATGGTTCTTCCTGATATGGTTGGCTTAACTCTTAATGTTCATAATGGACGTCAATTTGTGCCGGTATACGTAACAGAGAATCACATAGGCTATAAACTAGGTGAATTCGCACCAACTCGTACATTCAAGGGTCATAAGGGCTCTGTACAGAAGAAAGGTTAATCATGGCTAGAGCATTATTAAAATTTATCCGTGTTTCACCTATTAAATCTCGTCTTGTTGCAAGAGAGATTCAAGGTATGAACGCTGAAGAGGCATTAGCAGCTTTAGAGTTTACACCAAATAAAGCAGCAAAAATTATCTATAAAGTACTTGCGTCAGCAGTTGCAAATAGTGGTAATGAAGCTAGTGACTGTATAGTTACGTCATGTCGTGTAGATAACGGTCCGGTACTTAAAAGATTCCGTCCACGTGCTCGTGGTATGGCTTCTGGTATTCGTAAACCGACAGCGCATATCTTAGTAGAAGTAGAGGGTAAATAATATGGGTCAAAAAGTTAATCCTATTGGTTTACGTCTTGGTATCAACAGAAATTGGGAGAGCCGTTGGTTCCCTAACTTTAAAACTGCTCCTGCAGCTTTAGGTGAAGATCACAAGATTCGTACATTTTTGAAAAAAGAGCTTTATTATGCAGGTGTTTCTAACATTATCATAGAGAGAACTGTTAAGAGACTCCGTGTAACAATAGTTGCAGCTCGTCCCGGTATTATCATCGGGAAAAAAGGTTCAGATATTGAGAAGCTTAAAGAGACTCTTCAAAAGCTTGTAGGTAAGCCAATTTCGGTAAATATCAAAGAGGAGAAGAAAGCTCAAATCTCTTCTCAACTTGTTGCTGAGAATGTAGCTACACAGCTAGAGCGTCGTGTTGCATTTAGACGTGCTATGAAAAAAGTTATGCAAAATGCACAAAGAGGTGGAGCTAAAGGTATCAAGATATCTGTAAGCGGCCGTCTTGGCGGAGCTGAAATGGCTCGTACAGAGTGGTATTTAGAGGGACGTGTTCCTCTTCACACTCTTCGTGCAAAGATAGATTACGGTTTTGCTGAAGCACATACTCAATATGGTTGTATTGGTGTAAAAGTTTGGATATTCAAAGGTGAAGTTCTCACTAAAGGTATCCCTGCAGAAGCAAAAGAAGAGCAGCAAAAAGAGGGCGCACGTCGTCCAAAGCGTGCTCCAAAACGCGAAAATAGCGGAAAGGCGGAATAATCATGTTGATGCCTAAGAGAACTAAATATCGTAAGGTAATGAAGGGTCGTAACCGTGGTTACGCTCGTTCAGGTTATACATTAGCATTTGGTGACATTGCTTTAAAAGCTGTTGAAGCAGGTCGTATCAACTCTCGTCAAATAGAGTCGGCTCGTATCTCTTCTACTCGTCACATTAAAAGAAACGGTAAGATTTGGATTCGTGTATTTCCTGCTAAACCACTGACTGCTAAACCTCTTGAGACTCGTATGGGTAAAGGTAAAGGTTCAGTTGATCAATGGGTTATGAATATTAAGCCGGGTCGTATTATATTTGAGATGGCTGGTGTACCGGAAGAGCTTGCTCGTGAAGCATTGACTCTAGCTATGCATAAATTGCCTTTCAAAACAAAAATAATTACTGCGGAGATGAGCAATGAAATATTCTGATTTAGCAGATAAAAGCACAGCAGAACTTCAAGCAATGCTTAAAGAGAGAAAAACTGAGCTTTTTACTTTAAAAATTAAAAAACAGATGATGCAACTACAAAATACTAGTGAACTTCGTGTCGCTAAAAAAGATGTTGCTAGAATCAATACTGCACTTAGTGCAGCGAAATAGGGGCTGGCAATGACACATAAACGTGAAATTCAAGGTAAAGTAGTTACGATTGCAGGCGAAAAAACGATTTCTGTCGTTGTTGAACGTCGTGTAATGCATCCTCGTTACCACAAAGTTGTAAAGCGTTTCAAAAAGTACTTAGTACATGATGAGCGCAATGAAGTAAAAGTTGGTGACGAGGTTATAGCAATCGAATGTCGCCCGCTTTCAAAAACTAAATCTTTTAGACTAAAATCAGTTATAAGAGGAGCAGAGTAATGATTCAAGGTTTTACTCGTCTGACTGTAGCTGATAATACAGGTGCTAAAGAGATTATGTGTATTAAGGTACTTGGCGGTTCTAAGCGTCGTTATGCAAGAGTAGGCGATGTTATCGTTGCTTCTGTAAAAAAAGCGACTCCGACTGCTAAAGTTAAAAAAGGTAAGGTTGTAAAAGCTGTAATCGTTAGAACTGCTAAAGAGGTTCACCGTGAAAACGGTTCTCTTATCCGTTTTGATGACAATGCAGCTGTTATACTTGATGACAAGAGAGAGCCAATAGGTACTCGTATTTTCGGTCCAGTTGCTCGTGAAGTACGCTACAGCGGTTTTATGAAAATTGTATCTCTTGCACCGGAGGTTGTTTAATGGCAAAGTTTAAATTCAAAAAAGGCGATACTGTAGAGATTATCGCCGGTGATGATCGCGGAACTAAAGCTACTGTACTTGAAGTATTACCAAAGAAAAACAAGGTAATAGTTGAGGGTTGCAAAGTGGCAAAAAAAGCTATCAAACCAACAGAAGAGAACACTAAAGGCGGACATATAAATAAAGAGATGCCTATAGATGTTTCAAATGTTCGTAAAGTGGAGGCATAATAGATGGCTCGTTTAAAAGAAAAATATTTAGGTTTAAAGTCTGAACTTCAAGCTGAGCTTGGGGTAAAAAATCCAATGCAAATTCCTGCACTAGAAAAAGTTGTTATCTCTGTAGGTGCAGGTTTTGCAATGAAAGACAATAAGCTTATACAAAATATCGAGGATACTATTACACAAATTGCAGGACAGAAAGCAACTACTGTAATAGCTAAGAAATCAGTTGCCGGTTTTAAAGTTCGTGAAGGTATGCCGGTAGGTGTTCGTGTAACACTGCGCGGTAAGAAAATGTATAACTTTTTTGATCGCCTAGTCTCTATAGCTCTTCCTCGTGTAAAAGATTTCCGTGGAGTTCCAAGAAATGGCTTTGATGGTCGTGGAAACTACAACTTTGGATTGCAAGAACAACTAATTTTTCCGGAAATTAGTTATGATTCTATTATGCAAATTCATGGTATGAATATCACAGTTGTAACAACAGCTGAGTCAGACAAGGCAGGATTTGCTCTTTTAGAGAAAATGGGCATGCCTTTTACTAAAGGGAGCAATTAATGGCTAAAAAGTCAATGATCAACAAAGCGAATAAAACTCCAAAGTTTAAAGTTCGTGGCTATACAAGATGTCAGATTTGTGGTCGTCCACACTCTGTAATCCGTGACTTCGGCATCTGTCGTGTATGTTTTAGGAAAATGGCAAATGAGGGATTAATCCCAGGCGTTAGAAAGTCAAGCTGGTAAGCATAGGCTTATCCTTGAAACTTCTAATGATTAGCAAAGGAAAATAGATGATAAATGATTTAGTATCGGATGCGCTAACACGTATTCGTAATGCTGGTATGAGAAGATTAGATGTTACTACGCTTGTTCACTCTAAAAGTATTGAAGCAATGGCAAATATTTTAGTTGACAAGGGCTATATTGATAGCTGTAACGTAGTTGAAGATGGCGTTAAAAAGACAATCAACGTTGTATTAAAGTACAACGATGAGGGTAAAAGCGTAATAAATGAAATGAAAAGAGTATCTAAGCCCGGACGCCGTGTTTACAAAGGTAAAGAAGATATCAAGCGTTTCAAAAATGGTTACGGAACTATTATTGTTAGTACATCACGTGGCATTCTACCAAACGATAAAGCTTATGAGCTTGGTATCGGTGGTGAAGTTATGTGTACAATTTGGTAAAAGGAGAATAACATGTCAAGAATTGGTAAATTACCTATAGAGTTTGCTGGCGATATCAAAGTTAGTTCAAATGAAAATGTTATAACTTTTGCAAAAGGCAAAAATAGTGTTGATTTAGATACAAAGGGAAACGTTGACTTCAAAATTGATGGAAATGTTTTAACTTTTGCTGCAAAATCAGATGAAAAAGCTCATAGAGCTTTCTGGGGAACATACCGTGCTTTAGCTGCTAATATTGTAACCGGTTTAACAACTGGTTATACTAGACAGCTAGAGATAAACGGTGTTGGTTACCGTGCTTCAGTAAAGGGTAGAGTGCTTAACTTGCAACTTGGTTTTTCACATGATGTTAATTATGATTTACCTGAGAGCATTGAGGCAAGTGTTGAGAAGAACGTTATAACTCTTAAAAGCCATGACAAGCAAGCGCTTGGTCAAGTTGCTGCTGAAGTTAGAGGGTTCCGTCCACCAGAGCCTTATAAAGGTAAAGGTGTTAAATACATGGAAGAGCATATCGTGCGTAAAGCCGGTAAGACTGCTAAGAAATAAGGGAGGAGCATAGATGAAATCTAAAATACTAAAAAGTAAAATTGCTAATCGCCTAAAGCGTAAGCGTCGTATTCGTGCAAAAATATCTGGTTGTGCTTCACTCCCTCGTGTTTCTGTATTTCGTTCAAATCGTTATTTGAGTGTTCAAGCTATTGATGATGCAACCGCAACAACATTATGCGCACTAAACTCAAAAGCTACTGGTCATAAATCAAACAAAGAGGGTGCTGCAGCACTTGGTGAGGCATTTGCTACTACGTTAAAGAGTGCCGGTATCTCTCAAATTGTTTTTGACCGTAATGGTTACCAATATCACGGTGTTATTGCTGCATTTGGTGACGCACTTCGTGCAAACGAAATTAAGTTCTAGGGGTTAAAATGGAAATCAATAGAGAAGATTTTGAAGAATCAATTGTAAATATAGGTCGTGTTACAAAAGTTGTAAAAGGTGGACGTCGTTTTCGTTTTACTGCACTTGTAGTTGTTGGTGATAAAAAAGGTACTATCGGTTTTGGTGCCGGAAAAGCGAAAGAAGTTCCGGACGCTATTAAAAAAGCGGTAGATAATGCATTTAAAAACCTAAGTAAAGTTAGTATTAGAGGTACTACAATTGCACATGATATTGAGCATAAGTATAATGCAAGTCATGTTCTTTTAAAGCCGGCATCTGAGGGTACAGGGGTAATAGCGGGTGGTTCTATTCGTCCTGTTCTTGAACTTGCAGGCATTCAAGACATACTTACAAAATCAATAGGCTCAAATAATCCAGGTACAGTGGTTCGCGCAACAGTTGAAGCACTTGGTCGCTTAAAAGGATAGATGATGGGTATTGAAAAATTAACGCCGGCAGAGGGTTCTGTAAAAAGTCGCAAAAGAGTCGGTCGCGGACAAGCTTCTGGAACAGGAAAAACTGCGGCACGCGGTCAAAAAGGTCAGAAGTCTCGTGCAGGTTATAAAAGAAAAAGAAACTTTGAAGGTGGACAGCAGCCACTTGCAAAGAGAGTTCCTAAGATAGGATTTACTTCTCGCGTCACTAAGCCATACGTAATTAACGTTGAGAAGATAAAAGCAGTTGCTGAGCTTTCTGAAATTACTATGGAGAGTATCCGTGGTGTTCATAAAATAGCTGCTTGTGTTACTAAAGTTAAGTTGGTTGGTGCTGCTGCTAAAGATCTAGCATCAAAAATTAAAGACGACAACGTTACTACTACAGGTAAATAGTCGTGAATAAAAATCTAGTAAATAAGATACTTATTACTATCGGGTTTTTATTTATTTATCGCCTACTGGCATATGTGCCGGTTCCAGGCGTAGACGCCTCTGTTATTGCTTCATTCTTCGACTCACATCAATCAGATGCACTAGGCTTATTTAATATGTTTAGTGGAAATGCTGTTGAGAGAATGTCAATCATAGCTCTTGGAATCATGCCTTATATCACAGCTTCAATTATTATGGAGCTTTTGGCGGCTACATTTGCTCCTCTTGGACAGATGAAAAAAGAGCGTGATGGAATGGTAAAGTATATGCAGATAATCCGCTATGCGACAATTGTAATTACAATCATTCAAGCAATCGGTATTAGTGTTGGTCTCCAGAGCCTGACAGGACCTAACGGTAACAATGCAATATTAATCGATCACAACACATTTATACTGGTATCTGCCGTATCTATGGTGGCAGGAACTATGCTTCTTATGTGGATAGGTGAGCAGATTACACAAAGCGGTATCGGTAACGGTATCTCTTTGATTATTTTCGCAGGTATAGTTTCAGCTATTCCAAGTGCAATTGGTCAAACAATCACAATGGTAAATACCGGAGCTATGAGTTTCTTAACTGTAGTTGCAATTCTTGCTCTTATACTGGCAACAGTAGGTGTAATTATCTATGTGGAGCTTGGAGAGCGTCGTGTACCCGTTACGTATGCTAAAAAAGTTATGATGCAAAATCAAAATAAAAGAGTTATGAACTATATTCCTATCAAAGTTAATCTATCGGGTGTTATTCCTGTTATCTTTGCTAGTGCAATATTAATGTTCCCGATGACTGTTTTGTCTAGCAGCTCTAACCCTACAATTATAGCAATTGCTGATTATTTAAATCCAAACAGTTATTTCTTTAACTTTTTGACATTTCTTTTTGTTGTTTTCTTTGCATTCTTTTATGCATCAATTACTTTTAATGCAAAAGATATTGCAGAGAATTTAAAAAAGCAGGGTGGGTTTATTCCCGGGATTCGTACCGGTAATGCTACAAGCGAATTTTTAAATACAACAGCAAGCAACCTTACCTTTACCGGTGCGCTCTATTTGGGTCTAGTTGCAACTCTACCGTTTATGATAATAAAAGGGATGGGTGTTCCTTTCTTCTTTGGTGGTACAGCAGTTTTAATCGTTGTTCAAGTTGCACTTGATACTATGAGAAAAATTGAGGCACAGGCTTACATGAGCAAGTACCAGACACTAAGTGCGGTTGGTCTTTAAATAATGGCCATTGCGCTTAGAAAACCAGCAGAGATAGAAAAACTTCGTGCTGCCAACAAGATTGTTGGTGGTGCACTTGATTTGTTGAAACAAAACACAAAAGTAGGAATCTCTTTAAAAGAGCTTGACGCTATGGCGGAGGATTATATCCGCTCTCATGGTGCAAGACCATCTTTCAAGGGTCTTTATGGCTTCCCAAATGCACTCTGCACATCTCTTAATCAGGTTATTATTCACGGTATCCCTACTGACTACAAACTTCAAGAAGGCGATATTATAGGTTATGATATTGGAACTGAGCTTGATGGATGGTTCGGTGATGCAGCCGTAACTCTTCCGGTAGGTAAAATAAGCAGTAGAGATGAAGAACTGATAGCATGTGCTAAAGATTCCCTTTATGAAGCTATAGAGTCCATAAGAGCAGAGATGAGATTTAAAGAGCTCTCAGCGGTACTAGAGAATGCTATTCGCTCTAGGGGTTTTGTTCCTCTTCATAGTTTTTGTGGACACGGAATTGGGAAAAAACCTCATGAAGAGCCTGAAATTCCAAATTATTTGGAAGGCAAAAGTGCTAAAGCAGGACCAAAAATAAAAAATGGAATGGTTTTTTGTCTAGAGCCGATGGTTTGTCAAAAAGATTCAAAACCGGTTATTTTAGATAATAAGTGGGATGTTGTTAGTGCCGATGGTTTACGCGGTTCACACTACGAGCATACTGTTGCAGTTGTCAATGGTAAAGCTGAAATTTTATCTCTGGCTTGAGAAAAAAAGGATTAAAATGGCTAAATCAGATGTGATCGAAGTTGATGGCAAGATTATAGAGGCTTTGCCAAATGCAACATTTCGTGTTGAGTTAGAAAATGGGCATATTATTTTGTGTCATATCGCAGGAAAGATGCGTATGCACTATATTAAAATATTACCTGGTGATAAAGTTAAACTTGAACTAACACCATACTCTCTTGATAAGGGTCGTATTACTTACAGATACAAATAAGGAGAGTTAATAACTCTTCCTATTTTTAAAGTACCTATTTTTTATTTAAGTTAAGTTTTCTCTTGTATAATTTGTTGATACAGTTATATAAGGATAAGTAATGCTAAACTCCCTCTTTTTCCGTATGCGTTTTGTTCACTATGTCGGCATAATTCTGCTTGTAATTAATGCAACATTTTTTACTGATAATATTATCGGACAGATTGTCCAGTATATCATAGCGGCCGTTATTGTTCTTCACGACTTAGATGAGAAGTATAACGGTGTCGATATGACAAAATCTCTTATAGGGCAGCTTGAAAACCTTGAGCACGGAGAAAAAATTGTTTTAAAGAACAGTTATAACTCAGAGCTAAGCGAAGCGGCTGAAAATATGAATAGGTTTCAGGAGATATTTCTACAGGCACAAGACACCAACGAAAAATCACACACTATAGAGCTGATAGTAAATAAAATAAATAGCGATTATGATAATACAAATAGAAGTATGATCAACGAGAGAGAGCTTCTTGCAAACGTAGTTTCAATAGGCGAAAAACTAAAGATAGTATTGGGAAATGATTTAATTGATGCTTCAAAATCAAAAGAGAATATCATAGAAGTAAGTAAAAGTTTAAATAGTATTAAAAATGAGATATCAGGGATTGTAAAGCAACTTCAAGATGCTTCAAGCACACAAAATATATTAGCAAATGATTTAAGTAAAGTCTCAGATGATACAGCTCAGGTTAAAGAAATTATCTTAGTAATTGCCGACATTGCAGATCAGACAAACCTTCTTGCACTAAATGCCGCTATTGAAGCAGCTCGTGCCGGTGAGCATGGGCGTGGATTTGCCGTAGTTGCTGATGAAGTGAGAAAACTTGCAGAGAGAACACAAAAAAGTCTTACTGAGATAAATGCAACTATTAGCGTAGTAAGTCAATCCATAAGTGATACAAGCCAGCAGATGAACATAAGCAGCCAAACAATTGAATCCTTAGCGGGGCTCTCAACTGATGCATCAAGTCATATGCAGAGCATTAGCGAAGCAATCAGTAACGGAGTTACTTTAGCAGAAGCGACTGTAGAGAGTTATACTCAAAATGCTAAAACGACGGAAGAGATTATAGAAAATGTCACAAAGATTGATGAACTTTCAAAAAGAAGTAATGAGAGTGTCAAGATAATAAAAGAGAGTGTTGAAGAGCTTAGTAAAGTAGTTTAACAAGAGAGTTTTAGACTTTAGTTTCTATATCTTAAGGTCTTGTATCACTATACAAGAGTTGCTATCAAAAATTAATGCGCTTATTGTTGTGTAGAAGTATTTATAAAGTGGTGGACCCTCAGAGATTCGAACTCTATTTAAAAGAATTTCTTAAGTTTCTTAAAGTTCTCTATTATCTTTTAAAGTCCTTTAATATAGGGCTTTATCTATTGTTTTTATTATATCAAGTTTGCTATACTTTTGTATAGATTTTTAAATTTTGGGTAGCAATAGGGTAACAATTTGGCAAGGGTAAAAAGTAAAAAATATGCAGGTGTCTATCTCAATAAATTAACAGATGGAGATATAACATACTCCATCAATTACAAAGATGCAGAAAATAAAAAAACTTGGTTCACGGTAGGCAAAAAATCGAGTGGCATTACCGAGATATATGCTTACAACAAAAGAAATGAGTTTATAAATAAAATAAAACTTGGAGAAGAACCACCAGCTGTTCTTAAGAGAAAGAAAAAAGATATAGTTTCACTTGATAGTGTAGCATTAGAACATTATCAACTAAAAGAGAATCACAACCGCAACAACAAACTCTCAAAAAGAAAGTATGAGATGCATGTATCTCCTATATTGGGTAAAAAAGATATAAAAAGCATCACTGTAGAAGATACACAAAAACTGCAAGCACTAAAATTAAAAGAGTTTGCTCCAAAAACTGTCAATACCATTTTGGGAGAGTTGAGTGTTATTTTTAACTATGCCATAGATAAAAATATAATTGCCCAAAATCCTTTAAAAAAAGTCAAATCACTAAGAGTTGATAATGTAAG
>NZ_JALOAA010000039.1 GCF_023229025.1 Sulfurimonas sp.
CTGCTTATGATGCGATGATAGCAAAATTAAACAACACATCATCAATGTTTACACAAATGACGGAATCGGAAAATAATAACAACTAGTTCTGTAAAAACATTAAACAAAACATTGAAAATGTCGATGTATAGGGATATACAAAGAGACTAAAAATAGTTACTTAGCGAAAAAGGATTTGATATGTATGGTAATGTAGCTCATAATATTTATGTACAAAACAATGTAGGGATAGAATCTCCTGCAAAGCTTATTGAGATGTTGTATGAAGGGGTGCTTCGTTTTAACGCTCAGGCTAAAAAGGCTATGAATGATGGAGATATTGAAAAGAGAGTTTATTGGATAAATCGCTCTGTCGCTATTATTTCAGAGCTAATAGCTACTCTAGATTATAATCATGGTCGTGTGGCAAAATATTTAGAGGGGTTATATAGCTATGAGATTCAGCTTCTCAATATAGCCAACATTCAAAAAGATACTGCTAAACTTGATGAGGTTAGCAATGTTTTTAAGGGCCTGCTAGAAGCGTGGAGAGAGAACACAAATGTGGCTAAATAAGTTAAAAATAGCGATAATAGAAAAAAATACAAACTCTTTGGATGCTTTACTACAAAATGTTCCTCAGCTAGAGAGTAGAAAAGAGATAGAAGAAGCAGTTTATCTCTTAAAAGAGGCTACTTATATGGTTGAGACTCTAAAGCAAAACACATCAGACTCAATGAAGCAGATTAGAAAAAATCTTGATTTTTTGCGCTCTATGGATACTCCTGTCTCTAAAAGATTTGATATAAGGTCATAACCTTTTTTTACTTATTCCAAAATTCAGACTTCTTATGGTGTACTCACTTACAACCGCACCTTTTCTCATGCTAAGTATATGCTCTACTGCATCGGCAATATCTGAAGCTAGAAGTCGTTCATTTTCATCTTTGCTCGTCTCAAATCTTAGTTCGTTATAAAAACTGCTCTGCGTCATATCCGGATTGATGTTTGTAACACTTAAGCCACTTTTCCTTGTCTCTTCAAATAAGGAGTCGCCAAATGCCCTTAAACCAGCTTTAGTAGCACTGTAAACTCCAGCAAACTTACTTGCTCTAAGAGCCTCAATGGAGTTTATATTTATAAGATAACCATTACTTTTTTTAAGATTTCTAAGTAGCGCATTTGTTAGAAGCATAGGAGCGGTAAGATTTAGAAAAACCATATCCGTGATTGTTTTGCTGCTTAGCTCTTCATGTGGCTCAAATCTGCCAAATCCTGCGCAGTTTATTAACATGTAGATATTTTCATCTGCTATTTTCTTACATGTCAATAGGGTTGATGTTTCATCTGCTAAGTCAGCTTGAAGTAGAGTGAAGTTTTCGCTCTGAAAATCCTCTTTTTTTACGCTTCTGCTAATGCCTATTACGTTATAGCCCAGCAGTAACAATCTTTTTGCTATCTCTTTACCAATTCCGCTGCTAGCACCGGTCACTACAACTTTTCTCAATTTTTAACCTCTTTGATAACGTGCTCTATTACATCAAAAATCAACTTTTTAGTTCCATCTTTTGTAACTATGTTTGGCTCAAAATGATCACTTACTACTTTATAGATATAACGGTTCTCAATGTAAGTAGTAGCTTCGCAAAAGCCATAAGACTCCATATCAACTATCTCATCAAGACTTTTTGAAGCCTCTGAGTCTTTGCATGTTAATGTGCATAAAGGATTGTTGCCAACTATATGCTCTTTATCTCTATATATAACGCGACCTACTTTTATAAGTTCCCCGATTTTGTACTTTCTACTCGCACCGCAAATCCCGATATTTATAAAGATATCATCTTTTGAAGGTTTAAAGTTTTTTATAAGCGCGTCTGTTGCCTCTTTGGCATTATTAATACCTACACCGCTAAGAATTACTCTCAACTCTCTAGAGCTAAAGAGAGTAAATTTATCACACTTCCCTTTTAGCAGCTTATATTTATCAATAAATGCTTGTATTTCAGGTTTTAATGCAGTTACAATATACAACATGCAATATTGTACCAAAATAAAATATTAAGAGAAGAAGATTATGCCTATTTTATATGCCGATTACTCAAATATAAATTATGAAGAAATGGCACTTAGTATAGGAGTAAAATCTAAACATATCCCCGCTATCATCAAAAGTTTTTTTGAGGAGACAAATACAACACTAAAGGCTCTTGAAGAGGCAATAAAGCTTATGGATTATGATAAAATAAAATCACTAGCTCATGCAATAAAAGGGAGTTCGGGAAATATTAAATTTAACGAAATTTTTGAGATGGCAAAAGAGATGGAGCAAGAAGCCACTAAAAAGAGTATAAATTTTGACTATGCAGGTTACATGAGGGCTATAAAAAAGAGTATAAGCACAATAGCTCTATAAACATTTTGTTTAATTTATCTTTTTAGGATATAATTCGGCGCTTCCCTTTAGACCTGTGCAATGGTGCTTTGAGATATTGTGTCAGGGTAGGAATACAGCAGCACGCCTTAGAGTGTTATGTGCCGCAGGTATCTGGGGGGAAGTCTTTCTATCATTTTTTTAAAAATATCAATCTTTTCTATGTTTAGAAATTCCACACGCCTGATTTGGTTTTGGCGGATTTTCTTTTAGATAAACTAAATCATCTAGAGTCTGCTTTAAAACTCTTTTTTGTTGAAGCAACGGCAACATTCGATTATCTTTTTCATTCATAGGTAAGCTCATATCAGCAAGGATTGCCTCCACCTCTTTATCTAGCTCTTGTAGTGCATTATTTATATGTTTAATAGAATTCATGCCAAGAGTATAGCAAAAATTAAAGATATTTGGGTATAATCTCGCTCTCAAAGTACATTTTGTACTCTTAAGAGAATTTTACAAAGGAGTTTCGATGCCAAAGATGAAATCGGTAAAAGGCGCTGTAAAGCGTTTTAAAGTTAAGAAAAACGGCACTGTTAAACGTGGTACAGCGTTTAGAAGCCATATTTTAACAAAACAAGATTCAGATACTCGCTCAAAGCAAAACAAACCAAAAATTGTTTCAAAAGCTGATGAAAAAAATGTTAAGGCTATGATTAACTAGTAAATAGTTGATTGTTAAATCTCCAGCCGCATAGCAATATAGTAGCTGGGCAAGACCACGTCAGATGTGGCACCTTGAACGCATAAATAGCGTCTGGGTAAAGAGAAAAGGAAATAAAATGCCAAGAGTAAAAACAGGTGTTGTTCGTAGAAGAAGACACAAAAAGATATTAAAACTTGCAAAAGGTTTTTATAGCGGACGTCGTAAGCACTTCCGTAAAGCAAAAGAGCAGCTAGAGCGCTCAATGTACTATACATTCCGTGACCGTAAGCAGAAAAAACGTGATTTCCGCAAACTATGGATTATCCGTATCAATGCTGCATGTCGTCTTAACGGAATGAACTATTCAACATTTATGAACGGTATTCACAAAAGTGGCATCGAGCTTGACCGTAAAGTTCTTGCTGATATGGCTATGAATGATGCAGCGGCATTTAGTGCAGTTGCAGAAGCTTCAAAAGCAGCATTAGCAAAATAGATTCAAAAGTTAAGTGTGACTTCTGTTGCACTTAACTCTAGATTCTGTGTAAAAAAAGTACGCTATTTCCCTGTGAATTATAATAGACTCCGAGTGAAGATTGCTTAGAGATATAAACCCCTCTGCCGTTAAAGTTATTTTTTTCTTTAAATATCCCGCGTAATATATTAGTATTAAAACCACTTCCATCATCTTTTATAGTAGTCGCCACATATTTATAAGAGTTGTACTCAATTACAAATAGGTTTACGGTTATTTGCTTATCACACTCTTTTTGCATCTTCTCAAGCGTGGTAAAATAGATATCTTCACTTAAGAGTCTATGTTTTGCCTCTGTATTTAAGCCGAGACTTCCATGTTCATAAGCATTCATAAATAGCTCTGAAAATACAATACCTGCACTATAAGAGAGTTTATGATTGTTTGTCATATTTGTCCACAAATCAGTATACCAATCGTTAGCATCCTCTACATCGGCTAAAGTACTTTTAAAGCTTTTTGTTGCAATTTTTTTATCCTTTGACAAAGTCAATTGATTTATAAAAATAAAAGTCATATCGTCCTCTTGAGTCTCTATCCTATAGAGAATCTTCTCTATAAGCTCATTTTTCGTAAAAGAAGATAAAAAGTCATCTTCTATAAAACTGGCATACAACTTTGTCTCATCTCTAGTGCTATTTTCTGTCACCCCATCGCTGTAAAAAAGAAATTTTGTAATATTTGAGATATCCATATGCGATATTGCAAAAGTAGTTCTATATTTACATATAGGCGGGTTATTTGATTTTATTTTTATTATCTTGTTGTTAATGGATTGTGCAAGCGAAGGGGGCATTGCAAATTTTGCAAACTCCATTGATTTTGTTGCGTAGTTAATGACAATAAAATCCATAGAAAAAGCCTCTTCATCAAGTAATATAGGTTTTATATACTCCAAGGAGGAGTCTATTATACTTTCTAAAGAAAATTTAGCACCTACTTTGTCTACTAAGTGATTTATATAAGATGTCATTAGCATAGAGCTAAGTGAAGCAGATAACCCTTTGTCCATTCCGTCAATAATGAAGTAAAATGTTGTGTTGTCATCTATTTTTCTTGCGCTATATGCATCTCCGCTTAATACATCAAGCGGCTTATAAAAGAAGTCTATAAGCGTTGTGTGCTTGTTTTGTAGCATCTGGTAGTAGAAATCATTTCTTACGATATTGAGCTCTTTAGAAAAGGCAAGATCTTCTTGATAGGAGTTGTACTTCTCCCTCTTCTCAAGCTCCTTTATCTTTTTTTCTCTTTGTTCTTTTAGGTAGTTGTTAGCAATAAGAAGCTTAGTGACATTTTGAATTGATTGCATCACCTCTGAGGATATAATGGGTTTTTTTAAAAAATTATTTACATTTAGTTGAAGTGCTTGAACAATGACATCTACATCTGTGATAGCAGACACAAGAATAATAGGAATCTCTTTATCCCTACTTCTTATCTTTTTTATCATCTCTATGCCGTTTAGAAGAGGCATGTCATAATCCGCGATTATAAGGTCTATTTTTTCATGACAAAATTTTTGATACCCATCTTCTCCGTCATAGGCAAAGATAATATCTTTTACCAAATCTTCAAATAAGGAGTTATATAGAAGCTGTGTTGTTTTGCTATCCTCGACACATAAGAGTGTCAAAGATTTTAAATACTTTAAAATTGAGCCGCCTATATTGCTTTGCATTAAATTTTAAATTTACTTAATTCGCTTTGTAGTTTATTCGCATCGCTATCTAGTTTGGTAGCTGCATTGTCAACTAGGCTTCTGTGCTCTGTGTTTCTTTTTGAAATCTCTATAATCTCATCCATATCTCGGATAAGCTCTTTTGTTTTAGTTGCAATGTATGTACTTTGATACATAACGTCGCTTGACTTATCTGTTGTAACAGAGAGGTTCTCTTTGGTAGTCTGAGAAGATGATATTAAATCTTGCGCAGAGTCTGCAATATTGCTCATGTTTTGCGATGCTCTATGGGTCTCTTCAGATATCTCTACAACGTTTTGGGTTATTAGATTAACATTTGCACTAATCTCGCCAAGACTTTTTTGTGTTCTCTCTGCAAGTTTTCTTACTTCATCTGCAACAACAGCAAATCCTCTCCCATGCTCGCCGGCGCGTGCTGCTTCTATAGCGGCATTAAGTGCTAGAAGGTTTGTCTGATCGGCAATATCTGAAATAATAGCCAAGACATCTTTTATATTTTTAGCTTGCTCTGTAAGCGAGGAGACTTTTTGGACGAAATCTTGTTGATTTTGATTTCCCTCTTCTATGGCGACAACTACGGAGTTGAGTTTGTCGATAAAACCGTCCAATACTCCAAAGGTCTGTTTTAAATCCTCAGTAACTGTAATAGATGCCTCTTCTATAGCATCAAGCCTCTCGCCCACTTCTGTTACAAGGACATTGATATTAGAGATTTTAATATCTGCTACCTCACCGTTTTTTGTAAGTTCATCAACTATACCGTTTAAGACTTTGCTCTCTTTTGATGTCATATTTGAAACATTTTTTGCCTGCAGTACACTCTCTTTAAAAGCTACTACCATTTTATGAAGCGCTCTTGATATTTGCGAAATCTCATCTTTTCCTTCGACAATAACATCACATGTTAAGTCGAGATTATCAGAGACACACTCTATTTTCTCTAAAGAGCTACGTACACTCTTATTTACTCTTGTGCTAACAATAAGTATTATTAAAAATATCATAATAGCAAACAAAGAGTATCCGATCAGAGTTATAAGAGCGCTTCTATTTTGTTCGGATTCAATTTGATCAAGAAGAATACTATTTTGTTTTGCCAGTTCATCGTCAACCTCTTTTAGAAGATTGATTTTGTTGGTTATAGTCTTAAACCATAAAACACTATCTACACCAAAATTGCCCTCTATCGCTTTTTCTCTTGCAATTGCGCGCATTTTATTGACATCATCTATGACAGGAGAGCTCATCTTTTGCTCATAAAGAGTTTTTGAACTCTCAGTTGCCATTGAAAAGTAAGAGTCAAGATATGCATCTTGTTCGGCAACAAGAGTAATCCATTTTGCAAATACGCCATCTGCAAATTGACCGGCTGCAAAGGTTCCGCTTAACACGGCTCTCTCAATTCCTGCGCGCTCTTTAGACTTTAAAAAATTTGTATAAGAGTCGAGTGCTTTAACTAGCTCATGAGTATTTGCTAACTTTGCAGTAAGTGAGACAATATTTAAAATCTTTTTATTCATATTTGTATAATAAGCTACAGCTTCACCCACGCTGATTGAGAGAGAATCTACTTGTGAACGTATATTAGATATTTTATCCATATCTAAACTAAAAGCAGAAATCTCTTCACTAAGCTCTTTTGGAAAAGAGTCTAAGTCAAGTGTTTTTAAATACTCTGTCAGATTTCTGTTCTCTTTTGTAGTATCCACCCTCTGTTTTGGTAAGATGTCACTAAATTTCTCACCTCTAGAGCCTATAAAACCTGCACTTGCACCCCTCTCTTTTTGCGTTTCATGAATAACAAGACTTAGTTTTTGAGAAAGAGTGTTAAGCTCTTTTGCTTGATTGATAATAGCATTGTTTGTCAACGCCTTACTAAGCGTAAAGGCTATTATTACAAGAGCAAACGAGACTACGATTGTAGTTATAAGATTTAGTTTAAACTTAATTGTCATTAGGACCCCTTTTAGCTTTAAAAATTGAGACTAGATTAAGGTCGTCTAAAAGCGATAACAACTGCTCATTTCCAACTTGCATTTGAAGGTCTATATTGTCTTTTAAAACGAGTTTGTTCAAGTATCCTATAACCGAGGATGTAATAGAGAGAGAGTCTAATATTTTAATCTTTACATGTTTATGTTGAGCAACTATGCCATCGAGCATACGCTTAATGTTCTCAAAGTCACTAATACTTTTAATATTGCCGCTAATTATAAGAGCATTTGAAGATACTTTTAGTTCCATTACAATACCTTATTTCCTCATATTTAGTAGCAGTTTATAATGAATAGAATTAAAGTTAGCTAAAATCAGTTATATTTCTTAACCAATCCTTAATTTTTTTTTCATATCCAATATCTTTTAGTTCAACTAAGTTTAACTCTTTAGTAAGGTAGTGTTGCTTCACATAACCACCAAAATCATGAGGATAGAGATACCCTTCGTTACGTTGTGTTATATTTTTTGGTATATCAAGCATCACACCCTCCTTAACTAACTTCTGCGCTTTGTTTATTGCCATATACGCCGAGTTTGATTTAGGGGAAGATGCCAGATAAATAGCTGTCTGCGCCAAAATAATTCTGGCTTCCGGATAGCCGATTTTTGATACACTTGTTAAAGCGGAGGTTGCAAGTGTAAGAGCTTGTGGATTTGCATTGCCGATATCTTCGCTTGCAAGAATGACAAGTCGTCTTGCTATAAAATCTGCACTCTCGCCACCCTCAATCAGACGAGCTAGATAGTAGATGGCGGCATCCATGTCTGAGCCTCTGATGGATTTAATCAGAGCGCTTGTCAGGTCATAATGAACACCAGCTTCACTACTTCCAGCACTTAGAGCATTTGGACGGAGTGACTTTAAAATATCAAGAGTTACATGAGGCGCTATATTTGATGCAAACTCAAGCAGTTTAAGCATCGCTCTTGCATCCCCGCCGCTACTGTTTACTAGGTACTCTTCCGCATCTTTATCACATGTGAGTGAAGCATTTGCGAGAGCTTTTTGCAGCAACTCTTCAAGCGCTTTGTTTGTTATATAGTATAGTTCAAATAACATTGAGCGGGAGCGGATTGCAGAAGTAAGTGAAAAAAACGGGTTCTCGGTTGATGCCCCGATAATTAAAACAGAGTTACTCTCCATAACGGGAAGTAGAACTTCTTGCTGATTTTTGGCTAAGCGATGCACTTCGTCTATAAAAATCAGAGGTCTTTGTAGTGTGTTTTTGTAGGTGTCAAAAATCTTTCTTAGTTGCTCAATTTTGATGCTAGTGGCGTTAAACTCATAAAAAGGTAAACTCATCACTTTGGCTATAACTCTTGCAATAGATGTTTTCCCGCATCCGGCAGGACCAAAAAAGAAGCTGTGTCCTAGAGTATTTTTTTCACACAACACCCTAAGAGGTGCTTCTTTAGCGCTCAAATGAGCTTGTCCGAGGATTTCATCAAAAGATTGAGGGCGCAAAAGATGTGTAAAATCAGCCAATTTTACCTCTTCTTCTGCTTTTGAGAAAAAGCTCTTTTTTCGCCGTGCTTACTTAACTCTCTAAGCTCTTTTTGTTCTGATTTTTTCTCATCTTTTAAAAATTTAGATAGAGCCGAGTACTCGCTGCGGCTTAAAAATCTAACCTTTCCCTCTGGAAGATTATTAAGCTCTATCTCTGCAAAACTGATTCTCTTAAGGTCTGCTATTTCTGCGCCAAAATGTGCAAAAAAGCGTCTAAGTTCACGGTTTTTACCCTCACTTAAAGCCACTTTTAGGATTGAGTAGTTTGCTTGATTTTTTTGGATTTTATACCCTATAAAAGGCTTAAACTCCATTTTTGTAATTTTTGAGTGTGTGTGCCCACCTGCAGATGCATCATCAAGCGTCATTCCTTTAAGCATAGCATCTTCCATATCCGGAGTAACTTCGCCTTTTATCTTAATCTTGTAGATTCTCTCTAAGTTTGATTCCATTAGAGCCGATGCCACTTTAGAAGCATCGGTTAGAAGAAGCAGACCCTCTGAGGCGTAGTCAAGTCTTCCGACTGGAATGTAGTGTTTGTACTCTTTGCTTAGAGTGTCATAGATAGTCCTTCTGCCCTTTGGGTCGCTTTTTGTTACTAATTCGCCCTTTGGTTTATTGTAAACAATAACAGTATATTTATCTCTAGGGCTCACCTGTTTTCCGCTTACATAGACGATGCTTATCCCCTCTGTTACATCTGTGGCAGGATTTGTCTCAATCTCTCCATCAACTCTTACATAACCCTCTTTAATCGCTTTGTCAGCCTCTCTTCTTGAGTAGCTTGAGTGATGTGCAATGTATTTATTTAATCTCACGATATACCTTTTTCAACCAAAGTATGGATGTGGAGCACGCCCTTTACTTTTTTATTTTTATCAGTTACAACTAAAAGCTGTATCTTCATCTCCTCTATAATAACGAGTGCTTGGCTTGCAAGTATATTTTCATCATCTACTGTTTTTGGGTTTAGGGTTGCATACTTTAAGACATTATCTTCAAGTGAAAAGTCTTTATTCATAAGGGCTCTTCTAATGTCACCGTCACTAATAAGCCCAATAAGCTTGTCAAATTCATCACAAACCAAAACATTACCAAGCCTACCTTCGCTGATTTTTATAATAGCATCTTTGAGTTTTGTATCTGCCATAATAATTGGCAAATCTTTTGTTCTCATCAGATCTTTAACTTTTACAAACAGCTGTTTTCCCAAAGCTCCACCGGGATGAAATGATGCAAAATCACTCTTTTTGAAGTTTTTTGCCTTCATAAGACATACTGCAAGTGCGTCACCAAGAGCAAGGGTTAGTGTTGTAGAGCTTGTCGGCGCAATATTAAGAGGGCAAGCTTCTTTCTCAACAACGACATCAATAACCAAATCGCTATATCTTCCAAGTGTTGAGTTTTTATCTCTAGTCATGCCGATAAGCGGAGTATCAAATCTCTTTATATGCGGAAGGATAGAGCTTAACTCCTCGCTCTCTCCGCTATAGCTAATGGCTAGAACAACATCATCCTTGCTTATCATTCCCAAATCACCATGGAGCGCTTCTGTGGGGTGCAGAAAAAAACTAGGAGTTCCGGTAGATGCGAATGTTGCAGCCATCTTTGCGCCTATTAATCCTGATTTTCCCACGCCGGTAACTATGAGTTTTCCTCTGCATGCAAGGATGATTTCAACCGCTTTGTCAAACACATCACCTATTTCTTGGGCGCTGTTTAAGAGCGTTTGGGCTTCTATTTTTAAAGTTTCTTGTGCTATTTGTCTGTAATTCATGATGCAATTATACCCTTTTTGGGTATAAATTGCGCAGGAGGAAGGATATTTAATTAATATCGGGTTTTGGAGTTTTAGAAGTTGATGCAGGTAGTTGAGGAAGTATAATGTCCGCTTTTCTACCATCAAGTGCTTTTAGAAACTCCTCAATTGAAGCAGCCTCTTTGTCACTTATATCTGCACCGAGTTGGATGCGCCCCATCTCTTTAATCGCATCTTTTAACTCCCATATTTGACCATTATGAAAGTATGGTGCAGTTTGAGTGATGTTTCTTAGAGTAGGTACTTTTACCATTCCGTTTTTGTCACCTCTGAAGTCACCCACATTTTGGTACTTATATGTTCCTGTGATGTTAAATACGTTCATCTTTCCGCCAAGAGCTATGTCATTATGACAAGTAGTACACCCTTTGTCTATAAAAGTTTTAAGACCATCTTTTTGTGCTTTTGTCAAAGCGTCCTCTTTACCATTTAAAAAATCATCATATGCTGATGGAGTAACTAGTGTTCTCTCAAACGTTGCTATTGTATCTGCTACTTTTGCAAATGTTATCTTTACATCTTTGCCGTACGCAACTTTAAAATCTTCTACATACTCAGGCATAGAGGTAACGGTTGCTACTACATGTTCAGGTGTTGCAGACATCTCCGGAGCAGCTTGTATCGGACCTTGTGCTTGTGCTTCTAGGTGTGGATCGCGACCATCCCAAAATTGAGAAGTAAAAAATACAGCATTATAGACTGTAGGGGAGTTTAGGTGGTGTGGGTTTGCAGTCCATAAATGTCCTATAGCAGCAGGAATCCCGTCATCACCGCCCTCACTAAGGTTGTGGCAGCTGTTACAGCTTATAAAGCCACTCTTTGATAACCTTGGGTCAAAATAGAGTTTTTTACCAAGCTCGACTTTTTCAGGAGTAATTGGGTTTTTTGGATTATCGATAAGCTTCAAGAGCTCTTTTTCGTCGCTAGGTATCGGTTTTAAACCGGCTTTTTTTGCATCAACTAACAAATCAGAGGCTAAAAGAGATGAAGCTGCAATTGCAACAGTTAATAAAATTTTAGTGTACATTGGGAGTTCCTTTTTTTGCTATAGAATTTGTCACAAATCTTACATTCATTTTGCTTAATTTTGTATAACAAGCTTATATTATCAATATATTTAGATACAAGACAAGCAGAGAAACAGCCTTTATTTATTAGAGATAAGATATAATAATTTCCAAACTTTTTAGAGGGAAAAAAATGAGAGATAAACTAGGAAAATATGTAAGCAGTATTAACACACTTAAAGTTGAGGAGAGAGTGCTGTTTTTCAACACTCTAATTTTAGCAGAAGAGGGTGCAGGTAAAACAAACCTTGCATGCAGGATAAGAAACTTTATAATCGACAGCAATGTTTCAACACTCTATCTCGATTTTTCCAACTCAGATATAGACGAGATAGAACTTAGATATAAAGACGAACATTTTAATTACATAAGATTTAGTGAAGAGGAAGAGTTTTTAGAAGAGTTCAATAAGTTAGTTGATGAGAAAAAACATATATATATGGCAGTTGATCCTGCTTACTTTTCAAACAAAAGGGATATAAAAAGTAAGTTGACGGAGACTCTTCAGATAAAAGGGCTTTTAGAAAATTATTACTACTTTTTTCACGATATTGAAAATTTAAACGGTTTTTACACAAAATTTGAAGATTTCTTGCTTTACATGCTGAACTTCTTAAATCTAAAAAAATATGGACTCACATTTTTGGCTCAACCGCACAGTACCTTTGAGAGTCCGCAAATAAAACTGCTATTTACATTTTTATATCTTGGAAGATGTTCAAACTTTGAGTACTTTAATACGTCAAATTTGAAAAAATTACCAAAAAACAGATTTTTTTATCAGTATAGAACCGACTATCATACTCTTTTGTTCAATGATATAAAAAGCAATATAGTCGAGATTGATGAGTATGTAATTGATGAGTAGAGATGCAGAAACTTTTTGATGAGGTAGCATCTTTAGATAAAAGATGTTATGAGGAGTTTTTTTTAAACGAAGATATACTTATGGAGCATGCCGCTAACGGTATGGCTGAGTATATTCGTAACAATTTTAAAAAAAAATCAAAAGTTATCGTTGTTTGTGGAAGCGGCAATAATGGAGCTGACGGAATTGCGCTTGCAAGGCTTCTGCATGCAGATTACGATGCCTATGTTTATTATGCAAAAAAACCCTCTTCAAAAATGGCTCTTTTACAACAAAAACGCGCTATTAGTGTAGGCGTAAAAGAGTGCAGTAGACTTCAAGAGTGTGATGTTTTAGTTGATGCTATTGTCGGCACCGGTTTTGATGGTAAATTTAGCGCAGAGCTAACAAACTTAATCGATGAGATGAACTCCATAGAGGCTTTTAAGATAGCGTGTGATATTCCCTCAGGTTATAAATTTCTAGCAGATGTAACCCTTACCATGGGCGCTTTAAAAAAAGCTATGTTTCTTGATACGGCAAAAGAGTTTGTAGGCGAAGTAAAAGTTTTAGACTTGGGCATCTCAAGAGAAGTTTATGAAAAACAGAGTAACTGGAATCTGCTTGATTTGGATGATTTAAAACTTCCAAAAAGAGTTAAAAAAGATTCTCATAAAGGTAGTTACGGACATTTGGCAGTTGTATGCGGAGAGAAAAGCGGAGCGAGCATAATGAGCGCACTCTCCGCATTAAAGTTTGGAAGCGGCTTGGTTACTCTTGTAGGGTTTGAAAAGATTGAGATTCCGCACTCTTTGATGTACTCGCATGAAGTACCGATAAATGCAACTGCATTAGCTTTAGGAATGGGACTAGGAAGAGAGTTTAGTACTATAGAGTTAGAGAAGTTTTTGGATAATAAGCTCCCCCTTATTGTCGATGCTGACATTTTTAATATGGATATAGTTTTGGCTATTTTAAAGAGAGAAAAGGTAGTTATAACCCCTCATGCAAAGGAGTTTGTATCTCTTTTAAAAATAGTAAATTTAGCTGATATAACAGTAGAAGAGTTACAAAAAAATCGTTTTTATTATGCAGAGATGTTTTGTGAAAAGTTTCCATATGTAACGCTGCTCTTAAAAGGGGCAAATGTAATAGTTGCACAAGATAGTAATTTCTATATAAATCCTCATGGGACGCAGGCTCTGGCAAAAGGTGGAAGCGGGGATGTTTTAAGCGGTCTTATAGGCTCGCTTCTGGCTCAAGGGCATGAGCCGCTTGATGCTGCTCTAAACGGCTCTTTAGCACATGTAAGAGTTGCACTAAATTATAGTGGAGCTGATTTTTCACTAACACCGGATGATTTGATAGAGGGGATATGCAAACTATAAGATTGCATATGTTATAAAACTGCAATTTAAAAAAGAGGTAGTAAGATTATGGATAATATTTTAAAAATAGGGAAGTATGAACTCGGCTCTCGACTTATTGTCGGAAGTGGAAAATATAAAGATTTTCAAACAACAAAAGAGGCGACACTTGCAAGTGGAAGTGAACTTATTACAGTTGCTGTTCGTCGCCTAAACATTACGGATCCGGATAAAGAGAATTTACGCGATACATTTAAAGATACAAACGTTAAGTTTTTACCAAACTCTGCTGGGTGTGTAACAGCAGAAGAAGCAATTACTACTTTTAGACTTACGCGTGAAGCAACTGGGATTGATTTGATTAAACTAGAAGTTATCGGAGATACTCAAAAGACTCTTTATCCTGATGTTATAGAGACCATCAAAGCTTGTGAAATATTAGCACGTGAGGGGTTTACAATAATGGCATATACTTCGGATGACCCTATTATGGCAAAGAGACTTGAGGATGCAGGTGCGCATGCCATCATGCCTCTTGCAGCACCGATAGGCAGCGGTCTTGGGATTCAAAATCCTTACAATATCGTATTTATTCGTGAAGCGGTAAGTGTTCCCGTAATCGTTGATGCCGGAATAGGGTGTGCTAGTGATGCCGCTTATGCCATGGAACTTGGGGCAGAGGGAGTTTTGACAAACAGTGCTATAGCTGGGGCAAAGGATCCTATGATGATGGCAGAAGCTATGAAACATGCAGTTATCTCAGGGCGCATGAGTTATCTTGCAGGAAGAATTCCGAAAAAACCTTACGCAACCGCATCCTCTCCTATTGATGGATTGATACAGTTTTAAATCTCAATATTTTTTGAAAGATGGGTCATGAGCAAAAGTTGACCCATCCCCTCAAAAAATCTCTCTACTCCCATACCTTTACTCTTTAGAGACTTTTTTAAGGCAGTTAAAAAAAGTTGTTGTGACTCATCCGAAGCCATCATAAACGTATCTAAAATATATCTAAACGATAGTGTATGGAGTTTACCGTTTACTTCAAAGTCAATCTCAGAATCTAGATTTACATTGTGTTTTTCTAAAAAACTTATACACTCTTTTTTAGCTCTACTCATCTTATAGCCTCATTATCAAGTTCACCGCTTTTAAGTTTTTTCAGATAAACATCTAGCTGTTTTTTTACCTCACCGCTGAGGATAAAAAGCCCAAGTATATTAGGTAGCGCCATGGCAAGAAGAAGCATAAAACTAAAATCTACCAATAAGCTAGTACTTACAACCGTTCCTATAATAGTTAAAGACAAAAACATTATTTTATAAATAATTGAGAATTTTGAACCAAAAAGATAGACCCACGCACGCTCACCGTAGTATGACCAAGAGATCATAGTAGAAAATGCAAAAAGAGTGATGCTTACAGATAAAATTACCGGAAACCAATCAATAACAGTACCATAAGCAGCGCTTGTTAACGCGGCACCCTCTTTTGCCTCTATAAGAGCTGCATAAGCTCCGTCATGTGCATAAACTCCGGTTATTACAATAACGAGTGCTGTCATGGTACATATAACTATAGTATCTATAAATGGCTCATATAGAGCGACAAGCCCTTGTCTTACAGGGTATTTTGTTTTAACAGGCGCGTGCGCAACCGGCGAGGAGCCTATGCCTGCTTCACTGGAGAAAACTGCTCTTTGAAACCCTTGTATAAGCGAACCGATAGCACCGCCATAAACGGCACTAGTTGAAAAAGCTTCTGTAAGTATAATAGTAAAAGCATCATCTATTTTTTCATAATGAACACCTAAAATCCATAAAGATGCAAAGATATATATGATAGCCATTACAGGTACAAGTGTTTCGGTAATGCGGGCGATTCTTGTAACTCCACCGATGATAACAAAGCCGACTAAAGATGCGATAATAATGCCAAAAGCTATTGGAAACTCTTCAAAAAACGGTATCTCCTGAGACATTGCACTTAAAGCTTGAGATACTTGGAATGTGTTTCCACCGCCGATTGCACCTCCAATCATAAATACGGCAAAGACTACTGCTAATACTTTACCGAATTTTGCATAACCCTTTTTTGCCAAGCCTTTAGATAGATACTCCATGGCACCGCCCATCACTGTACCGTCTTTTAAAAATTCTCTGTATTGAAGAGATAGAGTAACTTCTGTAAACTTAAGGCTCATTCCTAAAAAACCGGCTACTATCATCCAAAATGTAGCTCCCGGACCGCCGATAGCAACGGCAAGAGCAACGCCTGCTATATTTCCGAGTCCGACAGTTGCACTAAGTGCAGTTGTAAGAGCACCAAAAGATGAAATCTGCCCCACATCATCAATAGTCCTATATCTGCCTCTTACAATATCAAAAGAGTGTTTAAGCATCCTTAGATTTATAAATTTTGTTAAAAATGTTAGATAAATACCGCCTGAAATAAGCCATATCACTAAAAATGGTAAGTTTACCCCGTCAACACTCCCAAATAAGATATCAAAAAAGAGAACAGTCTCTAAAAAAGAGTTGATACTACTAAAAATTTCACCCAAAACTAACCCTTTAGAACCAAAATTTTGTATTGTAACAAACTAATCTTAATCTCTTTTTGTACCACTCTTTTGAAAGTTTTTAAATATGCAAAAAATACTATTGACATTTTGAAAGTTATTGACTATAATTTCGCCTCATTAATCAGCTACAAGCGCTGTTTTAATGAAAGAAGTCGGGGTGTAGCTCAGTATGGTTAGAGTACTTGGTTTGGGACCAAGGGGCCGAAGGTTCGAGTCCTTTCACCCCGACCACTTTTATATTTAAAAAATTATGGTGAGATTAGCTCAGCTGGTTAGAGCACTGGTTTGTGGTGCCGGGGGTCGCGGGTTCGAATCCCGTATCTCACCCCATAAA
>NZ_JALOAA010000078.1 GCF_023229025.1 Sulfurimonas sp.
GGAACACATGAGTTCACCGAATTAGAAGAAATCAAAAAACAACTATCTAAGCTAAATGAATCCTAAATGTGCATACAACGGGGCTAATGGCACAAGGTGACCGCTGTTAGGGGAGAAGGTGACCGCTATTGATGGGAGAAGCTGACCGAGGGCAAAAAAGAATACCTTTCAGGGGTACAATCTCATAAAATGAATTTTATGTCGTAAGACAAAATCATTTTAGGAGGTGCTCTTGTGGTAGATTATCGAAAGATTCTCCAACTAAGAGAACAAGGAGCAAGTGTAAATGCCATTGCCCATCTATTGGGATGCAAATGGAAGACTGTGGACAGGGTCCTCAGCCGTTGTGAAAGTGTTTGGGGAGACATTGCAGAAGTCCCCAAGAATCTGAGTAATGAGCAAATAGCTGATAACATCTTTACCAATCGTTACAGCGTAGACCAATCATTCCTACAACCAGACTGTGAGAAAATCCTAAATCGGCAACGACAGGGGAAATCACGTAATGAGTTGTGGGTAGAGTATGTTAGGCAAGCTAAAGCGTGTGGCAAGAATGCTTACAAGATCACTAGGTTCAACGAGTTGGTTAGTGAGTATGCAAGAAGTAATCAGCTAAGTTTACCTTTAAATCATCAACCGGGAATTGAAGGACAGGTTGACTGGGTTGGAGAGAAAGCTCACATCATCGACATTGACAGCAAAGAGCGAGTGCCTATACACATTTTGGTTATCTCCCTTCCCTACAGCGGTTACTTTTATGCTGAAGCCTTTCTAGATGAGAAGATGCATTCTTGGCTTGCCGGACACCGAAATGCCTTTAATTTCTTCGAAGGCTGTCCCTCAATAATAGTTCCCGACAATTGTCGCACAGCAGTTACACGAGCACGCAGGGGCACAGAGGAAGCAATTATCAATACTCAGTATGCAGAATTTGCTGAACATTATGGCATGTTTGTAAAGCCAACCCGCCCTCGTCGGCCACGAGACAAAGCCCACGTAGAACGTACTGTCCAATTGGTTGAAAATGATCTACTTAGGCCCCTGTCGCAGATTAGGTGCCACTCGTTAGCCGAGTTCAACCGACTACTCCATGCAAAAATGAAAACAGTACTCCAGCGCCCATACTCCAAACGAACTGGATCTAGGTTTCAAATTTTCATGGATGAGGAGCAAAAAATGCTACTGCCCCTTCCCCTATGCGAGTACCAGTCGTATGTGGAGAAGAAGGCAGTAGTCAGTCGGGATAGCCATATCCAATTCGACTGTGCTTATTATAGCGTACCGGTCGAACATATCAAGCAAACAGTCATCGTTAGAGCTACAGAAACAATGGTAACCATTTACACAGAAAAGAGAACACTAATAGCCGAACATTACAGAGCTCTACATAAATGGCAGCGCAGGAGCAAGGAGGAACATTTCCCCGGAGGTAACACCGGGGAGAAGGGGTACAGTCGAGCTGGTTTCATTGAGAGAGCCAAAGCCTACGGAGCCGAGATGGTAGACTGGTGTAATGGAGCGTTGGACCGCTTTGAGTTTGAAGTACAAGGGTACCGTACAGTAGTTGCGGTCCTTTCTAAGCTTTCTTCTTACCATCCCGAGGTTGTGAAAGAAGCAGCTAGAATAGCACTCTCTTCATCAATATTTAGCACTAAAGGTTTTAATACAATTGCTGGAAACCTTCAGGCTGAGAGGCTAGAAAACTTATCGAGTAAACAGGCCCAAATGAACCTAAACTCTCTCTATTGCTCACACGCGCAAGGGGAGGCAGAATGATGAAACACAATGAAAATATTCAAATTATCTGCTCTTCCTTGGCTACGATGGGATTGGTTGATGTTGGAGAAAGCTTACAAGAACAACTGTCACACAAAACAAAAGACGATATGGTGGCAATAATCGCCTTGGTGTTAAAAGAGATGGCTGTCCAGAAAAGTGAGGCATTGGCAGAGCGACTAATCAAACGCTCTCGTATGGGGAGCCCAAGCTATATGGCTGACCTTTGGCGCTATGAGCAAAGGGAATTAGATCTGGAACTCATTGAAGAACTGAATAACCTTCATTTTATCCGAGAGAAACGTAACTTGGTAATATGGGGAGCTCCGGGAACGGGAAAGACCTGGCTGGCTAACTCAATCGCAACCAGCGCTTGTAAAGCAGGCATTAGAACTAGGTGGGTAAAGTTTCCGGTTCTATACCGTGAACTGGTTCGCCTAAAAAATAAGGACAGTCAAACTTTAGAATCGAAGATTGAGTACTATGCTAAATTCCCATTGCTGTGTATCGACGAATTCCCCAATACCGACATTGAGGACAACTACTTATTACAAGAATTCTTTGACCGAAGAGCAATCGCCAATACCTCCACCCTGGTTTGTTCCCAAAGTAATCCAGAGTATTGGCAACACTTGTTTCCAATTAAGAGTTTCGGTGAATCAATCAAAGGGAGGTTATTGCAAAATGCTTCTCGGTTGGAAATGAAAGGTCCAGATTTAAGATTAGGTAATACTGAAGAATAACGCTACTCGAGGCTCAACTCTCTTGTTGGGCCTTACCTTTCCCATCAACAGAGGTCGCTCTCTCCCATCAACGCCGGTCATATCTCCCTTTTAAAGCGTTTGAAAACATTCTCAACGTAACGATCTTTGATTTCACTATACAGCTCTATTTTTTCATGAGTCCGCCGACGCAGTCCGGCCGGTAGACCGGCCCTAACCCAGCCAGTGAATTATCCCAACCCTACCACTAAAAATTGAATTGATGTTACAACCTTGGATGGTGCATGCCTAGCATGCATAAAA
>NZ_JALOAA010000040.1 GCF_023229025.1 Sulfurimonas sp.
GCTAGTCATCTGTCGCACAGCGCCAGATAACAAGCGGGAGGAGCAAGCAACCATTGCAAAACCTAAAGGTTTTCCAACGGCAGTTACTCACCCGCGCCCCCGTTGTATGAACAGAATCAACATTAAACCTATATTTAGATAAAATCTCATATTAATAAAATAATAAATGGAAAAAATAATGATTACTAAAGAACAAAAAGACTACATAATAAAACTTCTTCAAGATGGCAAAGAAATACCAGAAGAATTTAAGTATCAACTTTTTCCAACAACACAAAAAGAATATGAGCTTGCTTATGCTGGAAAAATAAGAAAAGAAGATCTTCTTGCAAACGAAGATGGAGTTCTTCCTGTTCCCCTGCAAATTGAAAAAGTTTTTAATGGTAGTGAGTATAAAGCTTTTGATGACGGCTGGAGAAACATGATTACCTTTGGAGATAATCTACAATTTTTAAAAACAATTTATGAAAATAAAGATCCTTTAATAAAAGATAAGGTTAAAGGGAAAGTAAAACTCATTTATATAGATCCACCGTTTGCAACGACTGATGATTTTCAAAATAAAGAAGGAGCAAAAGCTTATACAGATAAGAAAAAAGGTGCAGAGTTTGTAGAGTTTTTAAGAAAAAGACTTATTATGGCAAAAGAGATTTTAGCACCAGATGGATTAATATGTGTACATTTAGATCAAAAAATGAATCATTATATTAAAATTTTGTTAGATGAAATTTTTCTAAAAAATAGATTTCAAAATGAAATTATTTGGCATTATTCAACACTAGGAAGACCAAAAGATAAATTTGCAAAGAAACATGATAATATTTTAGTTTATGCAAAAAGTGATAATTCATTTTTTAACATCAATGAAGCAAAAGTTCCTTATTCCGAAGAATATATAAAAAGTCACTTTAAAGATACCGATGATAAAGGTAACCAGTGTCGAAAGAGATATGATGCAGGAAAATGGAGGACATACTATCCTGAAGAGGGAATGATTCCAAATGATGTTTGGGAAATTCCTTATGAAAACTCTATGTCAACAGATAGAACAGGATATCCAACACAAAAACCAGAACCTTTAATTGAAAGATTTGTAAAGGCATACACAAAAGAGAATGATATAGTTTTAGATTTTTTTGGTGGCTCTGGAACGACCATAGCAGTAGCTGAAAAACTTAATAGAAAATGGATCACTTGTGATCTTGGAAAATTATCATATTTTACAATGCAAAAAAGAATTTTACAAATTCAAAACTCAAAAAGCTTAGGTAATCCAAAAAAGAAGTATGGTGCAAAAGCAAAAAGCTTTATCACAGCAAGTCTTGGAAGTTACGATTTAGAGAAAACTTTTGAGCTAGAGAGAAAACAATATGTAGATTTTGTATCAGGACTTTTTAAAATAGAAGCAAAAAAATATAAAATTTCTGGTTTTGAACTTGAAGGAAAAAAAAATGATGCACCTGTCATAATTTTTGATTACAAGAAGCATAAAGACTCCTCTGTGGATGAAAACTACCTAAATAACATACATAAACACATTGGTAAAAAAGTGGGTTCAAGGGTATATATTGTAGCACCTATTAACTTTATAGATTTTGTAGATGATTTTATGGAAATAGATGATGTAAGATATTATTTCTTGAAAATTCCATATCACATCATCAATGAGCTTCACAAAAAACCTTTTGTAAAAATGAGACAACCTCAAAGCAAGTCGAGAGTTAATAATATTGAAGAAGTTGTCGGCTTTCATTTTAAAAGACCTCCAGAAGTTAAAGCAGAAATACAAAGAAATGAAAGTCAAGTAAAAATTGTTATTACAAGTTTTAAAACAGCAGAATTGCGGTCAGATAGGACAAAAGAAGAAAAATCTTTTGATAATTTTGAAACCTTATCTGCTGTGTTTATTGATAAAAATTACAATGGAAAATCTTTTGAGATGGATGAATCATTATTTGCTGACGACCTACTCCCTAAAAAACCTAAACAAGAAGAAGCTTTAATAGAATATTTAAAAGATCTAACAAAAACTGGTATTGAAATTCCTTTAAAAAGCAAAGAGATTGGTAAACAAGTAATGGTAGTGTTTACAGACATCTTTGGTAATGACTTTACTCAAACATTTACAATTTAACAGGATAAGATAATGCAAGATATTAAAATATATAAACAAAAAGATTTAGTATTAAAAGTCAATCAAAATTTTGATCCCATAAAATTGGATTTAGATTCTTGGGATCTATTTTTAGATAAGCTTTGTGGAGATAGAGAATATCAAAAAGAATCAATCAGGAACTCTGTTATTTACTTAGCAAGTGGCAGATATGAAAAGATTGAAGACTTAGTTGAAGAAAACTATCAAAACAATACAGAGCTTCAAGCAAAATATAATTCTTTACAAGATTATAAACAGCATCTACAATTACCAAACAAACTTTTTGCAAATATTGATTTAGCTACGGGTGCTGGTAAATCCTATATTATATATGGCATAGCTCAAATTATGTTTGGACTTGGACTTGTTGATAAAGTTTTAGTTCTGTGTCCATCTTTAACAATAGAATCTGGTCTTACTGAGAAATTTGAAAGCTTAAGTGGAAGTGCTGAGCTTAGAAATACAATTCCATCAGATGCACAATACAAAAATCCAAGAATTGTTGATGCCAACATAACAGTAAGAAGTGGAGATATATGTGTAGAAAATATTCATGCAGTATATTCCACAACTGGTTCATCAATAGAAGATAGTTTTAGAGGTCAAGGTGAAAGAACCTTAGTTTTGAATGATGAGTCTCATCATATTTTTAATAAAATTTCTGGTAATTCAGCAGAGGCAAAAGGCTTAAAAAGATGGAAAGAATTCTTATTAGATGGCGAATACAATTTTAAATATATTTTAGGATTTACAGGAACAGCATATCATGACAATGAATATTTCAATGATATTATTTATAGATATTCTTTAAGAGAGGCTATTGAAGAAAAAATTGTTAAAAATATTGAATATGTTCAAAAAGATGATAGCTCTGGAATAGATGAAAAATTTCAAAAAATATATCAGAATCATCAAGATAATGTAAGAAAATACGACAAGGTAAAGCCATTATCAATTTTGATTACAAAAGATATAAATAAAGCAAAAAATTTAAGATACGATTTAATAGACTTTTTAGAAAAACAAGAGAAAATACCAAAAGAAAAGGTTGAAGAACAAGTCTTAATAGTTACCTCTGA
This sequence comes from Sulfurimonas sp., assembly GCF_023229025.1. Lineage (GTDB taxonomy): Bacteria > Campylobacterota > Campylobacteria > Campylobacterales > Sulfurimonadaceae > Sulfurimonas. The sequence continues at coordinate 3,235 of NZ_JALOAA010000040.1, forward strand.
TAAAGATCATAAAGCTAATTTACAAAAGTTAAAATCAGTAGATGAAAAAGATGATCCAATACAATGGATAATTTCTGTTTCAATGCTTACAGAGGGATGGGATGTAAAAAATGTTTTTCAAATTGTACCTTGGGAAGACAAAGCTTTCAATTCGAAACTTTTAATAGCTCAGGTTCTAGGAAGAGGTTTAAGAGTTCCAGAACTTTATCAAAATCCACAACCAAAAGTTATCGTATTCAATCACGATTCTTGGAGCAAGAATATCAAAGGACTTGTAGATGAAGTTTTAGAGATAGAAACCAGAATAAACTCACAAGTATTGAAAGAAGGAGAGAGATCAAAATATAATTTTGAAGTCTACAATATTGATTATGAGAAAATTCAAACAGAAATTCCTCATATACCAAAAGATGAAATGACTTTCAACTCTTTAATGAAAAATGGAATACCTCTTGAATCACAATCAACAGTTGTAAAAAAAGATACAGAATTTGAAGATGTATCTGATTTTAAAACTCGTAAGAAAGAATACACTATTCAGTATGAAACATATTCCATAGATCAAATTGTAGATAAAATTTATGATGAACTATCTGTTAGGTTTGATGAGGGTAAGATCTTAAATATTGATGTAGAAAAATACTCAAAAGACAATCTACCAAAAAGAGAAATCATTGAAGATATGATTTTAAAATCAATGGAAAAAGTTGGCATCAAAAAAGAGGATGGTTTAATTCTAAAGAATAGAACAAAAATCTTTCAGTCATTTGGAACACTATTGAGAAAAGCTTCAAAAACTGTTGTGATTGAAAAGAAAATGAATGATTTAATTATTGTTTCAACAAAAGACTTGGTAAATGAAAGTTCTGCAATTGGAAATTTCAGAAGAGACTACTCTGTCTTTTTTACAAACAACTGGAAGAACGAAATTATAAATGAAGATCAGCAAATAATCTTTGATCAAATACTAGAGGATGATAGTTTACCAAGAAAAGCAATTAAAGAACAAAATGAATTTCTATTTAAAACTCCTGTAAACCTTGTTTTTACAAATGCAAAACCTGAAAGAGATTTTGTCGAATATTTATGTAAAAAAGAAATTACTGAAAAAATTGAAAGCTGGATAAAATCAAGAGATAGAGGGTTTTATAGTATTGAGTATTCATGGAGAAAAGGTAATCATCAAAAAATAGGTAACTTTAATCCTGACTTCATTATTAAAACAAAAAAAGATAATCTTGAATATTTGATTATAGTGGAAATTAAATCTGATAAAGATGATTCTAATGAAAATAAGGCAAAATATAAATATGCGAAGGAGCATTTCGAAAAACTTAATCAAAAGCTGGAAGGCCAAAAAATAAAACAGAAATACATTTTTCATTTTTTAAGTCCGAATGGGTATTCAACTTTTTTTGATTATTTAAAAAACGAAACTTTGCTTGAAGGTCAATATAAATTTAGGTGTGAACTTGAAAATCTTTTGGAAGAATCATAATTCATACAACAAAACAGAGTAGCCAATAAATTACCTAGCGGCAATTTATTGGCTATCTTCGACCGTTACCCACCCACAATATCATCTGAAAATTTAAATACACCTATTTATGAAAGTAAATTGTTAAAATTGTGCAACATGAATTTGATTTGATAATAAAATACACAATTTTTTGATAAGATAGATGTTTTTATTCAGCCTATATGTGCTACAGTATTTACTATATGAATAGTTGTCCGCTTGCGTAAGTAGCGGGCAGCGGGGACACGGACTAAACATATGACTACTGACCAGATATTGATATTGACAATTCTTACCTTTACGGTGGGCAAGTTCCTATGGGGGCGTTGGCGCCATGACATGGTGGGTGCCACTGCGCTATTGGCGTGCGTGCTTGTTGGGCTAGTACCACCGCTTGAAGCCTTCGCTGGATTTGGTCATCCGGCTGTTATTACTGTTGCTTGTGTATTGGTTCTCAGTCGCGGTCTGCAGATTTCTGGCGTAGTTGATGCTCTGACACGCACCGTGATGCCAGTGCAAGCAGGCGTCACGCTTAGCATGGCTGCGCTGATAGGACTAGGAGCGGTGCTCTCAGGCTTCATGAACAACATCGGGGCGATGGCATTGTTGATGCCCGTAGCCATACAGATGGCAAAGCGATTGAACCTAACTCCCGGTCAAACACTAATGCCGCTAGCTTTTGGTACCATCCTTGGTGGCATGACAACGATGATTGGTACTCCACCAAATATGATTGTCGCGGGTTTTCGTGCCCAGACCGGCTCTGAGAGTTTCTCTATGTTTGACTTCACACAAGTTGGACTGCCCGTCGCCGTGGCTGGATTAGCCTTCATCCTCTTACTGGGTCCACGCCTTATTCCGGCGCGCAAGCAAGCCGGAGTCGAGGGGTTTAAATCAGGCGCATATATCACTGAGGCACGGGTGCTAGAAGAGAGCAAAGCCGTAGGCATGACCTTGCGTGAAGTCGAAAGAGCGCTTGATGAGAGTGATACACAAGTCATCGGGATGATTCGTAACGATGTTCGCCTTTCAGCACCGGACCAATGGCGTAAATTGCTCTCAGGAGACATTCTAATACTTGAGGCAGATGCCGAGACCCTTGCCGAGACCCTCTCAGCGTTAGGCCTTAAGCTGGAGGAAGCCGTACAACCCAAAGAGAAAGATAAGATAGAAAATAGTGACAATGATAAAAATGCGGCAAACACCGAGGAAGAGGAGAAGGAAAATAACACAATCTCAGACGAAATCGTACTAAGAGAGCTCGCCGTTCTGCCAGGCTCTCCTCTGACCGGGCGATCTGCAAGTAATATTCAGTTACGAACACGTTACAATCTGAATCTGCTTGCTCTCTCGCGTCGTGGGCAACTCTCTATCAGACGCCTGCGCACAGCCCGTCTTGAAGCCGGTGATTTGCTACTAATGCAGGGCTCACCTGAGGCGGTCTCGGAATTTGCCGCCGACTATAGCTGTGTACCGCTTGCCGAGCGTGATTTACGTATCCCAGACAAGAGTAAAGCCTTAAAAGCAGGCATTATCATGGCACTGACTGTTGCTGTTGCAGCCCTTGGCCTATTGCCGGCGTCAATATCATTTGCAATAGGCGTACTTGCGTCGATGGCATTTCGGACAGTGCCGCTACGTGATGTATATGAGTCTATAGATTGGCCGGTAATTGTGTTGCTCTCAACGCTTATCCCTGTCGCTGGCGCAATGGAATCTACCGGCACCGCCGATTTGATTGCACGCTTAATTATTGAAAAAGTCGCCTACGGAAACGCCGTGATTGGTCTGGCACTGATCCTAGTTATTACAATGTTTCTCTCCGACCTAATGAACAATGTTGCCACCGCAGCAGTAATGTGCCCGATTTCAATAGGTACAGCATCAGCACTTAATGTTAGTGCCGACTCTTTTTTAATGGCAGTGGCGATTGGTGCCTCTTGTGCATTTCTAACCCCTGTCGGTCATCAGAACAATACGCTGATACTAGGCCCAGGCGGCTTCAGATTTGGTGACTACTGGAGACTTGGACTGCCGCTAGAGATTCTCATAGTTGTTATCAGCATTCCAATGCTACTTGTTGTGTGGCCGCTATAATATTTGATTTTGTCATGTTTTTATAATTTAAATAAACTTTTATTTAATAAATAGTTAGACGTAGAAAGGAAACAGGTAAAAAAAGGGTTTTTATACCGTTTGTTTGGGCTAGGTGCTGTTCCCAAGCAGCTGCTCCCAGTTCTTCAGCAAGAGGGTATAGTCGTTATTGATGAAGGCATGAGCGGGTGGTTTATAACAAAATATGTTAATGGTCCAAGGAAGCGATATCGTAATCGTTCAGAGGGTTTTTCCGGTTGCCTTGTAGTAACAAAGGAGAGGGTTATCTGCTACACATACTCGAAACGTCAAATCAACATCTCTGTCAAAGACCCAAAGGTGCCTAAACTATACGTCGATGTACCCGAGGAGAAAAAGCTGTCTATCTCCTTTGAGTCCTCTATCTTTCGAGAAGGTTGGGAGGGTGTGATAGAACTCAGCTTTTGCACAGAAAAGGCTCTATTATTCCGTGATGCTTTTCTATCGATTGGCGTCCAACAAGGCACTGTGCCAGACGACCACTCCCGCTGCGCTTTGTAGTCACCGGTGAACTTGGTCGTTATGCCACAAGAGAGAATCTATATACAACCTTGAAACTAAAATTTTTTTATAAAAAACTTTTCGCTCAAGCAGTCACTTTTACTTTTTACTTGTAAAGAGCGTACCTTTTTCATGAACATTATCGAGTAGATAACTTCTCACTGAAGTTAGGTCAAAGCCATTACATAAAAACATTTCTAGATTGTTTTCCATTATATATTGAGCCGCCTTTAGCTTTGTTACTATGCCGCCTGATGCAAATTTAGAATTTGGTGTGAACTCTTGGTCTAACTCCTCTTGGGTTAACTCGTTTACTTGCTTTCGTAATTTCGCTTTTGGATTATCTTTTGGGTTTGAATCATAATAACCATCAATATCACTTAGTATCACAAGCATATCTGCTCCTGCATAGTGGGTAACATGAGCTGAGAGTTGGTCATTATCCCCAAAAAGCTGCTCTGGTGTCGTCGAGATGTCATTTTCGTTGACAATAGCCAATATATCATTTTTAAATATTCTCTCTATAATCTCTTGAAAAATTTCTGTATGGGGTCTTGAGTTAAAATCATCTTCTGTCATAAGAATCTGAGAGATTGTAATATCAAAAATATCAAAAAGATTCTTATATGAACTCATAAGAATAGGCTGTCCTAGTGAAGCCAACACTTTTTTACTTGTCGGGACATATTTATTGAGTTGTACTGCAGTATATCCGGCTGCTACAGCCCCAGATGTGACTAAAATAACTTCATGCTTTTTTCGCAAATCTACAATAAGAGAGACAAGGTTTAACATCCTCTCATTTGCAATATTACCATCATCAATTAAAACACTACTACCAACTTTAATAACGATACGTTTCATATAAAATTCCTTTAAACGGGTCTGCTTTTTTATTTATAATATGTATAATGCCCATTGTAACATATGTAGCAGCTCCTATTCTTAACTAAGCTTAAGTTATATCACCTCTATTTTTAACTCAGACATTAAGCTTCTAAAACCCCGCTAAAGAAAAAACAGATGCATTTTGCTATAATACACCCAATAATTTACAAAGATAGGAAAAGTAGTGATTACATTAAAAGAAGCACTGAAACTAAGCAAAGACGAACTGGCAAAATTTAAAGAAGAACTAAAAACAAATATAGAAGCAAATGCAGATATTAACGCATACATAGATGTCCACAATATCGGCGAAGGCGTGCCGATAGCTATTAAAGATAATATTCAAGTAGAGAATTGGTCTGTGACATCTGCCTCAAACATACTTCAAGGTTACATCGCTCCTTATAATGCTACTGTTATAGAGAAGATGCTCGGTGCCGGACTTAGCCCATTTGGACGAACAAATATGGACGAGTTTGCCATGGGAAGTACTACAGAGTCAAGCTTTTACGGCAAAACTCTAAATCCACACAATAAAGATTGCGTTCCCGGTGGAAGCTCAGGCGGAAGTGCGGCGGCAGTTGCGGCAGGTCTAGCAATAGCCGCTCTTGGAAGTGACACGGGCGGAAGTATCCGTCAGCCCGCTTCTTTTTGCGGAATTGTCGGAATGAAACCAACTTATGGCAGAGTAAGTCGTTACGGTCTTGGAGCTTACGCTTCAAGTCTTGATCAGATAGGACCGATGACGCAAAATGTAGAAGATGCGGCAATACTCTACGACATCATCAGCGGACATGACGAAAAAGACTCTACAAGCGCAAACAAAAACGACAAAGTATGCGACAAACTAAACCCAAATCGCAAACTAAAAATCGCTGTGCTTCCAAAACACATCCAAAACGCAAGCCAAGATGTGAAAAAAGCGTATGAGTTAGCGATAACTGCACTTAAAGATGCAGGGCATGAGATTGTTGAGCGCGAACTAATGGATGCTAAGTTTGACATCTCTGCTTATTATATTACTGCAACGGCAGAAGCTACTACGAATTTGGCTCGTTATGACGGCATACGCTACGGAAACAGAGTAACTGGTAAAAACCTTGAGGATACTTTTATCCAAACAAGAAGCCAAGGTTTTGGTGATGAAGTAAAGCGTCGTATTTTACTTGGCAACTTTGTACTATCTAGCGGGTACTATGAAGCTTACTATGTAAAAGCACAAAAGACAAGACATATTATCAAAGAGCAATATGCAGATATTTTTAAAGATGTTGATTTAATTTTATCTCCGGTTGCACCAACAACGGCAAATAAGTTTGGAGAACTATCCAACCCGATGGAGATGTACCTGAGTGACCTCTACACCATCAGCGTAAATCTTGCGGGGCTTCCTGCCATATCGGTTCCGATATCAAAGAGCTCTGAGGGTATGCCGATAGGACTTCAGCTTATCGCTAATGCTTATGATGAGCAGACACTTTTTGACGGTGCGCTTAGCCTAGAAAAAGAGATAGGCTATATCGCCTAAAGGAAGGTATTTTCATGCAAAAAAGTTTCAAAGCGCTAAATATCAAATGTGATGGTTGCGCAAATACCATAAAAGATTCACTAAAAGATGAGTTTGGTGAAATAGATATTGATTTAACACAAGTTCCAAGAGTTGTTACACTTGAGATAAAAGATGATGAAGCAGAACTTAGTTTTCGTAAAAAAATGAGATCTCTTGGTTACCCAATGGAGGATGAAGATATAGGAGCCTTCACAAAAGGCGGACTAAAGGCCAAAAGCTTTATCTCCTGCGCCATAGGAAAAACAAAATAAATTTATAAAGGAGGTTTATATTTAAGCCTCCTTTCTCTCAACTCTAATTCTACATACAAAACTTATTTTATAAAGTATGGGGAAATCTGCTCTATCCACCTTGTTACGCGCTCATCGCTTAGTTCTTCTTGATTATCTTCATCAAGAGCCAAACCAACGAACTCTCCATCGATTATTGCAGTTGATTCATCAAACTCATAACCGTCTGTTGGCCATGAACCAACGACTTTGGCACCATTTTTGACTACTTGTTCATATATAGTTCCCATAGCATCTAAAAAGTTTTCGTTATACTCCTCTTGATCTCCTAAACCAAAAAGAGCTACTGTTTTAGTGGAGAAATCTGTTTTTTCAAGATTTGGAAAATAGGTATCCCAATCATCTTGTAAATCGCCTCCACCCCATGTAGAAGCTCCTATAATTATAAAATCATACTCATCCATTGCATCATTACTGCATTGGCTAACATCTATAATATCTACCTGAACTCCACTCATCTTCTCTTTAATTTTCTTTGCTATTGATTCTGTATTGCCGGTTGAACTGGCATAAAAAAGTCCTATCTTTGACATTTGTTCTCTCCTTTTTGCAGACAGTATTGATAATAGCTATCAAAATATTATAAGAGGTTAATGCTTAATGCTCAATTAATAAAAATCACTAACTAGTTACAGAGTACTTTAGAGTTTAGCTGATAATAAAAGTTAATTAAAACCGCTTTACTTTTTTTTAACAACAAAAAAGTTATAATTCGCGGAATTTTATTGAAACATAAATAACTTTATACCTTTTAAAAGGACTATCATGAAAATTCGTAAACGCGCCCTAACGTTTGAAGATGTGCTACTTGTACCTCAATACTCTGAAATACTACCAAAAGAGGTCTCCCTAGAGACTAAACTTACTCGCAATATTTCACTAAAAATTCCTATGGTCTCAGCTGCCATGGATACTGTTACCGAATATAGAGCAGCCATCGCTATGGCAAGACTAGGCGGAATCGGAATAATTCATAAAAATATGGATATCGAGACTCAGTGTAAACAGGTTAGAAAAGTTAAAAAAAGTGAAAGCGGCGTTATTATAGATCCAATTTATGTTCATCCTGAAACTACTTTAGCAGAAGCAAATGCTCTTATGGACGAGTTTAAAATATCAGGATTTCCAGTTATTGACGCGCACAATAAGCTTCTTGGAATTATGACAAATCGTGATATGAGATTTGAAAAAAATATGTCAGTAAAAGCAAAAGATGTTATGACAAAAATGCCCCTTATCACTGCAAACAAGAATATATCGTTAGATGATGCTGCAGATATTATGCACAAAAACAAGATAGAAAAACTTCCAATTATTGATGAGGGAGGCTTTTTAAAAGGTCTAGTCACTATAAAAGATATTAAAAAACGCATAGAGTATCCAAACTCAAATAAAGATGCATTTGGCAGACTAATAGTCGGTGCGGCTATCGGTGTAGGGCAGTATGACCGCGCAAAAGCTTTGGTAAATTCAGGTGTTGATGTTTTGGTCTTAGACTCTGCACATGGACACTCAAAAGGTATTTTAGACACCGTTAAAAAGATAAAAGAGAGCATGGAAATTGACCTAATCGCAGGTAATATTGCAACTGCCGAAGCTGTCGAAGCGCTTATTGAAGCTGGAGCAGATGGCGTAAAGGTTGGAATTGGTCCTGGCTCAATTTGTACTACACGTATAATTGCAGGAGTTGGAGTTCCTCAAGTCTCAGCTATCGCAGAGTGCGCAGATGCAGCGCGTAAACATGGTGTTCCAATAATTGCAGACGGTGGTATAAAATACTCAGGCGACATTGCAAAAGCTCTTGCAGTAGGCGCGTCATGCGTTATGGCAGGATCACTCCTTGCTGGAACAGAAGAGTCACCCGGGGAGACTATAATGTTTCAAGGTCGTCAATATAAATCATACCGCGGTATGGGAAGTATCGGTGCAATGCAAACAGGTTCAACTGACAGATATTTTCAAGAGGGCACGGCTGCTGATAAACTTGTTCCAGAGGGGATTGAAGGGCGAGTCCCATTTAGAGGTCCAATCGCCGGGATTGTTCATCAGATGATGGGTGGACTTCGTTCATCAATGGGCTATTGCGGAAGCGATAGTATTGAGACTTTTTGGAATAAAGCAGAGTTTGTAGAGATAACAAGCGCCGGACTCAAAGAGAGTCATGTTCACGATGTTATAATTACGCAAGAGGCTCCAAATTATCATATATAGCACTGAATCGGAGAGATAATGAGTGAAGTAAGATATGCGGGTTTTTGGGTTCGTTTTTTTGCTTCATTTTTTGACACTCTTTTTCTTGCTCTTCCCTTAGCAGTACTCATCTATTTTCTTAGTGATGGCAACTGGTTTGATTTCTCACAGTTTCAGCAAAATATGGCTTATGCAATGAGCGGAAATGCCCAAATGGCACTTGAAAATCAACCGCAAAAATCACTTAAATGGGAGCTTCTTTTTGAGGTCTCTGTTTTACTTATAACACTGCTTTTTTGGAAAAGATTCCAAGGTGCTACTCCCGGAAAAAAGTTTCTACATATAAAAATCGTCGATGCAAAAACTTTTCAAAATATAGACAACAAGCAGGCGATAACACGCTCTTTTGGCTATATAGCTTCCACTCTTATTTTTTTAATAGGCTTCTTTATGGTTGCCTTTAGAGAGGACAAAAGAGCTCTTCATGACCTTCTAGCAGGAACGGTAGTTATCTATGACACCGCAGAGCGGTAGATAATAGTCTATACTTTTAAATCCACCTCTTGCAGGATTCCTGCCTGATAATTTTCTTTTAAAAATATTGAACTCTCACGAATTTTTGCAACTTTATTGTTTTGAGCATCCTCAAGATCAAAGCTACCAATCGCAGAGTTAAGATAGAGCGCGCCCACATTTTTTTCTTTTAGTGTATATAGCTCTTCTTTTCCGTTTTCATCTTTTGTCCAAATTAAGAGTTTTTCAAAAATAGAGTCATTCTCATCAATCCACATATTGTTATCTTCATCATACGCAACAAGTTCGTCAAATCCATTTCCAAGCGTAGGTCCAAAAAGCTCACTTCCGTCATTTATCTTACCGTCACCATTTTTGTCAAAAGCTAAAAAACCACTGCCATCTCCGACAAAGGAGAAGGTATTTTCCTTTCCGTCAAGGTTAAGATCAAATGTATGTTTTATATCGCTCATGGTTATAACATCAGTGCCGAAATTAAGTACTAGCGGATCAATTAAAGCATCTCCGGCTTTAAAAGAGATACTCTCATGTGTTGCACTACTTCTACTCATACTAAATGCTACTTTAAAATCTATATTTACACCCTCTTTTGTACTTATGCTTCCTCGTGCAGAAAATTTAAGCTCCTCACTTCGAACTTCGCTACGGCTGTAGCTATAATCGATTCCCCAACCCTCTCCTTGAGGTTCATTTATCTCCTCAGGTCTCTCTACTGCTTTGGTCTCTGTTGCCCCTTCAATACTTGAGGGAGTTTTATGAGAGTATAAAGAGATGTTGAGTTTTCTACCCATTAATGCTTCAAGAGCACGGATAATAGACATCAGCTTAGAGTCAAGTTGCACTTCAAAAACACTCTCTTGTAGCTCTGCTTTATTACTGTTTTTCTCAGCAGTTTTAAACTTATCGGATAGTTCAAATCGGTCAGTAGCAATTTGCTGTTTTGCGATATCCTCTTGACTACCCCATATACGCAACTGCTCACTCTCCTCAACTTTACTACTTTTTTGATACGAGGAAAATAATGATACATCTGAATGTTCTATCTTCATACTCTTTTTCCTTCTGCTTATTTAAAGTTATATCGGCAATTATTGAATATTTTTGACACCTTGTTGACTTTTTGTGATAAATACAGTAAGATTATAAGAATTATAATTCTAAATAATAGCAGAGGCATAAATGGAAACTATAGAAGAGAAAAATAGAGTTAAGTTTTTTCCTGTTATGATGTATGCCGTAGTTATGGGACTAAGCGGACTTACTATTACATACCAAAAAGCAGCTCTTTGGCTTGGTTTTCCTCATATAATAGGGGAAGTTTTCATGTATGTTACTACTCTTGTTTTTATCCTAGTCTCAATTATATACATATATAAATTTTTCAAATACAAAGCTGCCGTATTAAGTGAGTTTTCTCACCCCGTACGGATAAACTTTTTTGCGGCAATATCTATATCTATGCTAATGTTAGCAATAATTTTTAAAGAGAACTATCCACTTTTAAGTGCTGTTTTTTGGTATCCCGGAACTCTGCTACACTTTTATCTAACTATGCATACCGTCGCTTTTTGGATAAATGAAAATCAACAACTAGACCACTCAAATCCGGCATGGTTTATACCTATAGTTGGAAATGTACTAATTCCCGTTGCCGGTGTTGGGTTTGTAAATCTTGAACTACTTGTTTACTTCTTTAGTGTCGGAATGTTTTTTTGGATAATCCTTTTTGCAGTAATACTAAATAGAATAATTTTTCATAATCAGATGGCTGTTAAATTTATACCTACGCTCTTTATTTTAATCGCTCCTCCGGCAGTCGGTTTTATAGCATACTTTAGGATGTTTGAGGTGATTGATATATTTGCTCTTATGCTATTTAATATTGCTGTATTTTTCACACTTTTAGTTACATTTATGTATAAGAGCTTCATAAAAATAAAATTTTTTATATCTTGGTGGGCTTTTGTTTTTCCACTAGCGGCTATGGCAATTAGCGCAATGCTTATGTACAGCCAAAAAAATTCAATAACTATGCTTCTGTTTTCATATTTTATGGTGACAGTTGTAACAATTATACTCTTTATAGTAATATACCAGACACTCTTACACATAAAAAAAGAAGAGATTTGTATTAAGGAGTAAACTATGAACAAAACAGTTTTTATGCAGAAGTACCCGGTCTATTCACTAGAGTTTGCAAAAGAGGAGATGAAAGTCTCATCTACAGACGAGGTTGTTGAGTATTTAAAGCAGAAGATAAGTAACCACCCGGTTGCCGTCTTTATATCCGTTTTTGATCACTATGGGCATACTAAAAATCTCGGCGGAGAGATGATAGAGGGATTGATAGATGCCAAAAATGTTATTTTTTGCTTTGGACAAGCCATTCCCGATACAAGAATCTTAGCGGTTAGACCTAGAAGTATAGGTATATCTGAATTTGAAAACAAAATTATCATAGATTTTCTTGAAGCACCCAAAGAGGAGCTTCAAGCAGTTATGCAGAGCTGGATAAACGAGCTAAAAATATAAATAATGCTTATTTAAAACTAACATTAAACCATTTTGGATAAAATAGCAATAATTATTTTTTACACGGGGGATATTTAATATGGATTTACAAACTAAAGCACTTCATGTTGGTTACGAAAAGGGGCCTGAGGGGGCTATGGCTGTTCCTATTTATCAAACAACGGCTTATGAATTCAGAGATGCCGAGCATGCAGGAAACCTATTTTCATTAAAAGAGCTTGGATATATCTATACTCGTCTTAACAATCCTACTACTGATGTATTTGAAAAGCGATTTGCCTCTCTTGAGGGCGGAGAAGCCGCACTTGCAACATCAAGCGGAATGAGTGCAGTTTTCTTTGCTATTGCAAATGCTGCAGAGGCTGGAGACAATATTGTCTGCGCAAAGCAGCTCTATGGCGGAACTCTTACCCAAACAGCACACACACTTAAGAGATTTGGCATTGAAGCTAGGTTTTTTAATGTTCATGATACCGCTGCTATGGAGTCTCTAATTGATGAGAAGACAAAAGTCATCTTTTTTGAGTCTCTTACAAACCCAAGCATAGATGTTGCAGATATAGAAGCTATCACAAAAATTGCAAATAAGCATGGAATCTTGACAGTGGTTGACAACACGGTAGCAACTCCGGCTTTATGTCGCCCTTTTGAGCATGGTGCAGATATAACCGTTCATAGTGCAAGCAAATATACGACAGGTCAAGGTCTTGCTATCGGCGGAATATTAGTAGAGAGAAAAGATTTGGTTGAAAAATTAAAATTAAATCCTCGCTACGCACACTTCAATGAGCCTGACCCCTCTTATCATGGTCTAGTTTATGTTGATGTACCGCTTCCTCCGTTTACACTTCGTGCTCGCCTTTCCCTGCTTAGGGATTTAGGTGCGGTTGTATCTCCATTTAACTCATGGCTATTTATTCAAGGGATGGAGACGTTGTCGCTTCGCATGAGAGAACACTCGAAAAATGCCCTTTTATTGGCAGAGTTTTTAGAATCACACCCAAAAGTCAAAAAGGTAAACTATCCTGGACTAAAAAACAATACAAACTATAAAAATG
>NZ_JALOAA010000041.1 GCF_023229025.1 Sulfurimonas sp.
AGTTGAGCCTGAGAGTTCTGCCGTTTTATCAGGAGGGTGCGCAGGCCCACATGTTATACAAGGAATAGGTGCAGGATTTATACCTGAAGTATTAGACACATCAATATATGATGAAGTTGTAAAGGTAAGCAATGAGGATGCAATAAATACAGCAAAAATGTTAGCAAGCCAAGAGGGTCTACTAGTCGGTATATCTGCAGGAGCAAATGTATTTGCAACAATGCAGATTGCTTCAAGGGCAGAGTTTAAGGGCAAAACACTTTTAACAATTCTTTGTGATACCGGCGAGAGGTACTTAAGTACAGAACTTTTTGATGAGTAGCATATTTTTAGAGACTATAAAAGCTGTTGATGGGGAGATTCTTAATATATCCTATCATCAAGAGAGATATGAGAGTGTTTTAAAAAAATTCAATATTAAACATTCTCAAAATCTAAAGGAACTCTTAACTCCTCCAAAAATTGGAACATATAGATGTCGCCTAACATATGATTTGTCAAAAGAGCCACACACTTTTAACGTAACATACCATAAGTACGAAAAAAGAGAGATAGAGACTCTAAGGCTTGTTTATAATGATAACATAGAGTACTCCTTGAAATCTGCATGCAGAGATGAGCTTGATGCGCTATATAAGCTAAGGGGTGGATGTGATGATGTTTTGATAGTAAAAAACTCTCTTATTACGGATACTACAATAGCAAATATAGCCTTTTTTGACTCTAAGAGATGGGTTACTCCTAAATCACCGCTTTTGATAGGTACGACAAGAGAGAGGTTGCTAAGAGAAGGAAAAATTTTTCAAGAGAGCATCTACGTGAGTGATTTAAAAAACTTCTCTAAAGTCGCCCTAATGAATGCTATGATAGATTTTGATATAATTACAAAAAACATAAAGGAAATTTTTTGCTAGAGAGCTTAATAGAGGATAGAGATTTTGCAAAAATAATGCAAAAAAATATAGAGAGTTTGATAATCCTTCTCTTTGAAAAAGAGCAAAATTTTGGAATCTTATGTAAGATAGAGCAGATAACTTTCGAGCCTCCGCTTCCAAATGAAATAAGCAAAGAGTTTAAACCTATGACTCTATTTTTTCTTGCCGGATACACTTTTGATACGGCAACTATAGTTGATAATAATCTAGTTTTTGAGGCTGGTTTTGGAGCCGATAACTTTGGTAGTTTTGTTACCGTTCCGATGCTTAGTATAATGCAGATAATAGTAGATGAGACACCACTGCTTATAAATTTAACAAATTATAAACATGAGGATAAAAAACAAACTACAAAAGCGCAAAAGGGCGGAGTAGAAAACTCAATGGCTTCCTTTTTATCAAATCCTGAGAACTCAAAATTTTTCAAAAAGTAGCTTGAGGTTTACACCTTATTTAAAGATAGAAGATAGTTTACGACATTATCGACAAATGCATCATGCTTCTTATCTTTTGAGTAAGCTATATAAAAATTTCTCTCTATCTTGTAGTTTTTAAGTCTTGCTTCAAAAAGTTTTCCCTCAGCAACCTCATTTGCTATAACATGTTTTGACATAACAGAGACGACAGGTCTCTCTGTTGTAGGGTCAGCATGCAGAATCGACTCTTTAATAGCAGTCGGACTTCCTAAAACACCAAGAACTTGGAAATTATTACACTGTACACCCATCTCATCGAAGACTTCACTTGTCAGTTTTCTTGTATGAGAGCCTTCATCTCTACATATCCAATCAAATCCAAGTAAATCATCTGCCGTTAAGTGTTTTTTAAGAGGCTGGTTTGAAAAAACGACAAGTTCATCTAAAACCCACTCTCTATAGATGATTCCGTCTCTAAACACAGGGGATTCTATAAGAGCTATATCGATTTTTTTGTCTTCAAGATGATCTATCATCTCGCATGAGAGACCGACATTCATATAGACATTGTTGTTTATTCTCTTTTTTATCTCGCTAAGATAATTTGGCAGTATATAGTTTCCTATGGCATTTGATGAGCCTATAACAAAAGTGAAGTCTTTATTTATTATCTTTAAGAGCTCTTTTTCGCTGCTTGCAATTGCTTTTTCAAGTCTTGATGCGATTCTAAAGAGATCTTCTCCCTCTTTTGTAAGCAGTATGCCGTTCTTTTTTCTTTCAACTATTTTAGTATCAAGATAATCCTCAATAAACTTTATCTGTTGAGTGACTGCAGGTTGTGAGATACCAAGCTTTGCAGATGCTTTTGAAAAACTTTTCTCTTTTATGACCATTAAAAAGGTTTGTAGTTTTGCAAAATCTTTTAACATAATAATTCCTATAAGTTTAAATAATAGACGAAAGTATAACTCAATATTATAACTAATGCAATAGTTTTGTAATAATTTATAACTTTTTGGCTATAATAATTTAAATTAATAAGAGTAGTGGCAGAGATATGGAAAAAATATTTAGTAAATTAAACGATTCACAAGCTGATGCCGTAAAAAAAACAGAAGGTCCGGTGTTGATACTAGCCGGTGCGGGAAGCGGAAAGACTACTACTGTTATATCTCGTTTAGCATATCTCATAGAGGGAGTCGGGATTCCAGCTTCAAATACTTTGACACTTACTTTTACAAACAAAGCTGCAAAAGAGATGAGAGAAAGAGCCTCTTTGATGATGGATAATCCTGCTTACCCTCCGCTTCTATGCACTTTTCATAAATTTGGATTACTATTTTTAAAATTCCATATACATCTCTTAAATAGGGAAAATAATTTTGTCGTGATTGATACAGATGATAAAAAACGCATTATCAAGAAGATAAATAGTGAAATACCGACTCCTCTTATTGCTAGCGAAATATCAAAATATAAAAGCTCTCTCTTAAGTCCTGATGATGCTTACAAGCAGGCAGAATTATTTAATTATCAGCAGATTGCAAAAGTTTATGAGGAGTATGAATCGTATCTTTTGGAAAACAATTTAGTAGATTTTGACGACCTTATAGCATTGACCTATAAGCTGTTAGATGAGAATGATGAACTTGCTCATGCTACATCTATGAAGTATCGTTACATAATGGTAGATGAGTATCAAGATACGAACGAGTTACAGCTCAAACTTTTACAAAAGCTCTGCAGTGCTCATAACAATTTATGTGTTGTAGGGGATGACGACCAGAGCATCTATGGTTGGAGAGGCGCACATATAAGAAATATTATGGAGTTTGACCAAGATTTTAAAGATACGGCGGTATTTAAGCTTGAAGAGAATTATCGCTCACGAGAACCTATACTAAAAGTTGCAAATGCACTTATAGAGCATAATCGCTCACGTTTAGGAAAAAAACTCATTCCTACACGCGGTAGCGGTGAAGATGTTACGGTTTTAAACTCAAGTGATGAGAGTGAAGAAGCAAGAAAAATCGCTTTAAAAATTACAAAGCTTTTAGACTCGGGAGTAAAAGCAGAAGATATAGCAGTGCTGTACCGTGTAAATGTTTTAAGCCGCTCTATAGAAGATGGGCTTAATCGTGCCGGTATCGCATATAAGCTTGTAGGCGGACTACGTTTTTATGATAGAGCGGAGATAAAAGATCTTATAAGCTACATAAGAGTTATAACAAACTTTCATGATGATTTTTCGTTTAAGCGCATAGTAAATAAGCCAAAGAGGGGTTTGGGCAAAGCAAGTGTGGATAAGATAGAGTTAGCAGCTCATGCAAACGGTAGCTCTATCTTTGAGTATATAAAAAAGGTCACACTTGCTGAACTAGAGCAGCTTGTTAGAAAAAAGAATGCAAAAACTCTTAAAAAATTTGTAAAAGATATTCAGGCTGTTGCTAAGAGTGTAACTGAATCGACATATAGTTTTATAGATGTTTTAGAGGATACGTTTCATCTCAAAGAGATTTATAAAGGTATGCCCGATGAAGCAGAGAGAGTCTTAAACATGGATGAGTTTTACGGTCTATTTAGAGACTTTGTAAAGAACTCTCCAGACTCCTCATTGGATGAGTTTTTAAATGAACTAACGCTTCAAAGCGAACAAGATCAGGTAGAGGGTGAGAGTATTTATATGATGAGTATTCATGCCTCTAAAGGGCTGGAGTTTGATTATATTTTTATTATCGGTATGGAAGAGGGTTTTTTACCGCTTGTTGGTGACGGTAGTGACCTTGAAGAGGAGAGAAGACTCGGATATGTCTCCTTTACAAGAGCAAAAGAGGCTCTAACACTCTCGCATGTGGATAGTAGGTTTTATAAGGGAAGAAGAAGTGATTTACAAAAGAGCAGATTCTTTAATGAAGCAGGACTTTGCGAAGGTTCGCTTATAGTTGAGAAAAATACGGCTTTTAAAAAAGGTGATTTGGTTAGGCATAAAATCTTTGGCACAGGCAGGATTACAGGTGTCAGCAAATCAGGTAGAGAGTTTAAACTAAATATTAATTTTGCCGGCACAAAGAGAGATATATTGGCATCATTCGTTGAAAGATTATGAACAGGCTCTTTGTCGCGTATAAACCAACAGGCATAAGCTCCAACCTCTTCTTAAGCAAGCTAAAGAGAAGATATAAAACAAAAAAGGCCGGTTTTTCAGGAACACTTGATCCGTTTGCAAAGGGTGTTCTTCTTATCGGGATGGGTAGCTATACAAAACTGTTTCGTTTTTTAAATAAAACACCTAAAATCTATCGTGCTACTCTCTGGCTTGGTGCAAAAAGCGACTCTTTAGACACAGAGATGATTGAGCATGTTGAGATTTTAAAAGAGTTTAACGAGGATGAAGTACAAAGCGCTATAAAATCCTTAGAGGGTTCTCTTGAGTATGAGCCTCCGATATTTAGTGCCAAGCAAATAAACGGGCAGAGAGCTTATGATTTAGCGCGTGCGGGTGTAGAGTTTACTCTAAATAAGATTAAATCTACAGTATATGAAACAAAACTTATACACTACTCTCATCCGTTTGTTACATTTGAAGCAACGGTTTCAGAGGGGACTTATATCCGTTCACTAGGAGCTATAATAGCTAGCAGACTAGGGGTAGAGTATGGAAGTCTTAGTGCTTTGGAGAGACTTAGCGAGGGAGAGTTTAGCTATAATGGCGAGAGAGCGTTAGATATTAAAAAATCTCTTAAAATTAGAGAAAATTTCTATCATGGAGAGCGCGATAATCTAAAATATGGAAGAGTTCTTGCTTTAGATGATTTAGAGATTAAAGAAGATGGATATTATTGGCTTGATAATGGTAGTTTCATCTCAATTATAAATATACAAAACGCAGAAGTAAATTATGAATTAGGTAGGATTGAATGCTAGTACTATCGAGAAAAACAGATGAATCTATTGTTATTGGAGATGATATTACTATAAAAATTATCTCTATCGAAAAGGGTGTTGTCAAATTGGGCATTGATGCGCCTAAGAGCGTCTCTATTGTTAGAAACGAATTGCTTGAGGATGTCAAAGATGCAAATATCGCATCATCTAAAGATACAGAGTTAAATGATTTGACTATGCTCAGCGCTATTATTAAAAAATAAAAGATATAGACATGAAGCTTTACAAAGCTTATGCAAAGGTAAATATATTTTTAAAAATCACCGGCATGCGTGGAGATTACCATGAGATTGTCTCAAGATTTATGAGGGTTGATTCCCTTTATGATGAGCTCTCTTTTGTCGCTAAGCAAGAGGATGAAGGTTTTAAGATAATCGGTGAATTTTCATGTACGACTGAGCAAAACACTATATACAAGGCATATCTGGCACTGCTAAAAATTTTAGATAAAGAGTCTGCTGATTTATTAAAAAACCTAATGAGCAGATATGGAGTAAAGGTAGATAAAAGGATTCCTGCATTTGCAGGCTTGGGCGGTGGAAGTAGTGATGGGGCTACATTTTTAAAGATGTGCAATGAAGTTTTGCATCTTGGACTGAGTCAAAATGAACTCGCAGCGGCAGGAGTAAAGGTGGGGGCAGACGTGCCGTTTTTTATTTATGGTTATGATAGTGCAAATGTAAGTGGAATCGGAGAGGTTGTAGAAGAGTTTAAAGAGCCTCTTTTAGATTTTGAAGTTTTTACTCCAAAACTGGAGATAAGCACTCCAAAGGTTTATTCGCTATATAGAGAAGATTTTTACAATCCGGTAGATGGATTTGAAGCAGATAGGTTGAAAAAAACCCCGTCATTGGATATACTTAAAAACATGAGCGCAGATGAGGCAAATGACCTCTTCAAACCGGCACTTCAAGAGTATAAAGAGTTGAAAAATTATTACAGACATGGATATTATTTCAGCGGAAGCGGAAGCAGTTTTTTTAGAGTTAAAGAGAGGAGAAAATAGGCGATGGGTAAAACAATAGCAAAAAACAAAAAAGCCTATTTTGATTATTTTTTAGAAGAGAAGTTTGAGGCAGGCTTAGTTCTTAAGGGAAGTGAGATAAAAGCTATAAGAGCAGGGCGCGTAAATCTAAAAGATAGTTTTATACGTTTTGTACAAGGCGAAGCATTTCTTTTCAATGCTCACATAGGCAGACTTGAGACGACTCATCACTTCTATTCACATGAAGAGAGAGGCAGTAGAAAACTGCTTTTGCATAAAAAACAGATAGCAAAGATGATAAAAGCTGTTGAAAAAGATGGCTATACGGTAGTTCCTCTGCAGCTCTATTTTAACGATAGAAATATAGTAAAAATACAGATTGCCATTGCAAAAGGAAAGCAGCTGCATGATAAAAGAAATGATCTTAAAGAGAAAGATATGAAGCGTGACATAGAGCGCTCTATGAAGGATTATTGATGAGGTTTTTTTCTCTTGTTCTTCTTTTTGCATGTAGCATTTTTGCACTTGATATAAAAGTAGCAAACGCTACCGTTTCAAACGGAAAAACAGCTCTTTTGGAGTTTAAAAAAGAGAGTAGTATCAGTTATAAAAATATTGTAGTCGATAAACAGCGATATGAAATTTTTAACAATCCGCTAGATAGTAAGAAATTTTATGTGCTAATACCTATTAATTATTATGAAAAACCTTCAGATAAAAAAGTGGAGATATTCTATACGCAAGACAATGAACTAAAAAGCAAAACTATCTTCTTTGATATTAAAGATGCGAATTATGAAAAAGAGACCCTTAGTGTAGATAGCTCAAAGGTTATCTTGAGTGAAAATGATAGAAAAAGAGCATCAAAAGAGTACGCAGAAGCTATGGAGATTTATAATAAAAAAACAGAGCATAGCTATATATCATCAGAGTTTATTGTGCCACTTAATAGTAAAATCACAAGTGACTTCGGAAAAGCAAGAGTTTATAACGGCTCACTTAAGGGTTATCATGGCGGGACGGATTTTAGAGCGAGTGACGGTACGCCCTTGATGGCAAGCAATAGCGGGAAGATTGTCTTGGCAAAAGATAGGTTCTACTCGGGTGGTTCTGTTGTTATAGACCATGGGCATGGTATCTACTCATGCTACTTTCACATGAGCAAGCTTGACGTCAAAGAGGGTGATATGATAAGAAGAGGCGAACCTATAGGATTATCAGGAAGCAGCGGTAGAGTTACGGGTCCGCATCTTCATTTTGGTATAAGAGTAGCCGCCCAACAAGTTGACCCACTTCAGTTTATAGAGCTGATAAATAAAAATTTATTAAAAGGTATAAAATGACACTATTTCAGATTATTATGCTTGGTGCTTCGGCATTTTTTGCATTTAAAGTTTATGAACATATTCAAACACTTCAGGATACAGAACCGGAAAAAGAGCCAAATAGGGCATCTTCATTTGACCCCGTATCCTTAGTTGTTAAGGGTAATGAAGCATTTGATAACGGGGATATGCAAGCGGCATTAGATTTCTTTGTAGAAGCTAACGCAAAAGAGTCACAAGATGCTGAAGTTTTGTTTAAGATGGGTTATATTTTAGAAAATTTGGGCGATAGAGATGAAGCACTAAATTACTATAAAGAGGCGCTGCAAAAAGATAAAAACAATGAGTATATTCATAACTCAATAGCAAGTATCTATAGAGCAAATAAGGAGTTTGTATCTGCAAAAATGCACCTTAGCGACTCTTTAAATATAAACAATAATAATGCCGTGACATACTATAACTACGGAAATCTTTTAGTCGACATGAAGCATCCGGATGAAGCTAGAGAGATGTATAAAAAAGCTATTGAGATAAATCCAGACTTCAGCGAGGCAAAAGAAGAGTTGCAGAAACTGAGCTAGGAGGCTAAGATGAAAATATCTGAGATATATGATTTTTTAAATAAGCTATCTCCCTTTGAACTTCAAGAGAGTTGGGATAACTCAGGTCTGCTGCTTGGAGATTTTAATCAAGAAGTTCAAAAGATAGTCCTTAGCATAGATGTTGATGAGAGTCTAATAGAGTCTATGGAGGAGAACACTCTTCTAATAACTCATCATCCTCTAATTTTTGGAGGACTTAAGCAGTTAGAGTTTAGTAAATATCCGGCAAATCTAATTCAAAAGATGATACAAAAAAATATTTCAAATATCTCCATGCATACAAATTTTGACCAAACACACCTAAATGAGTATGTAGCCACCGAGATTCTAGGTTATAAAATTGCCCAAAAAGATGGATTTATAGCATATCTAGATATAGATGAGGATTTTGATGTTTTTGCAAAAAAAGTTGCAACTGCATTTTCTCTTCCGCATGCAAGATGTGTTAAAAGTTCACAGAGAGTAAAAAGAGCTGCTCTTACAACTGGCTCAGGGTGCTCTTTGATTAAATCCATAGAGGCTGACTGCTTTTTAACCGGGGACGTTAAGTATCACGATGCGATGGAGGCAAAAAGCATAAATTTATCGATAATAGATATAGGGCATTTTGAGAGTGAACACTTTTTTGCAGAGATTTTACTTAAACATTTGAAAAATTTAGGTTTAGAAGCTATAATTTCATCATCAAAGAACCCTTTTACTTATATTTAAGCAATCGGCACAACTATTTAATCCAAAGGAGATTAATGAATTTACATCTAAAACAGCTAATTGACCTATCACAAATTGACAAAGAGATAGATGCTTTTGAACCACAAATTGAAGAAGCAAATAGTAAACTAGAGGCAGTACAAGCGAAGAAGCAGAGTATCGATTCTGATATTGAAAATTTAACAAAAGAGATTAGTGAAGAGGAAGTCAAAAAGAAAAAAAATGAAATTCATCTACAAGAGCTTTCTCAAAAACTTGAAGATAACTCCAAAAAAAGTTCTGAAGTAAAAACTGAACGTGAGATGAAATCTCTTCAACTAGAAGAGGAGATTGCCAAAGAGCAGATAACTTTTGCAAATGAAGAGATTGAGAGACTTGAGAGAGTTATCGCTTTAAAAACAGAACAAGCAGAAGCGGCAAAAAAATCTCTTAAAGAGTTAGATGCTAGCTTAGCTACTATTAAAGTTAATGTTGATGAAAAACTAGAAGTAATCAACAAGTCTCGCCAAGAAGTATTTGTAAAAAAAGAGAAATTAATATCTGAGATGAATCAAAAAGGTCTTGCATTTTATCAAAAAATTCGTAGATGGGCTAAAAACACAACTGTTGTAGCGGTAGAAGAACAAGCTTGCATGGGTTGTCATATGGTTATCAACGATAAGATTTATGCAGATGTTATAAAGGCTGAGGAGATTACAACTTGTCCACATTGCGGACGTATTCTCTACATGGAAGCTAACGAAGAGTAGGCTTGAAGCCATTTACTCTTTTATACTTCATCTTAAGCGTAGTGCTCTATTTAGTTGCACTGCCGCTTCTTATTTATCTCTCGTTTAAACAAAAATACAGAGAGTCTATTCCGGCTCGCTTTTTTCTATTTAAAAATTCAAAATTTAAAAACGGTAATGGAGTTTGGTTCCATGTATGTTCTTTAGGTGAAACAAGAGCTTTGGGACCGGTATTAGAGTTACTAAAAGACCAAGATATAAAGATAACTACGATAACGCATACGGGACAGGCACTAGCTAGAAGGTATGATGCGGAAGTAAGATATTTGCCGTATGAGATGTTTTTACCCTTTTGGGCTAAAAAGCAGAAGGTTTTAGTAGTTTTAGAGGCGGAATTTTGGTTTATGCTCTTTAGCACTATGCGAGCAAGAGGAACAAGAGTAATACTTTTAAATTCACGTATCTCTGAGAAAAGTGCTAAAAAATATCTCCAATTTGCTTGGTTTTACAAAAAATTGCTCTCAAATGTTGAGATAATCTACGCTCAGAGTGAAGCTGATAAAAATCGTTTTTTAGCCCTTGGTGCTAAAAATATTGAAGTTATCGGCAATATTAAGTTAGCAGCAAAAATAACAAAAACAAAAGATTATAAAAAACCTCAGGATGAGCTAATAGTTGCCGGAAGCACGCATGAGAGCGAAGAAGAGAGTGTGTTGAAGTCGTTTGTAGAGTATAAAAAGCAAAGCAGTGCAAAACTTGCCATAGTTCCAAGGCACCCAGAGAGATTTGAAGCTGTTTATGAACTTATGAAGAGATATGCAGATGAAAATTCTCTAACATTAGCAAGATTTTCACAAGAGAAAAATTTTAGCTCAGATATGGTTTTGGTTGATGCTATGGGCGAGTTAAATAATATATACGCAATCAGTGACATAGCTATTTTAGGCGGTGCATTTAGGAGTGATGTCGGTGGTCACAATCCTCTTGAGCCCGCTTACTTTGGGTGTAAAATAATTACCGGAAAACACTTTTTTCACCAAAGGGAGCTTTTTAAATATGTCTATCATGTTCAATATGTTGAGAGAGATGAGATTCATAAAGCGCTTATAGCAAGTCGAGATTTGCCACCAAGTATGGTTAAAGAGAAGATAGACTTAAAACCTGTAATAAACAAAATAAAGGAGCCAATTTAATATGGCACTAGAAAAAGCGTATAAACTATTAGCAACACAAGAGGGTATCTCAAACTCTGCCGCAAAGTCGATGATAGATCGCGGTTTGGTCTACGTTGGTAATAAAAAAGTGATGATAGCTCGCGGGGATATTGATACGAAAACAACCTTCAGAGTTGAAAAGATAGAGAAGATAAAGCCTATTTTTGAAAATGATGATTTGATTGTTTTGGATAAACCTGCGCACGTAAACTCAGACGAGATACAGAGGCAGTTTAAACCTGCCGTACTTTTGCATAGACTAGATCGTGAAACAAGCGGTGTTTTAATGCTTGTTAAAAATGAAGAGTTTCGCCAAAAAGCTATACAAGAATTTAAAAAAGATAGAGTCTACAAAGAGTACATTGCTTGGATAGAGGGAATTTTAAGTGAACCGGTTGATATAGATAAACCTATAGTTACAACTAAGAAAAACAACCGTGCAACATCAAACGTATCAGCAAAAGGAAAACCTGCAAGAACTGAGGTTTTTCCAGATTTGGTAAGTGCAAATAAAACTAAAGTCAAATGTATTATCCATCATGGAAGAACACATCAAATAAGAACTCACTTAAGATATATAGAGCATCCGATAGTCGGTGATGAGCAGTACGGCGGTAGACGTGCAAAGCGCGTTATGCTTCATGCTTATAAAGTAAGACTGTTTGATATGGAATTTACAGCACCGGAGCCAAAGGCATTTGTCAACTTTGAATAAGCAAAAGAGTTTATGGCATATCTATATCTTAAAATGTAGTGATGAGAGTCTCTATACAGGCATAACGACAGACCTTATTAGAAGAGTTGATGAGCATAACAACTCAGCAAAGGGCGCAAAATATACCCGCATAAGAAGACCGGTAGAACTAATCTACTCTGAGGGCTGTGAAGATAAAAGCAGTGCCTCTAAAAGAGAGCATGAGATTAAAAAACTATCTAGAATTCAAAAACTAAAGTTAATAAAATAGTGCAGATTTTTGTCGATGGTGATGCTTTTCCAAATCTCCTCAAACCTATACTCTTTAAACAAATTCAACGTTTAAATATTCAGACAACAGTTGTAGCAAATAAAAAGATAAGTATCGGAAAATCAGATTTATTTACCTACATGATAGTGGATTTAGGAGCTGATGAAGCTGACCATCAGATTGTCAAGATGATAAATGAGAGTGATTTGGTTATAACAGCTGATATACCGCTAGCAGACAGAGTTATAAGTAAAAATGCGCATGCAATAGATCATAGAGGCGAACTCTATAGTGTTGATAATATTAAACACTATCTTGCTATGAGAAATTTGATGGAAAAAATTCGTGAGAGCGGGGAGATAACTAAAGGTCCAAAGCCTTTTTCCCAGAAAGACGCCCAATCTTTTGCAAACCAACTAAACGCATTTTTAACTAAGCATTATAAAAATTAAGTTATAATCCAAAAAAATTACACTCACTTACAGAAGGTATTTTATGTTTGATACATTGACAAGTTCATTTACGGCGGCTATAAAGAAGATTCGCACATTTGATGATGAGAAGGCACTTTCTAAAGCACTTAATGAGCTAAAAAAATCACTTTTAAAAGCAGATGTAAACCACAAAGTAGTAAAAGAGCTAATAGCAAAAGTCGAGCTAGATACTAAGGCAAGCGGAATCGGTAAAGATCAGTTTCTAGACGCTTTAAGAACTACTCTTTATGAGCTTTTAGAAGTTGGTGGAAACAAAGGTTTTACATTTGCTCCAAATCCTCCGACTGTTATTCTCATGACGGGACTTCAAGGTTCCGGTAAAACAACTACAACCGGAAAACTGGCAAATTATCTAAAAAATAGACAAAAAAAAGTTTTAGTAGTAGCAGCCGACCTGCAGCGTCTTGCTGCGGTTGAACAGCTTCGTCAAATTACTACTCAAATAGAAGTAGAGTTATATGAAGACGAATCAACAAAAAATCCTGTTGAGGTAGTAAATGCAGCGCTAAAAAAAGCAAAAAGCGGAATTTATGATGTTGTACTTATAGATACGGCAGGTCGTTTAGCAATTGATGATGAACTTATGGATGAGCTTGAAGCTGTTAAGAGAGCTGCAAATCCTAGTGAGATATTTTATGTAGCAGATTCTCTTACCGGTCAAGATGCGGTTCGTACAGCTTCGAGTTTTAAAGAGAAAATCGGAATTGACGGTGTTATCTTAAGTAAATATGACGGTGACTCTAAAGGTGGAGTTGCTTTAGGTCTTTCATCTCAAGTACAAGTTCCACTTCGTTTTATCGGTAGCGGTGAGAAGATGCAAGATTTGGAAGTTTTTATGCCTGAGCGTGTCGTAAACCGTCTTATGGGTTTTGGAGACATTGAGGGGTTAGCTGAAAAAACTGCTAATGTTATAGATGAGAAACAAGCTAAAAAACTAACTCAAAAGATAAAAAAAGGTAAGTTTAATTTTAATGACTTTTTAGAGCAGATGGAGTCAATGAAGAAGATGGGCAGCATGAAATCACTTATGGGGATGATACCTGGTATGGGTGATATGTCAAAGGCTTTAAAGAACTTCGATATGGAAAATTCAAGTGAACTTAAAAACATAAAAGCAATGGTCTCATCCATGACAGCTAAAGAGAGAGAAGACCCAGATCTATTAAACAACTCCCGTAAAGGAAGAATCGCAAAAGGTTGCGGTTTAGAGATAGTAGAGATTAACCGAATGATAAAGCAGTTCAAAAATGCCGGTAAAATGGCAAAAAGACTTTCAGGCAAAAATGGGATGAAAGATCTTCAAGCAATGATGGGTCAGATGGGTGGTTCCGGAGCTATACCAAGATAGAAGTCTCAAGACTCTTGACGTTTTGTTTTAAAAATAGTATAATTCCGCCATCGTAATAACTTCTGAAATAATCCCTCTGTGATTAGAAGGTGCTTATAAAAGCATAATACGCATATCGTATAAAATTATTTATTCGACGGCGGTAAGAGGCACAATAAAACTTCATAGTATATTTTATTCTGCAAAAAAACCTCCAAACATTTTATTAATATTTCTTGCGAAATATCTTTAGTGCCATAGCGGCTAACGTAGAAAGATGGACTTTGTTCATGTTTTTTTAAAATAATATATTAGGAAATAATATGACAGTAATTAGACTTACTCGTATGGGAAGAAAAAAACAACCATTTTACCGTATCGCGGTAACAGATAGCCGTAAACGTAGAGATGGCGGTTGGATTGAGCTAATTGGGCACTATAATCCAATGAATGATGAGAAAACTTTAGTTGTTGACAATGAAAGATTAGATTACTGGTTAAGTAACGGTGCTCAAATGAGTGACCGTGTTAAAAAAATAACTGGTCGCTAAGATGATAGCTGATTTTGTCGCTGGATTTGCAAGACTTATAGCATCTCACCCAGATGATGTAAGAGTTGAGATTAAAGAGGGCGATGAAAATACTGAGATTCTTCTCTATGCTAATCAAGCTGATATCGGTAAGCTAATTGGTAAAGAGGGTAAGATGATTGGTGCGATTAAAACTGTTATATCAGGCTGTAAAGCTAAAGATGGCGTAAGTTACCGCATCAATGTCGAAGCAGTGAAGTGAGCGATAAGCAAACAAAAGCCCTTGGGGTACAACAAGAACAACTTCTTCATGTCGCAACTATCGGCAAAACTGTCGGTATAAAAGGCGATATGAAACTCCACGATAAATCTGATTTCCCGGAGCAGTTTCAAAACGGTGCAACTTTTTTTACAAACCTAAAAAAAGTGATAACTCTCAATGATGTAAATCTTGAGAGAGGCACAATTAAAATTGCCGGAATAGAGAGTATTGAAGATGCTAAAAAATATACTAACGCAAAACTTTTCACAACAAGAGAAGAGACAAGAAAAAACTGCCATTTAGAAGATGGTGAATATTTTTGGTTTGATCTTGAAGATTGTGAAGTTTTTGAAGATAAAAAGCTTTTAGGTAAAGTTTATGAAGTTGAGAGAATTGCAATAACTAATTACCTAAATATACACACTGATGAGAGTCTAGTAAAAGAAGGTTATGCTAAAAGTTTTTTAATTCCATTTCAAGAACCGTTTAGAGTTAGTGTGGATATAGAAAAAAAAATTATAACCCTTAGCGGTGCTATGGATATTCTAGAAGCTTCATAATGAAATTTACTTTTGTTACACTATTTCAAAATATAGTCGAGGGATACTTCCAAGACTCTATACTTAAGCGCGCAATCGAAAAAAATATTTTAGATATAGAGTACTTAAATCCTAGAGATTTTAGTGAATCTAAACACAATAAAGTTGATGACACTTCAGTTGGCGGGGGAGCCGGAATGGTTATGAGTCCTCAGCCACTTTTTGACTCTTTAGATGAATTAATAGCTAAAGATAAAGATGTTCATATAGTTTTCTTAACTCCCGTTGCAAAACCTTTTAGACAAAATGATGCTAAAAGATTAGCAAAAAAGAGCCATATAGCTTTTGTGAGCGGAAGATATGAGGGAATTGATGAGCGAGTCATAGAGAAGTACGCTGATGAACTCTTTAGTATTGGCGATTACATATTAACTGGAGGGGAGCTTGCCTCTTTGGTAGTATGTGATGCAGTTTCAAGAAATATAGATGGTGTGCTTGGAAATAGTGACTCATTAAGTATAGAGAGCTTTGAGAATGAACTATTAGAGGCCCCCGCATTCACTAAGCCACAAAATTATAAAAACTATAGTGTTACATCAGAATACTTAAAGGGAAATCACAGTAAAATTCGCTCACTAAAATTAGCTTTGTCTGAGTGTAAGACTAAATTCTTCAGACCAGAGCAGCTTTTAAAGCATAGAACAAGGAAATCTTATGAGAAATAAGTACATAGAAAACTTTGAAAAAGCACAAACATCTGAGAAAAATATTCCAGATTTTCGTGCTGGTGATACTGTTCGTTTAGCAGTAACAATTAAAGAAGGTGACAAGTCTCGTATTCAAAACTACGAGGGCGTTTGTATAGCAAAAAGAGGTCAAGGTACAGGTCAAACTATTACAGTTCGCAAAATAGGCGCTAATTCTGTTGGAATTGAAAGAATTTTTCCAATTTACTCTGATTCAATTAATGAGATAACAGTTGTTCGTCGTGGTCGTGTTCGTCGTGCTAAACTGTTTTATTTACGTGATCTTGCAGGTAAAGCAGCTCGTATTAAAGAACTTAGAAGAAAATAATCTTCTAAGTTTTACTTTCGTATCTTAGACGATAAGTTTAATACCTTCCCTTTTTATACTATATAATCAACAACAATTAATTTTCTTTTTAAAAACATATCTCTGAAAAAAGTATATATTTAAATTTTTATAAACCACAAAAGCACCCATAAAAGTGCAATATAGAGATTCTTCAAAAACTCTCACACTAATTAAGAAATAAATAAGCCTAACTTGCCTATAATTCCCCTCCACAAAATGAGTGAAACGAAATTTCTACGCAAGC
>NZ_JALOAA010000079.1 GCF_023229025.1 Sulfurimonas sp.
TTTAAGGGTGACTTACATTTTGATAACCTCCAATTTATCTTATATGGGTGGCTAGGACTTGCTCTAGGACTACTATTAGGCCTACTAGTCTTCAAAGCCCTCAAGCTCGAATGGTTAAAGAAATATGTCTATATCTTTGTAGGTATCAATGGTGTTGTGATAATAGTGCAGCAGATAGTGGCTTATATATAAAACTTCTTACTGCCACAATAAATCCATGACTTAGTAAATTTCACATCTCCTATCACTAATCAAATATCATGATAGAATAAAATTTGTGGGCACAATAGGTGTAATCATATTACTCTTGGTATTCTTACCATAATATAACCTTCAAAATATGGGCTTTCTTATTTAGCATTTAAAAAAATATAGGTCTCTCAATCCTCTTTCACCATATACTCCATTCTGATTTGAGAAAGTGTTTTTCCTGACTCTTTATGGATGGTGAATCCGTAGGTCTCGACACTTGACCAGCCAAAAACAGTCTTAAGCCATGTTTGCATTGACATTTCTTCACCGTTCACTAAGACATTACCATTAGCTAGTAATTCTGCTTCCTCAGTTTTACCTTTGGGAACAATTATGTCTCCTTCCTTGACGACTCCCCATTCCAGCATTTTATCAATTTTAGGCAGAACCCTTCTTGTGATTTTCTTTTTGTCTGCATATTGTTTAATAGGAGAATCTGTAATATCTACATAGAATTCATCATAATCGGGTAGTGGCAATATCTTATCTATTTTAAAGAATAGCTCATCATTAAGTTTATACGGATTAAGTTTATAGCAACTCATGTCGACATTGTTGCTATTAAGCCAAGCCACAGCTGACAGAGTTTGCTCATCAAAGTTGGATGCAACCAATAGAATTCTTTGCTTCCTATTAAAATTACTAACAGCGTTATTTTCTTCTAAAAATTCATTTACTTTCCTAATCCCCAGTTCATAAGATGTCAGCTCTCCAAGCTCAAATTCATCCCTGTATTTTTCAATATAGGGAGCATACACTTTCTCAACAAGGTCCTCAATTTCATTTATTGTTGCATAACTAGCCGCATATCTAATTGCTTGGAACTCAAAAGCTTCACTGCGACCCACAATATCATTCTTGTCTCTTTTTATCTCGATAAGTACTATGTTGCCATTATTATCTATAGCAGTCAGGTCGCTACGCCCTCTACTTTGATTTCTAACTTGCCTGCCAACAATTAGCATTGACTCTTCATCATCACAGAGCATTTCAATACTATTCCGTAAGATTTCTTCTATATCGCTCTCTAACATATTCAGTTCTGAAAAAGTAGTATACTCAATCTTTCTTGCAGTCTTATTTTTAATATTGTACACGGTATCTCCCCAAAACCATTACCACCAACTACCTGATTGTATTACCAGCTAGTTAATTATTCTCTCTATCGCGTAAATCTTTGCTGCTTAATACTACCATAGCAACCTGAAATGGCTATGTCTATCAATAAATCCCAAATTCCCAACTTTTTGTAACTAGGTCTCGCTTGACTCACTGAATTGGGTGGTGGCTTCATCATCGTTGACCACCTTATTCTTCCACTGGTACTTGATGTTGAAGAGGTCGAAGATTAGTCTCTGGGCCTTGGTTGGGACTGTGTAGACATCTTTATACTTACCTTTGTAGTGAATCTTTGAGTAAGTTGCCACTTTGTTAAGGACCATCTTTAAGTTCCAGTAGTTCCTCTCTTTGGCAGGGATGGTGGCAAGCATGCCCTTTAACTCATTGATGATTATCATCGCTAGGAAGTTAATAAAGATCCTCCCCTGCATCACATCGGCTGAGTGGACGCGTATACGGTTACAATCCAAAGTGTTCTTCAAATCATCGAAGTGCAACTCTATGTTGTTGCGCATCCGGTAGTGGCAGAGGGCCTTTTGGGCCTCCTTCTCATGGGAGGATAGTAAGACCCAATATCCACTGTAGCCATTGATGTAGGCATCCACTTCATCCTCTTTGAGGGTAACCTTCCTCCCTCTGATTGGCGTCTCCTTTACTTCAAAGTACCGCTCATAGTAGTGCTCTCTACCCTTGAGGAGAATCCCCGTCTCAAGGTCATCTTGACACTTTTTGAGAGTATTCATCAGGTGAGCTATGTCCCTCTCTTTCTTTAGCGCATCGTAGTAGAGATGGATCCACATCCTCCCATACTCAGTAGTGCTAACCTTCGTCAGAGCATAGATGATGGAATCTTTCTCATCTCCCTGAATAAGATTGGCAGGACGCTGCACTCCCCCTCGGTGGTTGTCAATAAACTCTTTCTGCCATTTGATGTGGGAGGGGACGGGAATAGTGAACTTATGCTTCTTGTCAGTAAGGTTACGAATATTATCTTCACTATAGAAGCCCCTGTCTAAGATAAAGCCCACCTTTCCCACATCTAGCTTCTCAAGATGGTTTAACACATATTCAATAACAACCTGGTCCGACATGCTACCCGGCAGCTCGGTACACCAAAGGGGGGTATTAGAGTGGTAGGTACTAATGAGGGCTATGTTAATCTGCTCAAGCCTCTCATGGTCTCGGTTATAGCCCCTCTCTACATATTTGTTATCTCGCGAGTATGATGAGATGCTACTAATATCAAAGATAAGGCTCTTGTCCTCTCCCTTCTTGCCTATCCATTGGCTGAAAAAGGTGTTTTGAATATCCTTATCTAAAAATCTCAGAAACTCACTGATGCGCTGAGATGAGAGAGCTCCTCCATTATAGCCTCTAGCATTAAGCCAATCCTCTGCG
>NZ_JALOAA010000080.1 GCF_023229025.1 Sulfurimonas sp.
CCCTGCGCAGTATCCATTATGCTAACACCAAAGGCTAAAATCTCATCACGGAGTTTGTCCGAACTTGCGAAATCTTTTGCTTTTTTTGCTTCATCTCTTTTTTGGATTAACATATCGATTTTAGCTTTTGTATCTTCATCTATGCCAAACTGAAAGTACTCAAAAGGATTTTTAACTCCAAAACCAAGAACTTTTTCTATGTAGGCTAGGTTTGAGATAGTATCACGCTTTAGCTCTTTGTGTTTTCCTGCTGTGTCTAGCGTTTCGTTTGCATAAGAAATCATCTCATCAATAAGTGCAAGGGCAGAGGAGATGTTTAAATCATCACTCAGAGCCTTTAGGAGTTCGTTTTGAAACGCTGTTTTTTCGTTATTTTGAGCCAAGCCAAAAAGACGCTTTTTAAGTCTGTAAATCTTATCTAGTCTCTTTTTTGATGATGCTAAATCTTCGGTGTTGAAGTTAAAGTTACTTCTGTAGTGAGTGCTTAAGAGATAAAAACGTAAAACCTCTCCATCATACTCTTTTAGTGCATCTTTTAAGAAAAAACTGTTTCCCAAAGATTTGCTCATCTTCTCACCGTCAATATTTACAAAGCCGTTATGCATCCAGTAATTTGCCAATGTATGATCTGTTGCGCATCTGGTCTGTGCAGCTTCGTTTTCATGGTGTGGAAAAAGTAAATCTGCCCCGCCGCCGTGAATATCTACTGCAAATTGTCTCTCAGGTTTTGCTAAGTGTTTCTCTATCATTGCAGAACACTCCAGATGCCATCCAGGACGACCTTTTCCAAAAGGAGAGTCAAAAGTTACGCTACCATCTTTTACGCTTTTCCAAATAGCAAAGTCTGCGCTGTTTTTCTTCTGCGAGGAACTATCTACACGCTGTTGTTTTTCATCTTCATTTTGAATTCTATGAGATAATTTTAGATACTCACTGTCACTTGAAGTATCAAAGTAAACATCACCATCAGGAGTGCAGTAGGCGTGTTTATTATCAAGAAGTTTTTGGATTAGCTCATACATGGCTTCGAGTGATTCTGTTGCTCTTGGCTCAATATCCGGACGCAAAACACCAAGAGCCGCCATCTCTTTATGATAAGCCTCTGTATAAAACTCAGTTAGCTCTTTTATACTTTTTTTTGTCTCAATTGCTTTTTTGATTATCTTGTCATCTATGTCGGTTATATTTCGGGCGTAAGTTACATCATAACCGTTAGCTTTTAAGACTCTAACGAGCAGGTCAAAAACCAAAGCACTCTTTGCATGACCTAGATGAGCATCATCATAAACTGTCGGACCACAGACATAGAGTGAAACTATGTTTTCATCTTGAGGGATAAACTCTCTTTTTGTTTTTTGTGCTGAGTCGTAAATAGTCATTAAATTATTTCCTTTAAAAGCCGGTCAACATATTGAAAATCAAGTTAAAAATAGTATCTTTTTTTTGCATTTGAATTATTAAAGTATGTGCGTGATTATAGCATATAGAGTTTTTGAATACTAATTGTTGTTTGCTTTGTTTTCTAACGGTTGAGTTAAGAAATAGTTTTGCCCGCTAGGTAACTTATTAGCTATTATGTTTTGTTAGCAATTAAGCACTATTTATTTTGTAGTCCAAGAAAAGACTTTCAACAGGTATGTGCAGTTGAGTGTGAAAATTTCTTATCATTTGGATAGTTAGTTTTCTTTTTCTATTTAATATTTCAGAAACTCTCGATTTACTTCCAACTATTGCTACTAAATCCTTTTGTTTTAGACCTTCTTGCTCCATTCTAAACTTAATCGCTT
This sequence comes from Sulfurimonas sp., assembly GCF_023229025.1. GTDB lineage: Bacteria > Campylobacterota > Campylobacteria > Campylobacterales > Sulfurimonadaceae > Sulfurimonas. The sequence goes on from NZ_JALOAA010000080.1 coordinate 1,788, forward strand.
CAATAGGATCAGGAGCATCTATTTTGTAAAATTGCTCTTCATATGCCTCAACTAATGTTGTAAGCACTTCTAATGCATCCATTTGAGGTGTATTTGGTTTAGCACTCATTAGGTGTTCAATTAAGCTAAGTGTATTAGCATAGTCTTGCTCGTTTTTAATAGGTTTGATATTCATTTTATAAATCCTTCATATTGACTTTATCGTACTGCTTATGTGTCCCAATAAACTTGATGAAAACAATCTTTGCATAATAATTTATAGTAACTATTAATCTATACTTATTTCCTGCAATATTAAAGACAACTTTCTCATCTCCAACGATACTAGCACTTCGGTACATCTCTTTTACTTCATTTGGATTGTTCCAACTGAGTTTTAAAACTTCTTTATGCCAAGCTTCTAAAGCACTTTTACTATCCGAATATTTGGATTGCTCATAAAAGTCTTTAAGGGTCTTTTTAGATATTATTCTCATAGGCACATTATATTGAAGTTCCCATTAATAGAACTTTAAATGGTGGAAGTAATTATTGAAATGAATGCTAACGGGGGGTGCAGTGAGCGGATAACGACTGTCTTGAGAAATAAGTCGCCGCTAGGCTACTTATTTCTCTCCTAGTACTTGTTATGTGTTAATCGTAAGAGTGTTGCCTATGTCTGAAATCAACAACTGCTACGATAAGCTTATCATCTTTGATAAGATAAAAGAGTCTATAATTTCCAATTCTATATCTATAGTAGCCCTCAAGATTATCTTTTAGTTTTTTAATATTAGTTCCGTAAAAAGGGTTTTCTCTAAGTTGAGGGTAAACAAAATTTTCAATTTTTGAATATAGCTTTTTATCTATTTTCTTTTTAACTTTTTCAAAAGTTTTAGTTTCAGCAATTTGGTACTTAGACAATAGTGTAATCACCATTTTTGAAATCATCCAAACCATTCATTAAATTTTGAACAAGTTCTTTATCACCCATAATT
>NZ_JALOAA010000042.1 GCF_023229025.1 Sulfurimonas sp.
GTTCTTTTAGATAACTACTCAATCGAGTTTACAAAAATTGAGTTTGAAATATTTATATTTTTAGTAGAAAACAGAAATAAAATATCCTCAAGAGAGCAGATTTTAAATGCAACCTCGCTAGATGAAAACACAAAAAACAGAACAATCGATACCCACATAAGCAACATAAGAAACAAGATAGGCGACGACCCCAAAGAGCCAAAATATATCAAGTCCGTCTGGGGCATTGGCTATAAGTTTATGAGCTAATATGTCAATAATTAAAAAAATATCGATACTCTTTTTAATAAGCTTTGCTCTTATGAGCATTATAGGGTTTTGGATTGACACCATAAACTCCAAACGAATAGATGACCTTATAAAAGATAAATATCTAAAAATTTCAAACGAGATATTTCAAAACATTGACAATAAAGACAGAGTCGAGAGTCTGATAAACAAATATGATTTAAAAAGAGTTGATGCTCAAGATAAAAAAAGCAGAGAGCTTCTCTACTATGAAAAACACACTTTTGGTTTTATCTCTATAAAAAAGGCCTCTTTTGAAGATGAGTTTATTATAGAGATAAACTTTCTTGATGAGAACTATACGCTCAAGACTCCGGATGAGGAGAATATAAATGACAAACTAAAGCTAAATGCTCTTATTTTTTTAGACATAATTGTTTTGTTTCTTATATTTTTGTATCTACTTAAACTTCTCTCTCCACTTAAAAAAATCACAAAAAAGATTGAGAATTTCTCAAGCGGAAATTTTAACAGCAGGATAGATATAGTCTCAAATGATGAGATGGGAACACTCTCAAAAGCTTTTAATACAATGGCAGCATCTCTAGAGGGGTTAATAAAAAGCAGGGAGGAGCTACTGCGAGATATAGGGCATGAGCTAAGAACCCCAATAGCAAAAGGAAAATTTCTCATCCAAAAGATAGAAGATAGTGAGCAAAAAGAGTTGTTAGAAAAGATATTCTCAGATTTGGAGGTTTTAACAAGTGAGCTAATAGAGTTAGAGAAGTTAAACTCTACAGAGCTAAACATTTCAACTTTTAGTGCTGAGACACTTATAACAGAAGCACTCAGCAAGTTATATATAGAGAAGGAGTCAAACATCACACTTCTAATTGAAGAAGATTTTAAAATAGATGCCGATTTGCACTATCTCTCAATTGCACTTAAAAACTTACTAGATAATGCACTAAAATATGCCACCGAATTGCCAATTACCATAAGAGCTTCAAAGCAGAAATTATATATTATCAACAGAGGTAAAAAACTCTCAAAAGAGTTTGAGTATTATCTAGAACCGTTTACACAAGAGCTCTCACAAAGAGACGGCTTCGGACTTGGTCTTAGTATTGTTAGCAAAATCATAAATAAACATAATTTTTTACTAAGTTACACACATAAAGATGAGGAAAATATTTTCTGCTTAGACTTCTCCTAAACTTTGGTTTTGTTATAAAATATAATCCACTATTTTTGACTCTAACGTTACGGCTTTTATAAGCTCTACTACTTTTAGATGCTCAGGATGGATTGCATAAGCGTCCAAATCCTCTTTTGTCTCAAATGTAGAGTATAACGATAAGTCAAATGCCCTCTGTGACTCTGTAAAATTAATACCGACTTCCATTTTTTTAAGTACAGGAATAAGTGCCTCTAAAGCATTTAGCCTCTTTGTAACCTCTGCTATATTTGAGTTTTTATTTTCATCTTTAAATTTAAACATAACTATGTGTACAATCATTATATACCTCTATTTTTTATGAAATTCTAACTAAAAAGTGCGCAAACTACTTTATAATTCTCGAAAAAAAAGTTTTTTCTAAAGAAACATTTTTGCTATGCAAAAACCGCTTCTGCTTGTTTTGAAGCTTTAGGGGGTTGTAGGGACTGGGTCTGCCCCTTGTGTATTAGTCCCTGCCAATAAAACGGACGTGTTCGTTTTATTGTGTAACATAAGTAAAAAGGATAAAATAGCTTTATGAAAAGAATTTTAAGAGAGCTTTACGGAAGTGGCATACTATTTTTTTACTTCTTTAAGTGGCCATTTTTTTTGCTGTTTCCATACCTTTACAACAGTGGTCTAAATGAGAACTACATCTTAAATATGCTATGGTTTTTCACAGCAGGACTTATTTTAAAAGATTTCTATTTCATGTACAAAAACAGAGGCTCTTAAAGAACTCCTTTCCAAAAAAACTCTGCGATTATTGCTATTAAAAAGATTCCTACCAAATTTAAAATAATTCCATATCTTGCCATATCCTTAACGCTTACGGCTCCGCTGCTCATGGCAATGGCATTTGGAGGAGTGGCAATTGGAAGCATAAAGGCATAGCTTGCACAAACGGCAGCTACCATCATAAAGAGGGAGGCATTGAGTCCACTCTGCTGTGAGACTGCATAAATAACCGGAAGCATTACCGATATAAGAGCTGTATTTGAGGTTATCTCTGTTGTAAAAACAATTAGTGCTGCAACACTTAGTATTATTAAAATAGGATGAAGCTGTGTTACAGCAATAAGATAAGAGGCAACCTCTTCTGCCAAGCCCGTAGCACTAAAAGCAGTTGCGATTGAAAAACCTGCACCGAATAAAAACATAATTCTAAATGGAATCTTCGCTTTATCATCCATCCACTCAAGTATTTTAAACGGCGGAGCAAAAAGCAGAAGTCCCGCCAAGAGCAACATACCGTTTTCATTTAACCCAAGCCCACTCCAGTAAGGCTTAAAAGAGGCATTTAAAAGAAGTAACAAAACAACTCCGCCTATTAAAAAAAGGACTTTTTTCTGCTCAATATTAAGGGCTTTTTTTTGACTATCTACCGTTATTGCTATATTTTTAACACCTATACTAAGTAGGGAGGCAACCACAAAAAACATTACAAGAACTAAGGGAGCAACCATTACCATCCACTGTAAAAAGGAGATAACTTCCATATCACTCTTTTGCATAAACCCTAGCAAAATAAGATTTGGCGGCGTTCCGATCGGAGTTAAAATTCCACCCACACTCGCACCATATGCAATAGAGAGCGCAAATCTCATCTTAAGTCTTGTATCCTCAGTGATAAAAAGAGCGATTGACATCAAAAGAAGAGTTGTTGTAGTATTTGATAGAAGCGAGCTAAGCACTCCTGATGTTATGGTAAGTGAAAATATTATCCCTTTTGGAGTTGAGGGAAAAATTGCAAACATCTTATCCGTCACCCATCTATGAAGCTCGGTTTTCTCAACTGCAATAGCAAGCAAAAAACCACCAAAAAAGAGAAAGATTATGGGGTTTGCATAGTTAAGTGCAGTTTGTGTAGTATCAAGAATTGAAAAAGAGGGAAACAGAACTATCGGCAACAAGGAGACAACTCCAAGAGGCAACCCCTCATTAGTCCAAAGAGTTACCATAAAAGCAATAAGCCCTAAAACCGAAGCCTGTGTGGCATTAAAAATAGTGAGTGACAGTGCAAAGCAAGAGAAGCCAATTAAAATAGCTACTGCTATTTTTCTAAACTGTTCTTTATCTTTGCTCATTTACTTTCTCCTTGTGTTTTGTCTAACTGAGACTATGAATTGGTAGATTAAATATGCTATTGTGATTTTGAAAATCAATAACCCTAAAGTGATAGGCTCTTTGCTTGTCATAATTGAAAATGGGTTTATATTCATGGCAATAATATCTAAATCAATATATGATAAAAACATAAACATAAATAGACTAATAATAAGGATTGTCTTTAATAAAAGACGTGGATTTTGATACATAGATAATGACAGCACAACACTACACTCATTTCTACAGTTTTCTACACTACATTCAGCCATCTAATAAACCTCTTTCCTATGTCCGACTCGAACGACTATGATAATAAGCTCTTCATCTTTGACCTGAAAGATAACTCTGTATTGGTTTATGTGAAGTCGAAATTTGCCTTTGTATTCGCCTTTTAGTACTTTGATATTGTTTTTTAGGATATCAGGATTTGTTACTAAGAGAAGGAGTTTTTCTTTGATAATTTTTTGAGCTACAAAATCAAGCTTCTTGAACTCCTTTTTTGCACTGCTTAAAAAGTAAAGTTCATACATGTAGTTATAAACCTAGTTCTTTAAAAACTTCACTTGCGGGGATTAGTTTTTCCTTTTTATCTTCAAGATTTTTGAGTCTTTGGTCTGATAGTTTTTCATCAAGAGCATCAAAATACATACTAAGTGCTTTTTCTACTATATGAGATTTTTTCTCGTCAAGCTCTTTAGATACGCTGTTTAACTCATCGATTATAAAGTCCGATACCGTAAAGGTACTTCTTATTTTATGCATTATTTAACTCCTGTTCATACAATTATATGAATAATTATACATATAATTTAGAAATTAAGCAACTTTTTTATTAATTTGAAAGAAAATTACTTAAACTTACATGCGGGTCTAAGCCCTCTAGCATATTATAGACCTCTTTGGCTATTGGAAGATATAAATCTTTCTCTTCGGCTATTTTATGCAGAGCGTATGTAGTTCCTATCCCCTCTGCCACCTCTCCAAGCTCTTCGACTATCTGCTCCTTGGATTTACCCTCAGCAATCCCTAAGCCGACGCGAAAGTTTCTACTCATGGTCGATGATGCGGTTAAAAATAGATCCCCTGCTCCGCTAAGCCCTATAAAGCTCTCCTCTTTTGCGCCATACTCTTTTCCAAATCTCTGCATCTCTACAAGGCCTCTTGAGATAAGCGAAGCAGCTGCATTTTTTCCAAGCCCTAAGCCTTCACATATTCCTGCCGCTATAGCTATAACATTCTTATACGCTCCGGAAACCTCTGCACCTGCCACATCTGTAGAGGTGTATGTTTTTATAAATGATGGAAAAAATGAGGCAAACTTTTTACTAAGCTCCTCATTTTTTGAGTTTACCACAAGTGCAGTGGGCAGAGACTTCATGACTTCTGTAGCAAAAGAGGGACCCGATAAAAAAGCTATGCTGTTATCCGGAACATACTTGGCATATATCTCATTTAAAAACTTTCCTGTTTTTGCTTCTATCCCTTTTGCCGCAACTAATATTTTTTGATTGTTATATATAAAGTTATCTTCTAGCCATAAAGATATCTGCTGTGCGGGAATTGCTATTACCAAATACTCTAACTTTAAAATCTCTTCAAGCGGTATAAAGTTTTTCATATCTCGCGGTGTTCTAGAGGTTATATATACTTCACACTTCTCACTAAGCGCAAAAGCTAAAGCACTCCCCCATTTTCCTGCTCCTATTACTCCTACTTTAGTCACAACCACTCCCTATATTTCAAACTCTCTTATATCTTTTTTCCCATTAGGGCTACTATCCAAGCTTTGCTTTTAGTATCTCGTTGACTGTTGCAGGGTTTGCACTCCCCTTAGACTCTTTCATAACCTGTCCTACAAAGAAACCAAAAAGCTTATCCTTTCCACCTTTGTACTCTGCGACTTTATCTTGATTTGCATTTATAACTGCATCACAAATAGCTTCGATTGCACCCGTATCACTTACCTGTTTAAGACCGAGCGTATCTATAGCCTCATCAACTTCGCCGCCTTTTTCCATTAAATAGTCAAGCACCTCTTTAGCAGCTTTTCCACTTATAGTGCCATCTTCTATTCTTTTTACCAAAAATCCTAGTTTTTTAGCATCAATAGGGGAGTTTGAGATATTTACCTCTCCTTTGAATCTGCCTTGAAGCTCGACAGTTAGCCAAGTAAGAGCATTTTTTGCACTTATGCCCTCTTGCATCATTCCTTCAAAGAAATGTGCCATCTCTAGCGAAGATGTCACGACCATTGCGTTATACTCACTCATGCCGTAATCTTTTACAAAACGCTCCATCTTCTCATCAGGAAGCTCAGGAATTTTACTAAACTCCTCTATCATCTCATCGGTGACTACTGCTTTTAATAGATCAGGTTCAGGAAAGTAGCGATAATCTGCTGCTTCTTCTTTACCGCGCATTGAGCGTGTCTCTTGTTTTACTTGATCAAAAAGTCTAGTCTCTTGAACTATCTCACTCTCATAAATACCATCTTCCCAAGCTTCACTTTGACGTGCTACTTCAAGCTCTATTGCTCTTTGTATAAATCTAAAACTGTTAATATTTTTTATCTCCACGCGAGTGTAGAGTTTCTCATCCCCTTTTGGACGGATAGAGACGTTTACATCGACACGAAAGCTTCCCTCTTGCATATTTGCATCGCCTATATCAAGGTATCTGATGATAGAGTGAAGCTTCTTTAGGTATAGCGTTACCTCTTCGGCACTTCTCATGTCAGGCTCGCTCACAATCTCTAAAAGTGGAGTTCCCGCGCGGTTTAGGTCAACTTTTGAAACAGGACCGTCATGTATGTTTTTCCCCGCATCCGCTTCAATATGGGCACGGTTTATGCGAATTACCTTATGCGAACCATCCTCGAAATCTATACGAAGTTTTCCGTGTTCTACTATAGGCGTATAGAGCTGAGTGATTTGGTAAGCAGAAGGGCTATCTGGATAAAAATAGCTTTTTCTATCAAAATATGATGTCTGATTTATTGTTGCATCAACTGCAGTACCGAACATTACAGATTTGTGAAGCACCTCTTTGTTTAAAACCGGAAGCGCTCCCGGGAGTGCTAGACAAGTGGGACATGTATTTGTATTTTGTCTGTGATTAAAACTCGTAGGACATGAGCAAAAAAGTTTAGTTTTTGTATTTAGCTGAACGTGGACCTCTAGTCCGATAACTACTTCAAACATAAGTTTCCTTAGATAAAAGATTATAATATTGTTTTGGATTTTATCTAATTAATGCTTTTAAGTTTCATAAAGCAGCAATAAATGCTATTTACCAAGTGTGTTTGGAGTATATTTTTTCTAAAAGTCTTGTCTGTTTTTTTGCTTCTTCAAGCCTTTGTCTATTTATCACAAAAGCATCAAGTGTTAAGATTAGAAAAAATGAGATTACTATAAATGTTATTGTTATGAAAAGAGCAAGAGAAAACCCAAGAAAAGAGAAGATTTTAAAAGTTATTAGAGCACCAAATATGACAACCGCCCATGATGCTCCAAGCAAAAAGCTTATAATTCTGTCGAATTTCTCTTTTTGCATATTATCTAGCTGTTAGTGATCGTCAACAGCTATCGCTCCGCCAAGATAAACATACGTAAGCATCATAAAGATAAATGCTTGTAAGAATGCCATAAATGTAAGAAGAGCAAAAGGAATCAACGGAAGTACCCATGGAGCAAGCATAAGAATTACCATCAAGAACATATCATCTCCCTTTACGTTTCCAAAAAGACGAAAGCTTAGAGAAACTAAACGAGAGAAGTGAGAAACAATCTCGATTGGGAACATTAACCAGTATAACCACCAAACAGGTCCAAGGAAATGTTTAAAATACTTTATAACACCTTGACGACGAATACCTTCATAGTTATAGTAGATAAATACACAAAGAGCAAGAGTAAATGCAAACTCTAAAAATGCAGTAGGAGCTTCAAACCCAGGTATAACACCGATTAGGTTTGCAATACCTACAAACAGACCGATTGTTGCAACTAGCGGAAGATAACGACGAGCATTCTCTTCACCCATAACATCTGTTCCCATTTTAAGAACACCTGAAATATATGCTTCCATTACGTTTTGAGTTCCTGTTGGAACCATTTTTAGATTTGACATAGCCATTCTCACAAGTATTAAAGCAATACCTGCAGACAATAACATGTGCGTCATATAGATAAAAGTCTTATCATGAGAAATTAGACCGAAAAATGTGAACAATTCACCCATTGGTGTACTCCCTGTCTCAAATAAATTGCGCCATTATAGTAAAGATTTAATTAAACTATTATAATACGGTGGATATCTTTTATCTTTTCTTTCTATTTTTATCCTGTTTTACATCTTTTGCGCTGTAATTCTTCCCTGCGATACTCTCCAAAAATACGGTGGCATATGAGCCTTTTGGAAGTGTAAAAGATAGATTTAACATTGTCTCTTTTTTTACGTACTTGCAGTCAATATCACTTGGATAAATCAGAGCTTCTCTTCTATACCCTTTTTCTTGTAAAAACTCATCATCATACCTTTTCTCTATCTCCGCTGCATCGTACTTTGCGCGAAAAACATCTCTGCCGCAAAGTAATCCCGTAGGTACTAATCTTTTAGCCGCAAACTCTTTAGTCGGAATCAATTTTGGAGTTGATAATTTGCCATCCTTTGCAATATAAACATCACCGCTAAGAAGAACAAACTCTGAACTTTGCCTCTCCTTGCTTAGCATCACCCTCTCTCTTAGCCACTCGTTAAAATAGTAACTCTGATAAACAGAGACCAAAAAATTTTTAAGCTTTGTATCTTCTATGAAGAGTTCGCCTTTTATCATCTCTCTTGCTTGTTCTACACTACCTGCATCACGTCCAAATCTTTGATATCCAAAATAGTTGGGAAGTCCGCTCTTCTCTATTTTTCTAGCAATTTTTTCAATCTTACCCGAATCTATAACATCAACGTCATAAAGATTTATGCTAAATCTATTGCCTTTTAAATCCCCCATTCTAATGGAGTGAGAATGTCTTGTAGTGCTTAAAATTTTAATCTGTTTGTGATGAAACTTTTTAAGAAGTGTCTCATATTTTGTCTCTAGCGAGAGATACTGTGTCGTTGTTGCATGCTTGTCTTTAAGTCCGGCGTAACCGATTTTTTGTGCGGGAATTGCCAAATACTCAGCAAAAATAGCAATCATATCCCACGTTGTAAGCTCAATTTTTTGTACCTTTAAAATTAGATAATTTCCTCTGCCTAAAAACTCCTCTTTGGGAATCTCATCGACTACGAAATCTTTTTCGTTTTGATAAAATTTAAAATCTATGTCCTTAGTGGAGTGAAGATATTCTCTATCTAGCTCTTTTATAATTGTAGAAATTTTAGCTCCTTTGAAGCGGTAGCGATATCTTTTTGTATCGCTTTTTTTAACTCTGCCATGGAGTCAAACTTTTTGTTTTCTCTAATAAAGTTAACAAAACTAATAGTTGCTCTCTCTTTACATAAAACTTCGCCGTCAAGTATATGACTCTCAACAGCAAAACTACCATCAGTCGTCACTCTGTGACCCACAAAAGAGACCGAAGGATGGTAATGCTCCTCATCGTCAATTCTTGTCAGAGTTACATAAACACCCTCTTTTGGCATCAAAAACTCTTTTGCTTCTATGTTGATAGTTGCTACAAGCTCTTTTTTACCAATACCCTGCCCTGAGACCACTTTGCCTTTTATAGTATAGTTATGCCCTAAAAAAGCGTTAGCTCCTTCAATATCACCGATTTGAAGCTTTGCTCTTATCTTGTGCGAATGAACAGAATCGCCATGAAGCGACACCTCATCAATCACCTCAACAACTCCATCTTTCTCCTCTTTTAGAAAAAGATTTTTTAAGTCATTAAAAGAGTATCTTCTATCTTTACCAAAGTGAAAATCATACCCGACTACTATTTTTTTAAGCTTTGGAAACTTCTCTTTTAAAAAAGCTATAAACTCTTCACCGCTTAAGTGGCGTATATCTTCTAGTTCCAGATAGAGTATGGGAAAGTGCGAAAAATGTTCACGCTCTTTTTTTGGAGTAAGATTTGCATAACCTGTCTCAATTACAACGATAGTGCTCTTCTCATCTAGTGCACTAAAAAGCTTTTGATGCCCGATATGCATACCGTCAAACCCACCTATGGCGATTGAAGTGCTGTTTTTCAAATCTTTTTCCTCTTTGCTGTAATAGCTTCTTTTCTTTATGCGAAATTTTATCAAAAAGGTCTATATTTTATCATTAAAAGGAGAAGAAGAGGCATTTTTCTTTTTATTTCTGTACCACTTTTTAAGCCCGTACAAACTTATTAAAACCCAAAAAATCTCTATGATAAAAGAGGCGAGATTCCAATTATAAAGAAGAGAGTAGACAATTAGAAGCGCGCCGAAGAGGTTAAGAAACGAGTACAAAAAGCCTTTAGAGTCTATTTTTTCACTCTGTAGTAAAAAATATGTCACTAAAACCATTGCCACACCTACGATACCGACTAAATCTACTGTAAAACTGTTCATTTTTTATCTCCATAATTGATTTCTTAAGTACTAAATCTATGTATTATGACATATAAAGTGAAATCATAGAGTGTCCTATATAAACTAGACAACATGCTGATTCAGTAAAAACCTATATTTTTGAAGAGATAATTTGTCTATTAGAAATATATTCGTTTTCAAAATTAGTTAAATTGCTTGGCATAAGTATATTTGTTAATTCCTGTGTCTTGTTAAGATAAATACTGCTTAAATCTTCAATAATTTTTTTTGCTAAAAAATATGCTAAATTTGGCGGCACTGCATTTCCTACCATTTTATAACCTGCACTTAAATTATTATAATAAAACTTGTGGTTGTCTGGAAATGTTTGTATTCTCGCACATTCTCTAATGCTTAATCTCCTATATAGATGCTCATTTTTAGGTACAAATATTCTTTTATTTTGCTCTATGAATTTCATTTTAGGCGCTTGTGGATGAAGCGGTGCATGCCTTCCACCTGCTTGAATTGTAAATGATGGTTCATCCCAACTTCTTACTCTATTTCTTGACATAAACATAGTTGAAAAACCGCCAGTCATATACTCATGGTTATCTATTTTACAATTATTACCATTTGTATAATTTTTGTCCTTAGCAGATAAAACGTTATCTTTTAAATCATAAATTACATCTTTTAAAAATCTTTTTTTTGAAAATCCTTTAGGAAATTGAAAAGTGATGTTTAGATCTTTTCTAAATCCAATAAAAAACACTCTTTTTCTATCTTGTGGTACTTTATAATCATGAGCATTCAAAAGCTTAAATGATAAATTATAACCACTATCAATAAAGTGATTTTTAATATTCTTTAGTGCCTCACTATGTCGACTAGCCAACATACCTGAAACATTTTCAGCCAAAAAGAAGAGAGGCTTTTTATCTCTTAAAACTCTTATAAACTCAAAAAACAGTTCTCCTCTATGGTCTTCTATCCCTTTTAACTTTCCTGCTTCACTCCAACTTTGGCAAGGAGGTCCACCAATTAATCCAATCGCATCGGGAATATCACTTGATGGTATATTAATAATACTTCTCCTATCTAAAGTAGTATTTGGAAAGTTTTTTTCAAATGTTTCCCAAATCTCTTTATCATATTCATTAGCCCATATTGTTTTAAAACCAGCTTTTTCAAAGCCTAAATCTAATCCACCTGCTCCTGAAAATAAAGATATTATATTCATTTTTTTGCCTCAATTGAAAGTTTATTTGTAAATAGTGAGTTAGGTGCTTTTAATAAATTTATATCAAATTTTAATGATGGCTCAACTCTAGAACTTGCATTATGAATTCTAAAAGATAACGTCCATTCATTGTTTAATTCCACAATTAATGTCGTTAAGGTGCCTTTTTTATATGAAATATTTTTGATTTCAGTCGGTAAATCAATTTTTGGTGTAATTAACTTAGGATTGATATTTTCAAAAGGTAGATTTAAAGTGCCACGTAAATTATAGGCTTGAATTTCAATATTTTTTTTACCCTTAATTACTTTATAAAAATCTTTATTTCCTATAAGGTACTCTACTAAACTAGAAGAGACTTGATTAGGATTTGTATTGTATATTTTTAATAATTCAGTTTTAAAGGCTTCTAATATTGGTGTATATATTGTAGAATGATAATTACCTAAAGATTTCCAAGTTTTAGCTTTATTACTTTCGTTTCTCATTTTTTCAAGAGAATCAAATATAGGTTTTATCGCATCAAAATATTGCTTTGATGCTTTTATACCTAGCCACTTGTCTCCAAAATCAATTTTATTTGAAAGTCTTGAATGCTTTACAGCCTTATGATTGTTTTTGGCTGAAATTCCTATTTCCCATTTTTGTAACAATCTTATTGCAACAACATCTCTAACATCACCATCTTGCCCCTTTTCATCAGTAAGTATTTCCAATTGTAAAATATCACTTTTGTCAAAGTTGTTAGATAATCTTGGTTCTATATCAATTAAAAAGTTAACTGCAAAACTTGCATATAGTAAAAATTCTCCTTGTTCTATCTTATCAAATGAATTAAAGTGTTTTTGTGCTGTTAAAAATGCATGATTATCTACTACCTCTACTATTGTTGCTCTTTCAAGTTTTTCTTTAAATTCTTTTAAAATAGCATACTCAAATGCTTTTCCATTTTTTGTTTGAGTAGATTCTTTTTTCATATAGATTCCATATATTTATATACAGTTGAGATAATAGCAAAAATTCTCTTTTGAACTAATTTTGTGCTATCTACTTAATATTTTTAAATTATATATTAAGAAATTGTATAAATTAAAAAATATGACAAATTGCAATATATTTTAAAAATAATAACTGAATTTTAGCTATTTATCTAAATAGTTTTATATTACTAAAGCGATGCACTAACGGTATAGCGCCATCCATGCTTCATCATAGTTACGCTAAAGCCGCAACCCTCAAGTACCTCTTTGAGTACGTCGGGTTCGTAAAAGTTGGCAGGTTCGCCGAATAGTTTTTCCATCAGGTATACGCTTTTTCCTAAAAATGTACCTTTGTCAAAATCATAAACAAAAAGTCTTCCGCCATTTTTGAGTACTCGCACTACTTCAGTAAGTGCGGTGTCTATGTCATGAAAGTGATGAAGAGACTCTCCCATAAATACGGCATCAAAACTCTCATCTTCAAAGGGCAGTGCTTCTGCCTCTCCCACATGTGTCTCAAGATACGCGGGGGCATATTTGAGCATCCCCTCTGCAGGGTCAACGGCGACATATTTGAGCTTCTCATTGCATCTATAGGCGAACTCGCTCATCATCCCTGTACCCGCACCTATGTCCAAAACTATCTCTGTGTCGGTGAAGCCATGCAAAAACAGACACAAATCCTCCAAGATTGGTTTGGAGTATACAAGCGAGCCGAAGTGTTTAAAGACAAATCCGAGATTGTTAAAAGGCATCATGCTTTGTCCTCTTTCTCAAAGCAGTAGCAATACTCCAGATTGCCCTCTTTGCCGATTAGTTTTTTAAACAAATATTAGATTTTACTCCATCCTATGAACAAGGACATGGTCACTACCTTCAATATATTTAACAATGTTATTTCCATCGAATAGCAGCATATATGGTTTAAATCCAACATATCCACCAAAGCTATTTTTGGCATTTACCTGAACATCAACTAGGTAACCAACCCAAGAGACCTTTCCTCCATAGACCATGCCCTCATTTGTATATGCTTTGACTGGCTTTCCAAATCTATAGTTAGCACTTTCTGGGTCTTTTAAAACTTGTTTAAAATGAACTTTGATTGCTTCCTCATATCCTTGTGGAGGATTGCCATAGTTAACTGATGGCCCTGGACGTTGAAATGCGCCAGCACATGCGCTTAATAATAGTGCAACTACAATATAGGTAAATATTACAATTAACTTCTTCATTAAATATTCCTTTCATTAAATCATAACTATTTATAACTAACATTATATATTAAACTGCTTGATATTTTCTAAATAGATGAACACATAAAATGTTAATTTAAATTAAATAATTATTAAAAATTACAATAATTAGACTATTTTTAGCCAAAACACTAAAATCTTTAAAATTTATCAATGTTTCTTGTAGTAAGAGTTAGGCTCTTTGTTTTTAAAAAGCTTGTGCTTAGTATTATTAATATGTCACATTTTCTAAGTCTTTTCTTATATTGGCACTTGCTTTAGCTATGCCAACTTAATAAATAACTATAGGAGTAAAAATCTGTATTTTAACTTAGCGGAGGTAAAACGAGAAGCCTTTTACAATTTTTATACATAAGAATGTCCAGCCATTCAATATATTTTTTATATTGTTCAATTTTTTCTGGATATGTTTTATATATTTCTTTTTTATGCCATTTATGCAAAAGCTCTATTTTCTGCATATACTGTTCAAACAATTGAATTATATTTATATGTTCACCATAGTTTTCTTTGATAAGTTTTTTATCTTTACTATTCAAATTATGATCTTTTAAAAGTAATTTTTTATCAAGAATTATATAAATCTCTTTGCCTGGAAGTTTATATTCAATATTCCATTTTGGTTTATATAAATTACGGTGAACACTAGTGTTACGAATTACTTTTATTAAACTTCCTACTAAATCTACAGAAAAGATTTCCTTCGTTTTTTCTTCATAATAATTTACAGGATTGTTTTTTTGTATGGCGGTTCTAATGTTAAGAAGAGTGAATGTGTAAGATGTAAATATATATGAAATTTCAATAAAATCTTCCTCATACTCTTTTTTCGCTTCCACTAAAAATTCTTCTGCTTTTTCTTGAAATTTGGAAATATATTTTTTCATTCTTTCAATAATATATTCAATATCTTCTAAATCTGCATAAAGTTTAAATGCTTCAGTCTCATAGATTAATTCATATAATTTCTCACTATCAAAAAAATATAATTTTTCAAAATTTTCATATACATCTATGTCATGCTTTAAACTATTTTTACGTTTATTTTGAATATTCCTTATAAATTCCATTGCTTGATTAAACATAGTATTTAAATTTTCTCATAAAAGTAGCAATACTCCAGATTGCCCTCTTTGCCGGTTAGTTTTGAAGGCGATTTTAAAACGAGTCTCCAGCCTAAGAGAGAACAGGCATCCTCAAACTTTATCATGGCATTTAATATCACTTTCTCATCGGTAACTACACCGTTTCTGTCTCTCTTTGCTTCCCGCCCTACCTCGAACTGAGGCTTGAAAAGCAGGATGATTTTGTCTTTCGCTAATCTTTCAACGTCATCCAAGATGTAAAGCAGGGAGATAAAAGCGACATCGCTTACCACTATATCAAACTTTTTATCGCTCTCAAATCCTCTTATGTCGCAACCCTCGTAAGAGTGGACCCTCTCATCGTTTTTGAGGCTTACATGCAACTGATCCCGCCCGACATCTACCGCCGTTACCTCTCTGGCTCCCCTTTCTAAGAGAACCTGCGTAAAACCGCCCGTTGAAGAGCCGATGTCAAGTGCGCTCATCCCTTTTACATCAAGAGAGAGCTCGTCTAAAAAAGCGCTCAGTTTAAAAGCCGCGCGTGACACATACTCTTTATGCTCTTTTACGGTTACTTTGTCGCTCTGGCTCAACTTAAAAGAGCTTTTTATTATCTGTTCGCCGTTTACGCTTACAAACCCCTCTTTTATGAGTGTCTGCGCTCTGTTTCTGCTCTCGCAAAGACCATGCTCTACCAAGTAGTTGTCAAGCCTGCTCAATTTTTTCTCTCATCTCCTGCTCACTAAGAACAGCAACGCCGAGAGA
>NZ_JALOAA010000005.1 GCF_023229025.1 Sulfurimonas sp.
TCAGGATGATACTTTCTTGCTAATTTTCTGTACGCCTTTTTTATCTCTGCTTCACTTGCACCTTCAGAGATCTCTAATGTTTCGTATAAAGATTTACTCATTATTCTGTTCCTAAAATTTATATTATTGCTTATCTTAAGTAAAATTATATCATAAGAGTTGAGTGGATGTCAATCAACTCTTATGATAATTTTTTAAGCTTCACTACTCTATCTTTAATCAAAGAGTGTGTACTATAAAAGTGCATTTTGCTTGCTAGCAAACAAAATGCTTGACTTAGAGATATATTTAGTGCAGAAAATGGCGAACTTCAGAGAAGTACAAGCTCATGCCAAACTCATTTGCAGCCTCTATAATCTCATCATCACGGATACTTCCTCCCGGCTCTATTACGCTCTTGACACCTGCTGCTGCCGCTGCATCAATGCTATCACGAAACGGGAAGAAAGCTTCGCTTGCAAGTGCTGCACCCTCTACATCAAGCCCCATCTCTTTTGCCTTTTTCAAGGCACACTGCGAGGCATCAACACGGCTTGTCATGCCCATTCCAACTGCTACCATAGCAGAGTTTTTAACATATACAACGCAGTTTGATTTTGTAAGAGATGCCACTTTGTAAGCTATCTCCATATCTTTTTTCTCGCCCAAAGTTGCTTCTCTTTGGCTCATCAGCTTTGCATTTTTTACTTCATCTTCGCCCACTCTATCAGCATCTTGATAAACAAAACCGCCGTCAATATGTTTAAAATCTTTAGTGTCATTAGCTAAGATTAGCTTATCACTTTGCATTTCAAAGAGTTTAATGCGCTTTTTAGAAGCAAATACTTCCTGCGCCTCAGGAGTTATACGTCCCGCAATAATAACTTCTAAGAAAATTTCATTCATCTTAAGTGCCAACTCTTTTGTAACAACACCATTAACTGCAACGACTCCGCCAAATGCAGAAACAGGGTCGCATTTTAGGGCCTCTACGTAAGCATCTAAAAGGTTGTCGCGGATTGCAAAACCACATGGATTTCCATGCTTTGTGATACAAACAGCGTTATCATCTCCAAAAGCAGAAGCTATTTTAACCGCGCCGCTTAAGTCGTTTAGGTTATTAAAGCTCGCTTCGCCTTTTAAGGTTTTGAAGTTCTCTGAGTAGTGCTTGTCAAACTCATACAAAGCACCTTTTTGATGAGGATTTTCGCCGTAGCGAGTATCCATCACTTTTTCTCCGACTATAAACTGTTTTGCTCCAAAACCGCCGTTAAATCGTTCATTCATATAGTTTGCTATCATGGAGTCATACGCTGCAGTATGCTCATAAGCTCTTATCATGAGAGAGCGACGAAACTCTAATGTATTTTTCTCATTCTCTATCGCATCTATCACTTTTGCATAATCATCTACATCAGTAATAATCATGACACTATCAAAATTTTTAGCGGCTGAGCGAACCATGGCAGGTCCGCCTATATCAATATTTTCTATAATCTCTTCAAAATCGTCTGTTTTTTGGATTGTCTCCTTAAAAGGGTAGAGGTTTACACAAACTAAATCAATAGCTTCAACGCCAAGCTCTTTTGCTTGATCTAGATGTGATTGCTTATCGCGTCTGTGAAGGATTCCACCGTGAACAAATGGATTTAGAGTCTTAACACGACCCTCAAAACACTCCGGAAATTTTGTTACTTCATCTATCTCTATAGCGCCTACACCGCTATCAACAAGCATCTTGTATGTTCCGCCGGTAGATATTATTTCATATCCGTTTTTAACCAATGATTTACAAAAATCCACCACGCCACTCTTATCGCTAACACTTACTAATGCTCTTCTCATATAAAACCTTACTATCTACATTAAAAAATAAATTATAAAATATTATCTAATTAGAGATTAGAAGATGGTAAACTTAATAAAATCAAACTAGAGAAAAAAGAATGAAAAATATAGCAATTTTATGTTCAGGCGGAGATGTAAGCGGTATGAATCCTGCACTAAAGCATTTTGTCGAGTACTCGTTGCAAAACGGTTTAACTCCATATTTTGTATATGACGGATTTGAGGGGCTGATAGATAACAAGATAGATAAAGTTTCTCATAAACATGTTTCAGGAATTATAAATCGTGGCGGAACTATGATTGGCTCAGCTAGAAGCAAAAGATTTACACTCAAAGAGTTCAGAGATATTGCTAAAAAAAACCTTGACGCTTTAAATATTGATATGCTGATTGTCTTAGGAGGAGATGGCTCATTTAAAGGTATGGATATTTTTTATAAAGAGCACGGCGTAAAATTCTGCGGTGTACCCTCTACTATAGACAACGATATCAGCGGCACCGAGTACTGCTTAGGTGTTGATACTGCACTAAATGTCATCAAAGACTCAATTGACAACATAAGAGATACCGCGTCATCCTTCTCAAGAGCTTTTGTTATAGAGACTATGGGGAGAAATTGCGGCTATTTGGCTCTTGTTTCAGCTCTTACGTGTGGTGCTGAACTATGCCTTATCCCAGAAGCCGAGCATAATCTAAGTGAGCATGAAAAAGATTTTAAAAAACAGATGCAAAACGGCAGAAGATATTTTATAGCAGTAGTCTCAGAGGGGATAAAAGAGAGCTCGCAAGAGATTGCCTCTTGGTTTGAAGAAAATATTGGAGTTGAGTCAAGAGTTGCTGTCTTAGGGCATACGCAAAGAGGCGGAAATCCTACAACTTACGACAGGCTCATGGCTTACAAATTTGTAAATTATGCGATTGACGGGCTCCTTAGCGATAAAACAAAGAGTGTGATATGTTACACAAAAAGCGGCTTTGAGTACAAAAGCATAGATGAAGTTGCAAATACAAAATATCGCCTAGATAGCGAACTTTTAAACTATTTAAAGAGGCTCTAGATGTATAAACTAAATTTTTTTGTTCCATCTGATGATAAAGAGCGAGTTAAAAAGGCTCTCTTTAGAGTAGGAGTAGGAAAATATGAGAATTATGAGTGTTGCAGTTTTGAGACTCTAGGAGTCGGACAATTTAAACCTATAAGCAGCGCAAATCCGCATATCGGCTCTCTTGATAAACTAGAGTATGTACAAGAGTATAAAGTTGAGATGATTTGCAGTGATGAACTTATAGAAGAAGCAATTAGGGTTTTAAAAGAGACGCACCCCTATGAAGAGGTGGCTTATGAAGTTTTTAGGATGCAAGAGTTTTAAAACTAAATATAGATTAAATACTCTCAATAACTCTTTTAAATGTATTGAAGTAGTTATCTTGAAGCTCTTTCATGCTCATCTCAACATTGTTGATTTTGATCTTGTCTCCGCCTACAGTTCCGATTTTTTGACACGCTAAGACTCCTGCCATCGACTCAAAAGATGCAGAGTTTTCTTGCTTAACCTCTATAATAGCACGACTCATGCTCTCAGAAAATATATCACGCTCATCATTTACAGCCATTTTAACGCTACATCCAAGCCCGCTTACAGCCGCCATTTTAGCCAAAGCGATAGCAACACCGCCGCTGCTTGCATCTTTTGCACACTCTAAGATGCCTTTTTTGTTAGCCTCAATAACTAGCTCCCAAAGAGCAAGCTCTTTTTTATAATCAATCTCAGGAAGCTTGCCCGCAACAACTCCACATATCTCTTTCATGTAGAGTGATCCGCCAAATTCATTTTTGTTCTCACCGACCAAATAAAGAGTGTTGCCCTCTTCTTGAAAACTTGACATTAAAACTCTGTTTTGATCATCATTGACACCGACTGTTGCAATTGATGGCGTTGGAAAAACAGAGACTCCGTTTGTCTCATTATATAAAGAGACATTTCCGCCGATTACCGGAGTTGTTAGCTCTGTACACGCCTCCTTGATGCCAAGACATCCTTGAGCAAACTGCCACATAACTTCCGGATTTTCAGGGTTACCGTAGTTTAGACAATCGGTAATTGCCAAAGGTCTAGCCCCACTCATCGCTACATTTCTTCCACTCTCAATAACAGCGGCAGCAGCTCCGCCTTTTGGGTCAATATAACAGTAGCGAACATTACAATCAGCCGACATGGCAAGCGCTTTGCCGTTCTCTTTAACGCGAACAACCGAAGCGTCAAGCATACCGCCTTTTTTTATTGTGTTTGTCTGTACCATCGAATCATACTGAGTGTATATCCATGATTTATCGACAACTTCCATTGATTTTGTAAGTCTCTCAAACGCCTCTTGGTTTGCCACTCTCTCAAAATCATTTATAGTTACGTCGACAATTTTATCAAGATATGCAGGACGCACCATTGGACGATTTAATACAGGAGCTTCCTCGCTCACAGGATCAACAGGAACCTCAGCAACTTTATCTCCATGCCAGAAAAGTTCCATATTGCCGGTTGCAGTTACCTCACCGATTACCGCAGCATCTAAATCCCACTTCTCAAAGATTTTAATAATCTCTGCTTCGCTACCTTTTTTTGCACAAAGGAGCATACGCTCTTGAGATTCGCTTAGCATAAAATCATAAGGAGTCATCCCCTCTTCACGAGCCGGAACACGGTCAAGATGCATAATCATTCCGCTACCGCTTCTGCCTGCCATCTCAAAAGATGACGATGTAAGACCCGCTGCTCCCATGTCTTGGATGCCGACAACATGGTCTGTTTTAAAAAGCTCTAAACAAGCCTCAAGAAGAAGTTTTTCAGTAAAAGGATCACCCACTTGAACGGTAGGGCGAAGAGACTTAGACTCCTCCGTAAAACTATCAGAGCTCATTACCGCTCCGCCTAATCCGTCACGACCTGTCTTTGCACCGACATAGATAACGGGATTGCCTATACCATCAGCTCTTCCGTAAAAAATTTCATCACTTTTTGCAAGTCCAAGAGTAAAAGCATTTACTAGAATATTGCCGTTATAGCACTCATCAAAACTTGTCTCTCCGCCTATAGTAGGAACTCCCATGCAGTTTCCATAACCGCCTATTCCTGCAACTACACCGCGAACTAAATATCGTTGGTGCTTAGAGATATCATCATCATTTAAGATATTGCCAAATCTAAGAGCGTTAAGATTTGCAACAGGACGAGCACCCATTGTAAACACATCGCGCATAATTCCGCCGACACCCGTTGCCGCACCTTGATAAGGCTCTATAAAACTTGGATGATTGTGTGACTCCATCTTAAATACTGCAGCATATCCACCGCCGATATCAATCACGCCCGCATTCTCACCCGGACCCTGAATAACCCATGGAGCTTTTGTAGGAAAGCCGCTTAGATGAACTTTTGAGGATTTGTAACTGCAGTGTTCACTCCACATCGCAGAAAAGATTCCTATCTCTATTAAGTTCGGTTCACGTCCTAAAATCTGCTTAATATGCGTGTAATCTTCACTTGAGAGTTTATGCGAAGCAAGTACTTTTTCAATATTTTCTAGTTGTTGGCTCACGGAGAATCCTAAAAATTTGATTTTTAAAGAGGGATTATACCCAATATGAGGTAAAAAGAGTTTTAATGGAAGGAGAAGTCGCTTTTTGTGCGGATATTTTTCTTTAACGTAAAGATGTTTTTATAGTAAATATTTACAATTTCATACTCTTTTTCTCCAGAAGGAAGCCCGATTTTAAACTCATCATCCACCTTTTTTCCCATCATGGCTTTTGCCAATGGCGAGTGTACTGAAATAAGCCCATTTTCCGGCTCTGACTCTAAAACTCCGCAAATAGTGTAGCTCTCCTCCTCATCCGTTTGAAGATTTAGTATAGTTACGCTACTTCCAAAGCCAACCTTGTCATGAAGTAATTTTGATGGGTCGATAATTTGAGACTTCTCTATCATAGAGTTTAGAAAGAAGAGTCTTTTATCTATAAATCTTAGCTTCTCTTTTGCGGCTTGATAGTCCGCATTTTCACTTCTGTCTCCCAAAGCAGCGGCAATAAGTTTTTCTTGTGCTACTTTGGGTTTTTCAACCTCAAGCAGATGTTTAAATTCAAGGATTAAAAGGTCATATCCTTCAATGCTCATCGGTTCATTATTAATTGCTAAATCCTAGTATGTAGTAAGTGTTTTTATTTTCAAGTTTATTTACGGCAACTTTATATTTTTGGCTAAAATGTCTGATTTTCTCATGTGCCCC
Source organism: Sulfurimonas sp. (assembly GCF_023229025.1). GTDB lineage: Bacteria > Campylobacterota > Campylobacteria > Campylobacterales > Sulfurimonadaceae > Sulfurimonas. Next base: position 6,109 of record NZ_JALOAA010000005.1, read on the forward strand.
CTCCGCCATTTCAACGCTTGGAGACTCAACCTTTATTTTAAAAAAATCATTCGAGTTTGACATTGCAACATAAGAGTCATCAACTTTCAAGTGGTCATGTAAATCCATAATATGTTTTTTTATTTTCTCGTAACCGGCAGTATTCTCTTCAATTCTCTCTAGTTGCTTAAGTAAAGCATCATTTGGTACGTAACCTAACTGTGTAAGCATAGCTTCTTTTTGCATATCTTATCCCCTCTTTTTTTAAAAATATAAGGAAATAGTATCAACTTTTTGTAAATATTCAGTACTTTTTTATGAACATATATGTATCATCTATTCAAATTAATATTTGATAAAAGAGAGAGTTAAATGACTGAAGAGATACTTAAAAAAATCAAACAACTTCCACCGCTTCCTGAATCAGTTATGCAAATTGAATCTGTCTATCAAGATCCTGAGAGCACCTTTAACGATATGGTCAAAATCTTAGAAAAAGACCCTCTTTTAACGGCAGATATTTTAAAAGCAGCAAATTCTCCTCTCTATGGCTTCTCTCGTGAGATTAATGCAATATCTCAAGCTGTCGGTCTTTTTGGAATGGGAACCGTAAGAGGCTTTGCTCTGGCTTCTATTGTGAAAAAAAGCTTTGACCTTGACCTATCTGCATATGGAATTGATAATGACACATTCTCAATGCTCTCAAAAAAACAGCATGCCCTAACTACCGCTTGGTGCCTTAAAAAAGATTCAAAACTTCTTGGAATTCTATCTCCTGCAGCCTTTTTGGTTGAGATAGGAAAGGTCTTAATAGCTCAACAAGTCATAGCTGACAGAACCGGAGATAAGTTCAAAGAGGCTCTTGCAAAATCAGCAACTATTGAAGAGGCTGAGAGAGAAATTACGGGAGTGGACACTCCTGAAGTGAGTGCTAGAATATTTGAACACTGGAGATTTGAGTCGGGGCTTGTAGATACAATTAGTAGCTGTTTAAACCCCGAAAAAGCAGAAGATGATATTAAAAAACCTGCACAAATTCTGCATGTTGTCCGTACTGCAGTCGAGCTAAACGGTATGGTTACAGATGAGAGTATAGCGGCTGCAAAAGAGTTGATTGCTAAGTATAAGCTTGATTTGCAAAGCTTTAATAATGCGATCGAGAATCTTTAGTGTCTGATATAAAATCACTCTTAATTAAACTGACTAATGGTTTAAGTGAGCAGGATGTTATAGTAGATGAGTACCCTTATATAAATAATTTCTTATCTAAAAGCTACGTCACTAAAAAAGATAATATTTACAAGTTTAACTCCAAATATCGAGCCGGAACTCTAGGGCTAGTTCAAAATGAGACTGCCTATTTAAACGTTATCGGCGAATATGTGCGCGATATTTTTATAGGCGAAGGTGATTTGGCAAACGCAAAACAGGGCGACCTTGTTATTGTACAGAGACTACTTGGCAAAAAGGGTTCTCCTTCTGCAAAAGTTGTAGAGATTGTAGGAAGAGCGCAGAGTTACAGTGTTGCATATATTATCTCCAAAGACGGCAGAAAATCTATGGTTGATTTAAAAACTAACTATCCGGCAGGAGTTGAGACTACTCAAGAAGAGTTAAATAAATATGAATATGGTGATGTCTTTAAAATCGATAACCAAGATTTCACAATCATGGAGAAGCTTGGCAATATAAAAGACCCATTAGTTGATGAGAAAATTGTTCTTGCACAATTTAACAAACATGATGAGTTTGAACCTGAAGTCTTGGAATTAGCATCGTCGTTTACGGAAGTAGATGCCTCAAAATACCCCTCTAGAGTAGATTTAAGAGAACTCCCTTTTTGTACAATCGACCCCGTAACGGCAAAAGATTTTGATGATGCAATCTACTGGGATGATCAAAATTCTACACTTTATGTTGCAGTAGCAGATGTTAGCGAATATGTAACCCCTTTTGGCGCGATTGACAACGAAGCGATTTACAGAAGTTTTTCCATATATCTCCCGCACCGCTCAATTCCCATGCTTCCAAGAGAGCTAAGTGAAACCCTCTGCTCACTTCAGCCGCATGTCGACAGACTCTCATACGTTTTTGAGATAAAACTAGACCTTGAGACATTGGATGTAAAGAGTTCAAAAGTATATGAAGCGATAATTCACTCACAAAGAAGGTTTAACTATGAGGAGATTGACAACTTCTTAGAAGGCAGGCTAGAAGCAGAAGATGAGTCTGAAAAAAGAGTTCTTGAGTATATCTCCAAACTAAAAATAATTACCGACAGATTAAAAGTAAAAAGGCTCAAGGTCGGTTACGATTTTCACTCAAACGAGCTTGAGATGTTTATTGATGAAAACTCAAATATAACACACACGACTTATGCCGAGGAGACTCCATCTCATGCACTTATAGAGGATTGTATGCTTTTAGCAAACAAGGAAGCGGCAAAGAGATTTACTAAAGGAGTTTTTCGTATACATGAGCCGCCAAACCAACTAAAATTGCAAAACTTGTATCAAGAACTTGCAGGCATCGGTATGTTTGTAGATATCAAAAAGTCCATAAAAGAGACAATTACCGAGATACAAACGCAAGCTAAAGAGATGGGGCTTGCTTCTGAAGTTGACACACTTATAATCCAGTCACAAATGCAGGCTAGATACGCACCGTTTAACGTAGGGCATTTTGGACTTGGCTTTGATGAGTATACGCACTTTACTTCGCCTATTAGAAGATATTCAGACTTAATAGTTCACAGACTTCTCAAAGCTATCAACAATCATGATACAGAGGAGAGTTCATATGTTTTAAGGAACATAGAATCGCTCTGCATGAGCGTTAGTGAAAAAGAGAGAGAATCCTCAAAAATAGAAAATGAGTTTATGGCGAGAAAGTTTGCAAGATGGGCAGATGAAAATATCGGCGGTATCTTTAAAGCGAGAATTACATCCACGGACCCATATCTCAATGCCGAACTTCATGATGAGATTCAAGGTGCAAGGTTTTCTATAACGCATGGACTTGATGCACAACTCTTTGAAGATGTAAAAGTAAGAATCGACAAAGTTGATATTGCAAAAGCTAAAATCTATGCAAGTGTAGTTGAGAGAGTAGAGAGAGATAAGTAGTTGTACAAAAGCGAACTGGACAAGCATATACAAAACAGCTCTCTCTCAAACAGTTTTATACTCTTTGGGGAGAGCACTTTTCTTATAGAGAGATATATCGGGATTTTGACAGATATCAGCGATGCCTCTGTAGCAAAGTTTTATCATGATGAGTATGATTTTGCCTCTGCAAAAGCGCACCTATCACAAGCTTCACTCTTTGGGGATTGTAATGTTCTTATAATCAAAAGTGAGAAAAAAATCCCCAAAAAAGAGTTAGATGCACTTATAGAGCAGTGTGAAAAAAATCCAAACAACATCTTTGTTTACGCCTACTATGGAGAGGATCAAAAGGCGTACATAAAAGCTCCCGCAAAAACAAAAACTATGTGCGTTAGATTTTTTCATCCTAATCATAATGAGGCACTCTTTACACTCTCTCAAGTTGCTCGTGAAAAAAATGTAAACATTGACAACTACACTATTAACCATCTTTTGGCGATTCACAACTGGGATATTGCACTTGCATGTAATGAGATAGATAAGTTAAGAGTTTATGACAGAGCTATAACAACAAAAGATATAGATAGTTTAGTTTTTGGCTTAGCTCAAATAAGTATAGATAGTTTTATAAAAAATGTTTTAAACAAAAAAGAGTTTAAAGAGGATCTAAATACTATTCTTGAACATGGGGAGGATGAGATAAGAGTCCTAAACGCCATTACAAGCTATCTAACACAACTATATATGTTTAACATATATATAAGAGTAAACGGTACTCCAAACGCTGTAGAGATACTTGGGTACAATCCTCCGAAGTTTGTAGTAGAGGAGAAAGCTGCAATGTCTATCAAAATAAAACCCCGCACTTACTATAAACTGCATGAACTGCTTTTAGATAGTGAACTAAAGATGAAAAGTTCACATGTAGACAAAGGTGCTATTTTGCTCTCTACTCTTATTAGGGTTCAAAAACTACTATAAAAGTATTAATTAATATTTTAGCTAAAGACTAAAAGAGTGATGAAATTTTCAAGGCGCACAGTTAGGAAGCGTGCTTCTTCAAGCACATGACGAGCGAAGCAACGCATAAAATGCGTCGCTATTTTAGTTTTTAGAAGTGTCTACTATTTTATTTGCTGATATCCACGGCATCATTTCACGAAGTTTGTTACCGGTTACTGTAATTAGTTTCGTTTTATCGTTATTGCGCTCAGCGTTCATACGAGGGTAGCCTGCTTGACCTTCAAGGATAAAATCTTTTGCAAATCTACCATCTTGAATCTCTTTTAAAATCTCTTTCATAGCAGCTTTAGACTCTGCATTGATAACACGCTTACCTGAAACATAATCACCATACTCAGCAGTATTAGAGATACTATATCTCATATCAGCGATTCCACCCTCAAACATCAAGTCAACAATAAGCTTTAGCTCATGTAGACACTCAAAGTATGCAAGTTCAGGAGCGTAACCGGCTTCAGTCAGTGTCTCAAATCCAGCTTGAACAAGTGATGCTGCACCACCGCAAAGAACAGCCTGCTCTCCAAAAAGGTCAGTCTCAGTCTCATCCTTAAAAGTCGTCTCGATAATTGCAGTTCTACCGCCGCCAATCGCAGAAGCGTATGAGAGTGCCAACTCTTTAGTTGTACCGCTTGGATCTTGACCGACAGCAATTAAATCAGGAATACCGCCACCACGAACAAACTCAGAACGAACAGTGTGTCCAGGGGCTTTTGGAGCTATCATGGTAACATTAATATCTGCTCTTGGGTGAATACGACCATAGTGAATATTAAAACCATGACCAAAAGCAATAGTAGCACCTTGTTTTAGGTTTGGCTCAATCTCATTCTTATATATCTCAGCTTGATTTTCATCCGGTAAAAGAATCATAACAACATCAGAAACTTTAGAAGCCTCTGCTACAGTTAAAACTTCAAAGCCTTTCGCCTCTGCTTTAGCCCAAGATGAACCATTTTTTCTTAAACCAACACATACTTCAACACCGCTATCTCTTAAGTTTTCAGCGTGAGCGTGTCCTTGAGAACCAAAACCAATCATTGCAACTTTTTTGCTCTTGATTAGCTCAATATTACAATCTTTGTCGTAGTATACATTTAATGCCATTATTTTTCCCTTGATATTATATTAAGCTTAACTGCTTAAAAAATTTTTGACATTATACTAAAGTAAAGCAAAAACTTTTATAATGTCACTAAAAACGGAGGAATCTTTATGAAAAAATTCAATCTTTTTAAAGAAATCATTACTGCTGATAAAAATAGCTTGCAAGAGGCTATAAACTCAGGTAAACATTTTGGTATAAGAATTGATGGAGCAATCTCTTATGAGCCTTTTACTGTTGAGGATATTTTAATATATAGCGGTATCCCAAATGCAGATCTTCCGCTAAACACCATTTTTGGGAAAAACTATCAAGTTGTAGAAGATAATAACAGAGTTTTAATCAAAGCATTTGGAGCATGGCAAGAGATAATAGGTTTTAATAACAAAAGAGCAACATATGATGATACTACTGCTGATGGTGTTGATGAGTTTAGCACAAAAGAGATGGAGGAGATTGGCTGGCACGCTGCAGAATTTAATATTACATACAGAACATTAGTTGAAATTCTTGAAAAAGAGTGCGCGGGTACACTCATCTGCATAGAGCAAGAAGAGCCTTATCAGTTTAGCGGTCTTGGTTTTGTAGAGAACTTAAATGAAGCAAGAGAGACTCTCTTTAATTATTGTCAAAAAGAGGTAAAAAGGTTAATAGCAGAAGATGAAGATTTTATACAAGATAACCTAAGTGATGACGAAGAAGAGGCTGCGGAGTTTTTTAAAGCTATTTAACTCAATTAAGTCCAAGATAACGCTACTTACGTTATCTTAGACTCTTTTTGCCCAAACTTTGAGACAAGAACATAAAAAAGAGGGATAAATACAATGGCTAGGAAAGTTGCTGCCAACATTCCGCCTACAACTCCCGTACCTATAGAGTGCCTACTTGCCGCTCCTGCTCCGCTACTTAACGCAAGCGGAATAACTCCTAGCGTAAATGCAAGTGAGGTCATAACAATAGGGCGAAGACGAACTTTTGCCGCGTCTAGTACAGCTTCTACTAGCTCCATTCCCTGCTCTCTCTTTTGCATTGCAAACTCCACAATAAGAATTGCATTTTTAGCCGAGAGTCCTGCTAAAACAAGGATGCCTATCTGAAAATATATATCATTTTCGAGTCCTCTTATATGATTTGCAACAACTGCACCAAAGATTCCAAAAGGTACTGCTAAAATAACAGATATCGGCATTAACCATCTCTCATACTGAGCTGCTAAAATTAGATACAAAAAGATTATGCCGAAGATAAAAGCCATGCTTCCTGCACTTGAAATCTGCTTCTCCTGATATGCCGTTCCAATCCAGCTAATTGTGTATCCTTGAGGCAGAACCTCGTTTGCTACCTCTTCTATGGCTCTTAGAGCATCACCGGAGCTATATCCAAGAGCTGGCTGGCCTGAGACTTTAGCCGCGCTAAATAGGTTAAATCTCTCAACTAAGTCCGCACTTACTATCTGCTTAAGTGTCACAAACGAACTAAGAGGAAGCATCTCATCTTTATTATTTCTGACATATATTTTATTTAGATCATCAGGGGTTTTTCTAAACGACTCCTTAGCTTGCATATTTACCATATATGTTCTGCCCATAAGATTAAAATCATTTACATAATAACTCCCAAACGTTGCATTTAAGGTCTGATAAACATGCTCTAAATCAACTCCTTTGGACTTGACTTTTGCACTATCAACTATGACTTGGTATTTTGGAACATTGGTGTTTAAAGTACTTCTTACTCCCTCTAACTCCTCCCTCTCGTTACCTTTTTTAATAATCTCATTTACATACTTTTGAAGCTCTTTAATGTCAGCGCCTGTTCTATCTTGAACATATAGCTCAAACCCGCCGGCTATACCCATACCCCTAATAGGAGGAGGTACAACACCAAAGGAGAAACCATCACTTGTTGTAGAGAGTTTTTTTCCTATTTGTGAAGCTATATGTACCGCATGTTGATGCGGCTCCTCTCTCTCATTCCACGGTTGTAGCTTTAAAATTGTAGCGGCTGAATTTGTTCTAAGTGAAGAAGTTACAAAATCCATTCCGGCAAACTGAACTATATCTTTTATACTCTCTTTATCCCTTGAAGTAATATCATAAATCTCGGAAGTCAAAGTATCTGTTCTACTAAGAGATGAACCGGGAGGGTTGTAACTAAATACAAAGACCGTTCCCTTGTCTTCAGTCGGAACAAGTCCCGTCTTTAGAGAGTTAAACATATCATATGTTATATATATAAGTCCGCCAAAAAGAAGCATGCTTAAAAATCCATACCGTATGGTTAGTTTTAAAGCTTTTGAGTACCCTCTTGTAGCAAACTCAAAAAAGCTATTAAACCATTTGAAAAAGTACTTAGGCTCTTTATGTGTCGGTTTTAACATTATCGCACAAAGAGCAGGTGTAAGTGTAAGTGCTACAAAACCGGAAATTGCCAAGGAGATAACTATTGTTACGGCAAACTGCCTATACATCTCTCCACTAAGTCCGCCTAAAAATGCAACGGGGATAAATACCGCAGAGAGAACAAGTACAATGGCAACAAGTGCACCCGAGACCTCTTTCATAGCGACATAGGAGGCCTCCATTGGAGATAGCCCCTCTTTTATATGTCTCTCAACATTTTCAATAACAATAATAGCATCGTCAACTACTATCCCAATTGCCAAAACAAGCCCAAAAAGAGTGAGTAGGTTGATACTAAAACCTAAGATATACATCCCTACAAAAGCCCCGATAATTGAGACAGGAACAGCTAAAACAGGTATAAGGGTAGCTCTCCAGTTTTGTAAAAATAGATATATAATAAGTACGACTAAAATAATAGCCTCAATAAAGGTCTTAACAACCTCATTTATAGAGAGTTCAACAAACTCGGTAATATCATAAGGTATCTCATATTCAACATCTTCAACAAAATTCTCACTTATTGAAGCTATAGTTTTTTTGATATTTCCTGCGGTCTCTATAGCATTTGCACCGCTTTGTAAAAATATCCCAATCGGAACGGCAGGAGCGTTATTTAATTTGTTCTTCATGGCATAGCTTTGAGAACCAAGCTCTATAGTTGCTACATCTTTGAGCTTAAGAGAGCTTCCATCTTCATTTGCTCTTACTATAATCTCCGAAAACTCAGAAGGGTCACTAAATCTCTCTTGCGTCTCAAGTGTGTAGGTAAACATCTCATTTGAGGATACCGGTTCAGCAGATAGTTTTCCTGCGGCATACTGCTCATTTTGCTCTCTTATTGCCAAGATTAAATCATTTGCGGTAAGCGAATACTTCTTAAGTTTTAACGGGTCTATCCAGACTCTCATTGAGTAATCTTTAGCGCCGAAGATTGTTACGTCACCTACCCCTTTGACTCTTTTTAAATCATCAACAATATTCATAAGAGCATAGTTGGAGAGATAAGTCACATCTTTTGTCTGTTTTGGAGAGTGTAAGATGATTACTTGAAGCATGTCAGGTGATTTCTCAGCAACTCTCACCCCTTGTCTTTGAACCTGCTCGGGAAGTTTTGATAGTGCGGCTTGGACACGATTGTTTACATCTATTTTTGCATCATCAGGATTAGTTCCTACTTCAAAAAATATACTTATACTAAGAACGCCGTTATCTGCAGAGAGAGAGCTCATATAGAGCATATCTTTTGCTCCGTTTATCTCTTGCTCAAGAGGTGCTGCAACTGTTTTTGAGATAGTATCTGCACTCGCCCCCGGATAAGAGGTTGAAACAACAATCTGCGGCGGCACTACTCTTGGATACTCTCCAATAGGCAGAGACATCATAGAGATAATACCTGCGAGCAAAATTATAATAGAGATTACAGATGCAAAGATAGGTCTTTTTATAAAAAAAGCAGAGAACATATTAACTGCCTTCCATGATAGTTACTCTGCTGCTTGGTCTTAGTTTTGCTATGTTGCTAACTACAACACTCTCTCCCTCATTTAAGCCCCTAGAGATTAATGCTAAACCGTCTGTGACCTGTAAAACCTCAACTGTTCGCATAGAGATTTCGCCATTTTTTGCAACATAAACTATCAAGGCTTCAGGGGTTTTTATAAGTGCATTTTGCGGGATTTTTACAACATTATCATAGCTAAATCCATCCATGTTAAGCTCAACATAAGAGCCTACTACCATTTCTCTGTTTTGGTTTTTAAAAGTCGCTCTAAGTAAAAGGGTGTCTGTCTGAAGATCTAACTTAGGAGATATAAAGTCAACTACTCCACTATACTTTTTTGAACCTATATTAACAGTAACCTCTGTGCCTATTTTTATTTGCGTCTTATATTTTAATATATCGATACTAGGCACGGAAAACTCTGCATAAACGCTTTCTAATGAAGTAATAGTAGTGAGATTTGCGTTTTGTGCATCAAAATCAATATAAGTTCCAACATCACTGTTGCTTATTCCAATCATGCCGCTTATAGGCGCCTTGATAGTTGTATAGCTATAACTGAGCTCAGCATTTGCTAAAGCTGCTTTTGCTTTTTGAACCTCAGCCTTCGCATCATCATAAGTATATAAAAGTTCATCTCTTTGTTGCTTGCTTATCGCACTATTTTTAAATAGATACTCACCTCTACCCCAATCGTTTGAAGCTTTATTGAAGTTGGCTTCAGCTTTTAGAAGTGCAGCTTTTGCCTCATCGAGTGCTGCTCTATACCCATCTTTTTCTAGTTCGTAAATAATCTCGCCTTTTTTTACAAATGCTCCCTCTGTGAAGTTCTCTTTTTCTAAAATACCTCTTACTCTAGCGACAATATCTACCTCTTTAAAAGGTTTCAGAACTGCAGAGTAACTTTTTGTAAAATCGACTTTTTCATATTTGACCACTTGACCCTTTACCGGCAGCGGTGGCATCTGCGCCATTGTTTGTGGAGTTGAAGTAGCATCTTTTTCATCACTACAACCTATAAAAAGTAGTGATACCACTACTAACGATAATGCTAAATTTTTCATCTATAAAAACTCCTTAATATCTTTTGCACTGTAATAAATCAACTCTGCTTTTTTAATCTCTAAATTATATAGCGCTCTTTCATGATTCCTTGCGGCATCATATTTTTGGCTAAGCGCTAAAAGATATGCGACATTGTCAATTGTTCCGTTTTGATACTTAAACTTGATAAGCTCATATGCAGATGTTGCAGCATCAAGCGCTGCTTTTGTTGCGCCGATTTTAAGCTTTGCAATCTCTAGTGATTTTTTAGCAAGCCTATAATCAACATCTGCTCTATGCTTCTCATGCTCTATTGTTGCTCTTTTACTCAAATACTCTTCATACTTTGACTCATAGCTCTTTGTAGTTGAGCCAAAATCAAAAATATTCCATGAAGCGTAAATCATGGCAATATTTTGTGTATCTATTAAAAAATTAGTTGCCGGTTTATTATCAAAATAGTAGTCGCTGTAGCTTAATGTATTGTCAAAATATACTTTTGGCATATTCTCGCTTTTTCTACCTTTTGCTTCATATAAAAGTGCAGCAGCATCATGCTCAAGTGATTTTATATCATGTCGTACGCCAACGCTGCTCTCATCAATGAAATCTATTTTTGCACCGCTTTGTAGAGTATCGACCTTTCGTGTTGTGTAGTACTCTAACGTATGAAGGATTTTTTCTCTCTCTAGGTCAATTTCATAGAGCGATACGAGTGCATCTTTGAGCGTTGCGTCAATCTTATCTAGCTCATCTTTTGTCACAGAACCCGACTCATAAAAAAGTTCTAGTCTACGAAATTCAGCCTTGAGTTGTTCAATCTCCTGCTGGGTTGCTTCTTTATCTGAGTTAAGCGCCATAAACTCAAAATAGAGTCTTGAGACATCAAGAGAGATGCTGTTTTTTATTGCCTCGACACTCTCTTTGCCGGACTCTATACCTGATTTAAGTTCGTTATAAAGAGTCCCTTTTTTGCCGCCATCATAAAGAGTATATTTTAGACTTGCTTGAACTTTTATTGAATTTTCTGCAAGCGTTACAGTTTCATCATATACATTTTGATAAGTCGCACCAAGTTCCAATGAAGGCAGATAGGAGCTCTTAGTGCTCTCATACTCCTTCTCTCTTGAAGTTACTACGTGCGCGGCAGACTCCACAACTCTATTTTTTTGAGATAACTCTATAAGCTCATCAAGCGTGTAAGAGTATAAAAAAACAGGCAGAAAAAGCAGTGGAAATAAAGATTTCACTAAATCCCCTTTTATTATTTTAGAATAATAATATCACATTAACTCTTAAACATATCTTGCCAGAAAGATATATTTAAGATATAATACTTTTATGAAAAATAGAGTACATGCAGATTTTATAACAAATTTTTACGACAAAGTAAGCGATGGCGAGCTTCCTGAAGTTTTTTTAATGACTTTTCCAATTGCTGTTATTCACAAAACAATCTTCTCACATGCAGAGAGTTTTTTAAAAGATAAATTTGACATGTTAAACTCCGAGCTCGATGTGCTTGCTTCTTTATACACACATAATGGCGTACTTTCACCTACACAGCTTTATGATTTGACAATCTTCTCCTCAGGAGGCATGACAAAGGTTTTAAAAAGACTTCAAGAGAGAGATCTTATATATAGAAAAGCAGATATAAACGATAGAAGATGTATGCTTGTCTGCTTAAGCAGTAGTGGTAAAAAACTTGTTAAAGAGTCTCTCCAAGAGATGTCTAAAGAGTGCAGTAAATATTTTGAAGCTTTTAGCGAAGAGGAGAAGAAGCTATTCTCCTCTTTGTTAAAAAAGATTCTTTTAAATATAAATAGGGTGGATTAGCCTCTGGGAGGTTTTGTTCTTAAAAACCTCTGCAGAATTATCATAGCAGAGATGGAGTCTATTCTGCCGTCACGAAGATGTTTCATCTCCCCTTTCATCATAGACTCTGCCTCTTTAGAACTTCCGGCTTCATCTTGATAAAAAACTTTACCCTCAAAAGAGACTAGGTTCATAAAGTGAGCTATGCGTCTCTTCATCTCCTCTTCGCTACTTCCGCCAAGAGGAACGCCGACAACAACTGCATCTACCTCCCACTCTTTTATAGCCTTTTTAACTTCATCAGCGGCTTGATTACGATTTTTACGAATGATAGATGGAAGTGGAGTTACTATATCTTTATGCGCCGAATATGCCAAGCCTATGCGCTTAAGTCCCAAATCTATAGCTATATACTTGATACTATTTTCCTAAACAAAAAGAGCCGAACATTTTATCAAGCATCTCATCATTTTTAAAAGGTCTCGTTATTGAAGCCATCTCTTTTATAGCCTCGTTTAGATGAAACGAAAATATTTCCAACTCTTGATCTTGAAGTGGATCAAACGCTTCTTCTATATTTTTTAAAGTACTCTCTACAGCGTTTATCTGCCTATGAGATATAAGCATCATCTCATCAGAGCTGTTAGCTCTGTTCATTATACTCTCTAAAGCTCTTACTAGCTCATCAACACTCTCTTTAGAGCTTAGCTGCATGTCAAATTTTATATCTGCATGAACAAATTTTTCTTCTAGGTCGATTTTGTTCTTAACATATAAAATATCTTTATCTTTTGCATCTGATTTTATTAAAGAGATTATCTGCTCATCTTCCGCGTCAGCTTCTCTAGAAGCATCAAAAAGCGCTACAACTATGTCGCTTTGCTCTATCGCTTCTAGTGAGCGTGCTATACCTATTCGCTCTATCTCATCACCTGCCTCACGTATTCCGGCAGTATCAACTATGCGGATAAGATGTGTACCTATTTTGACCTGCTCTTCTATTGTATCTCTTGTAGTTCCTGCAACATCACTGACGATAGCACGGTTATAACTAAGAAGTGCATTTAATAGCGAGCTTTTGCCGACATTAGGCTTACCGACTATCGCTACTTTAAAGCCCTGCATAAGACCCTCTCTTGCCTTGCTAGCAAGAAGAGTTGACTCTAGAGACTTTTTTAACTCCTTAAGTTTTAGCTCAATTTGTAAAACCAAATCCTCCGGCAAATCCTCCTCTGCGTAATCAATACTGACCTCAGAGTAAGCTAATATATGAATTATCTCATCACGGATTTTTTCTATATACTCTTTTAGAGAACCTTTCATCTGCTGTGCCAATATTTTTGCAGCATCTTCACTTTTTGCTTCAATTAACTGCGCAATTGCTTCGGCTTCACTCAAATCAATGCGACCGTTAAAGAATGCTCTTTTAGAGAATTCACCTGCCGTTGCAAGTCTGGCACCATGAGCCAGAGTTGCTTTTAATATGCTTTGAGCGACAATAAAGCCGCCATGACACTGAATCTCAACAACATCCTCGGCAGTAAATGAAAATGGTGCATTGAAGTAGATAACTATAGACTCATCTATAAGCTCATTATTGATGTCATATATATTTGATAGAGTTGCATATCTTGGAGTAAAATTTTTTTTGCGGGTAAGTTTTTTTGCTATTTCAAAAGCTCTATCACCGCTTATGCGAATAATTGCGATAGAGCCTATGCCGTTTGCTGTTGCAATGGCACTTATTGTATCTGTACTCATATATTAGTTATGATAATCGTTTATAATAATAAATTTCAGTCCATCGCGTGTAGAGCGGACAGCTACATATTTGTTTGGATACTTCTCTCTTAGCTCTTTGAGTGCAATTTGTATCAAAACACCATCGAGTATCTTAGTTTGTGCTCTGCCGTCTCTATCTATATTTTCACACACCCCCACTAGATATCTCCCTACCGACTCCTCTTGATTTTTCAAAAATTCGGCAATCTCTAGGCGCAACTGCAACTGGTACTTTGTGTTTATCCAATTAAATATCATATACGATAGCGCTTTGTATCTATACCCCTCTTTTCCTATAAGAAGTGCAGCATCTTCTCCTTTAAACTCAACAAGAAGAGTATCCTCATCATATGCGCTTACCTCTATCTTCTCAATTTTAAAACAGATAGAGTTGAAAAGTTCATTAATCTCTTTTTCTACTTTTTTAACAACTTCATATGCGCTAAGACCCCTCTTCTCCTCTTGCTTCTCTACTTCATCCTCTTCATAGTCGGCAGTGTAGTTGATATCAGCCAAATCATAATCGTCCTCATCTTGCATACTAACAAACGACTGAGGAATAATTGTGTCGTTAATTATATTTTGAGAAGGCTTGGGCTCCTCTTTTTTAAACTCTTTTTTCTCTGTCTGTTTATTTTGAGACTTAAACTCTTGTTTATCTTTTTTTATAGGTTTTTCGGCGCTACTTTTTGTCTCTTGCTTTTTCTTAGCGGCAACGATTATAGCACTCTTCTTAAAAAGTCCTAAAAAGCCGCTGCTTGGGCTTTGGACAATTTCGACTACTAGCTCGCTAGCAGAACACTCCAAAGCAGCCGCAGCATCTTTACAAGCCTGCTCTAAAGTAGTAGACTCTATCTTAATCATCTTTTTTCTCCGCATGCTTATGCGCCGCTATCTCTGCATCTTTAGCATTTTTAAATTGTCTATTTACAATAAACTGCTGCGCGATAGAGAAGAGGTTATTAACAAACCAGTAAAGAACCAACCCTGATGGGAACGTTAAAAAGAAGAACGTAAATATTATAGGCAGAAACTTAAATATCTTCTCCTGCATAGGATCCGTAAAATTACTAGGTGTCAGTTTTTGCTGATAGTACATCGAAGCACCCATTAAAATAGGAAGTATAAATGTAGAATCCATTCTAGATAAGTCATTTATCCACAGCGCCCACTCAGCACCTTGAAGCTCAACTGCATTTAGAAGTACGCGGTAAATTGCAAAAAATACCGGAATCTGAAGCAGCATCGGCAGACAACCGCCAAGAGGATTTGCCCCATGCTTTTTATATGTATCCATTACAGCAGCATTCATGCGCTGAGGCTCGCCCTTGTACTTTTTCTGAAGCTCTTTTATCTGAGGAGAGAGATCCTTCATCTTCTGCATAGAGACCATACCCTTGTACGTCAAAGGATAGAGTACTGTTCTAATTATAATAGTAAGCGCTACAATAGACCAACCCCAGTTGCCAAATATTCCATGTAACCATGATAGAAGCTGAAATAGAGGTTTTGATGCAAAAGTAAACCACCCATACTCAATAGCATTTGTCAGCACTGGATTTATGCTATTTAATGTCTTGTACTCTTTTTGCCCAACGTAACCGCTAAAAGTCATATTTTGAAGTGCTTCAAAATAGATAACCGGGTCATCGTTTCTATCTCTCTCTACAATTATATTTGTATCTTTTGTAAATCCATACATAATTGTCGCAGAGTATTGATCAAATGCTGATATAAGCTCAACACCGGTAAAAATTTTTCGCCCTTCTGCATCGCCGTCTTCTATTATCGTTACTATCTCATCATCCGTATAGACCATAGCACCTGAGACCGTCATCATCTGCTCTGTAATACGAGGTCTCTGACCTAAATAAACAAAGTATCTCTTATCATCAGAGAGAGATATTTTTATATCATAATGCCCATCTGCAAAAAATGTAATCTCTTTTGTAACTTTTAAACTCTCTAACTCTTGAGTTAGTGTAACTTTTTGAGAGCCGCTATCTAAAGAGAGCTCAGATATAGTCGTTTTATAAGGAACTTTTGTTGCCTCATCATTTAGATTTGGATCTAAAAATCTAATAAAAAGAGGCTTTGGTCCAACATCAGGAATCAGCTGTGCATGCTTATCATCTTTATCATTGTACTTATCTTGAAGTAATACTTTAGATGAGATTCGCCCCAGAGTATCTAGCTTAAGTATAAACTTGCTACTTTTAACAGTAACTAGAGTGCTTAAATCATTTACTGCCATTTTCTCATCACTTGAAATCTCATGACTAACTACGTCTTCGACTTTAAGAGCGGGTTGCGATTCTTTAGAAGTTTGTGAGCTTTGGGTATTTGCTTGAGTCCCCTTTGCGTTCTCTTGCTCTTGCGGTGGAAAAATTATCGTATATACTACGAAAAATATAATTGATAACACTACTGCTATCGTCAATCTCTGATTTGGTGTCATTTTGTCTAACACGGTCACCCTTTATATGAAAAATTTTTTATGATATAAAAACGGTTTTTTTTATTTGGAACCAACCAATATTTTATAGAATCAACCCCTATATTTGCGGGCTTTAAAGACAGCTTGTCGAGTAGTGGATACTCTATGCCACCGTCAAATAATTGATTACAACGCAGTATTCTAGTAAAAGTGTGGTAAAAAGCACTTGAAATAGAGTTATTTTCAAAGTTTATTCTTGCATATTCACTACAAGATGGGTAATATCTACAACTACCGTAGCCTATAAGCGTAAAAAACTTCTGATAAAGCCACAAAAATTTAAGCAAAAACTTCCTAATCATTAGGCTCTTTCTTTATCGTATTTAAACGATTTAATATCTTTTTAAAATCATTTTTAAGTTTTTGGTGTGTCACTTCGTTGATTGATTGTTTGGCTACAAAAATATATGTGCCGTCTTTGAGAGATGGTGAGAATTCATGAAAGAGAGCTCTAAGTCTTCTCTTTGCTCTATTTCTTTTTACGGCATTGCCTATTTTTTTCGTAGCCGTAAAACCCACTTTATGAATCTCTTTAGCGGGAAGAAAAAAAAGTACTACACTATCAGAGTGCGCATCTTTTCCTTTTTTATATATATACTGAAACTCTTTGTGGAGTTTTAGTGTATAAAAATTTCCTAAACTGACAATTTTTTACGACCTTTTGCACGACGGCGATTGATTACATTGCGGCCGTTTTTAGTTGCCATTCTTGATCTAAAACCGTGAGTTCTCTTTCTTGGCGTATTGTGAGGCTGGTATGTTCTTTTCATGACATATCCTTCTTTAAAATTAAGTCCGAAATCATATAAAAAAATTGCTTAAAGCGTGGTTAAGATTTGCGTTTTAGGGCAATTAACCACGCTCATGTAACATCTAAAGAGTAGAAATTAAGATATTTTAACCTCTATTTCACCATCTTTATAATCAAACTCTACACTTGAGCCCTCCTCTACTTTACCCTCAAGTATTAGTTCTGCAAGTCTATCTTCAACTATCTCATAAAGAGCTCTTTTTAGAGGTCTTGCCCCGTAAACAGGGTCAAATCCAGCTTCAGCAATATATGCTTTTGCATTTTTGCTAAGTGTCAGGGTTATATCTCTTGAGGCTACTTTTTGTGCAATCTCACTAAAGAATATGTCCACAATTCCTACTATCTGTTCACGCCCAAGCGCATTAAATATAACTACATCATCGAGTCTGTTTAAAAACTCCGGCTTAAATGCCTGTTTTAGCTCACCCATAACCATCTCTTGAAGCGTCTCGGAGTTAGGGTTATTGATTATCTTATCACTTGCAATATTTGAAGTAAGTATAATGATAGTGTTTGTAAAATCAACCGTTACTCCTTTGTTGTCAGTTAATCTTCCATCATCTAAAACCTGCAGTAAGATATTAAAAACATCCGGATGTGCTTTTTCAACCTCATCAAATAAAATAACGCTATATGGCTTTCTTCTAACAGCTTCTGTAAGCTGTCCGCCCTCTTCATAACCGACATATCCCGGAGCTGCACCGACTAAACGAGATACTGCATGTTTTTCCATATACTCACTCATATCTATTCGTATCATGGCATCGGGAGAGTCAAAGAGGAATTTTGCCAATGTCTTAGCCGTCTGTGTTTTACCTACTCCGGTAGGTCCTAAAAATAGGAAGCTCCCGATTGGAGAGTTTCCGCTTGATAGCCCCGCTTTGTTTCTCTTTATCGCACGTGCAACCGCATGTGTGGCTTTGCTCTGACCTACTACCTCTTTGTTTAGCTCCTCTTCAACATTTAAAATCTTATCTTTGTCGGCTTGTAGCATCTTTTGAACAGGGATGCCTGTCCATCTTGAGATTATCGAAGCAATTGACTCTTCATCAACACTATTTTTTAGAAGTGTTCCCTCTTTTTGCATATCTGCCCAGTTTTGAGTTATCTCTTTTTCCTGTGCTAAAAGTGCCGGAATCTCGCCATACTCTATCTCAGCGGCACGATTAAACTCTGATGAGCTTTTTGCTACATGTGCCTCTCTTCTTTTTGCCTCAATCTCATTTTTAATATTTGAGATTTTTCCAAAGACCTCTTTCTCATAAGCAAACTGTGCCTCTAAACTTCTCACACTCTCTTGGACATCAGCAAGCTCTTTTTTTATCTCCTCTAAACGTTTTGTATTTGCAGGAGTATCCTCCATCTTCAACGCTTCCTGTTCAACATGAAGTTCAGAGCTCTTTATCTTTGCATTGCTTAGTGCATGAGGCTCAGACTCTATCTGCATCTTAAGCTCAGCTGCCGCCTCATCTATAAGGTCTATCGCCTTATCAGGCAAAAATCTATCCGCTATATATCTATCGGATAGTTTCGCAGCTGCTACTAAAGCACTATCGGTTATGGTTACATTATGATGCGTCTCTAGACGCTCTTTTATACCGCGCAGAATCTGGAGCGACTGATTGACCGTCGGTTCATCAAGATTGATTGGCAAGAAACGTCTCTGAAGCGCCATATCTTTTTCAAAGTATTTTCTATACTCTTTTAGCGTAGTTGCTCCTATAGTGTGGAGTTCTCCACGCGCAAGTGCGGGTTTTAAGATATTTGCCGCATCCATACTTCCCTCGCTTGCACCCGCGCCTACTATAGTGTGAATCTCATCTATAAAAAGTATAATATTTCCGCTTTTTTTAACCTCATCAATTACAGCTTTGAGCCTATCTTCAAACTCACCTCTATATTTTGCACCAGCAATAAGTGCACTCATGTCAAGCGCTACTACCTTTTTGTTCTGCAAGGAGGTAGGAACTTTGCCATCACTGATTCTTTGAGCAAGTCCCTCAACAAGTGCCGTTTTACCAACTCCCGGTTCCCCTAAAAGCATAGGGTTGTTTTTTGTTTTACGGATAAGTATCTGCATCATGCGCGTAATCTCTTCATCACGACCGATTACAGGAGATAGTTTACCCTCTCTTGCTTCTGCCGTTAAATCTATCCCATATTTTTTAAGTGACTCCAGAGTCTCATCAGAACTTTGCGAATCAATTTTTGTATTTCCGCGCGAAGCTTCTATATTTTTAGCAAGCTCAGATATATCTATATATTTTTTCAAAAGGCTAAAAAACGGTTCATTTTTTAAGTTTGCCAACAAGTAAGTATCCACAGCTAAAAAGGAGTCTGCATTTTTTGTCATAAGCCCGATACCATTTTCAAGAGTCTGAACAAAATTTTTAGAGACTCTTATGCTCTCTTTTGAGACGGTTGAGGATTTAGGCAGTTTTTCGCTTAAGCTCTTTACATCAAGCTCGATTGCAACTTTATCAACACTCATTTTATTAAGCATCTGATTTAGTACCGAGCTTGAGTTAGTAAGTTGCGCCCATAGAAAGTGTATAGGTTCAACCTCCTGATTTTTGTTATAAAGTGCCAGCGAGACTGCTGATTCTATCGACTCAGTCATGTTGTTTGTTAATTTTTCAAATATATTATTCATTTTCAAATTCCTCTACTATTATTTTGACAAATATTATATCTAGTTGAGTGCTCTATTGTCAAGTCTTTTTAGTCTAATGATATTATATTATCTTTTAATTTAATTTATATTATAATTCCAAAAATATTTCTCAGGATTATATATGTCAACAATTATAGACGCTATTGTAAATCGCTCTTCAAAGAGAGCTTTTCTATCTACTCCTGTAACACAGGATATTCAGGAAAAAATATTAAAAGCTGCTTCAATGACCCCAAGCGGAGCAAATATGCAGCCTTGGATTACTTATGCCGTTAGTGATGAAAAAGTTTTAAAAAATATAGGCGACGCTATTATAGATAAGATGGAGAGTGGCGTAGAGCATGACCAGTTTATACAGTACTATCCGCTAAAGTGGAAAAATCCTTATAAAAAAAGAAGATTAGAGACAGGTATTGGCTTATACACTTTAATGGAAGTTAATAAAAAAGATACTATAAAAAGAACTGAAATGTGGCACAATAACTTTAGATGGTTCGGGGCTAGTACAGTCTTTTTTGTCTTTTGCGATAAAGATATGATTGATGGTGCACAAGGAGCACTTATTGACTGTGGTGCCTATATGCAGACTATTATGTTAGCTGCATCTTCTTTTGGGATTCAGAGTTGTCCACAAGGATCAACAACAGAGTTTGGAAGAGTCGTAGCAGATGTTTTAAATGTTCCTGACAACTTAGCACTTCTTTATAGTGTCGTCCTTGGTTATGAGGATAGAGATGCTAAAATTAATACATATCAGCCAAAAAGAGTAGAGATGAGTGAAAATGTTGTTTTTATCTAAATGATTTTACTCTCTAGATTAAGAGACAAAGAGTCCCTTATGACTATAACGCTCTAGCATACTTTTATTTCCACTTACTCCGCCGCTATGTATATAAAAAATTTCCTCATTTGTCTGTGCAAGCAGGCATCTCCATAAATTTGGCGCATAAATCAAATCAAACTCTACTCCGGCATCTAAGAGTTTTTGCTGCATATTTAAAAACTCTATATAGGGCTTTGCAAAACGGTACTTTTTTTCAGGCTCCAAGATAGTCAAGTTTTCTGGAATTTTAGATAGAGCGCTCATCTGCTTTATCAAATACGCACTATCTCCTATGGCCGGTACAGTATATACTCTATACTCAGGAAGAGACAACGCTAGAAAAAGTGCTGTTGTGCCGGTTCCGGAAGGGGTGGCTAAAGAGTTTACCTTTATACCGGATTCTCTTATCTCTTGCGCCAAAACTTCTATCCCTTTTTTTGCCTCTTCTACTGCACCGCCTTGGTCTATTACAAATATCTTCTCATCTAGATTTAGCCTAAGTGAGGCTATGAACTCTTTATAATATTGATGTTGAATCTCAATATGTTTCATACCTAGATTTTTTGCCTCATAAAAGTTTCCGATATTTTCATGTTTGAGGGTAGTGCTTAGTGGTTTTGTATAGTATATGAAGTTCCAATTTTTATCTCTGCACATAGCCGCAATAGCTAACATTGCATTAGATTGTGTTCCGCCGTAAGAGATAATTGTACTGTATCTCTTAGATGGGGTTTGTAGAAGTGTGTATAACTTGCGATACTTGTTTCCTGCTAAATAAGGATCTATTAAATCATCTCTTTTAACATAGAAACGTCTCCCGTTGAGATATATTTCAGAAACAGGAGAGTACATAAATTTAGTTGATTTGCGCTTTTTTCTCTAACTCTTTCATCTTCTCTAGCATTACACTTTTTGCTTTTTCTACCTTTAGTCTCTGCTCAATTGATGCCTTTACTTCAGAGAAACTTCTTGTTGTTTTTGGTTTTTTATCTTCAATGTAAATTACATGATATCCGAATTGAGTCTTAACCGGTACCGTAGTAATCTCTTTTGCTTTCATTGAAAATGCTTTGTCATTAAATTCAGGAACCATCTGTCCTTCAGAAAAATAACCTAAATCGCCACCCTCTGGAGCGCTTGCACATGTAGACTTCTCTTTTGCAATTTCCATGAACTTACTCTTTAGCGCATCGCCCTTTAAAGGTTTTAGTTGAGCGATGATATTTTTTGCATCACTCTCTTTTTCTACAAGTATATGGCGAGCTCTGACGCTCTCGTCCTCTGCAAACTCCTCTTTGTTTGCATCATAATAATCTTTTTTATCTTTTTCAGAAATCGCTATTTTGTCAAACTCTCTTTTTTGCCAAACCTGAATAGCAACCTCTTTTTTAATTCTGTTAGTTACCTCTTCATATCTATCTTTGAAGTCCTGTGCGTTTAATAGGCCTGATTTTTTTGCATCATCATATACAAGCTCTTTAGCAATTAGTTGCTCTAATACCTGCTTTCTAAACTCAGCTTGTTTCTCTTGGGGAACTTGATTTAATCTCCCCTGTGTTGCTGTCATTAATTCTCTATCGACATCTTCTTGAGTAATTGCGGTGCCATTAACCGTTACCAAAGTTTGAGCCATTGAGATTGT
The DNA here is from genome assembly GCF_023229025.1 of Sulfurimonas sp. Classification (GTDB taxonomy): domain Bacteria; phylum Campylobacterota; class Campylobacteria; order Campylobacterales; family Sulfurimonadaceae; genus Sulfurimonas. Next base: position 28,317 of record NZ_JALOAA010000005.1, read on the forward strand.
TGAGAATATAGCTAACGAAGCTACCAATTTTGTTACTGTTTTCATTCATTCTTCCTTCTTTATGTAAAAAAATTTTAGTTAGTTAATACTAATGATTATTAAACAAATAGCATTTTGTATATAATTACGCCATGAAAAAAGCTACAAAACAGGAAATTAGAGAGATTTGCGACCTCTTTATAGAAAAATACAGTGACGCCGTAACAGAATTAAACTACAAAAATGCATATGAACTAGTTGTTGCTGTTGCTCTCTCAGCACAATGCACCGATGTTAGAGTAAATCTCATTACTCCCGCGCTGTTTAAAAAGTATCCCGATCCACAAACTTTAGCAGATGCCGACATAGAGGATGTAAAATTAATTATTAACAGTTGTTCATTTTTTAATAATAAGGCAAAAAATATTATAGAGATGGCAAAGAGGGTAGTAGAGGTTTACGGCGGCGAGATACCGATGGATGAGAAAGAGCTTATAACTCTCGCAGGAGTCGGACAAAAAACTGCAAACGTAGTTATGATAGAGTACACGGGAGCAAATCTTATGGCAGTTGATACGCATGTCTTTAGAGTCTCTCACAGATTAGGTCTTAGTGATGATAAAACTGCAACAAAAACAGAGGCGACACTTGTTAAAAAATTTAAAAATAACCTGCGTACGCTTCACCAAGGGATGGTGCTCTTTGGTCGCTATATCTGCAAAGCAAAAAATCCAAGATGTGATGAGTGCTTTTTAACCTCTTACTGCAAAACAAAAGAGAGTTTCAAGGTATAAAGTAAATGTGGATTAATTTTTGCTTTAAAAAGAGTATGACAAAATATTTATTAATTATCTCAACGCTATTTCTCTTCTCTGCATGTGTAAATAAACATGGTATTTCAGCTAAGTATTATAGTGAGTGTAAAGAGTATTACGATCTTCAAGGCTACTATCATAAAGAGTGCGGAGAGGATGATATTATCACCTATAAAGAGCTTAGTAAAAAAGCAGATGCGGTTATTGACTATGTAGTCGGAGCCGAAGAAGAGAAGCCAAAAGGGAATGTTTGGTAGATATAAAGTAGTCTTTATAAATTAAAATTGCAAAATAGTTATAGGCGTTTTTTAAAGATGCACACTGTAGTACATTGAAAAAAACAACGACGAAATATGAAACAATTTTACTTTATAGCTATGAAAGTGGCGAAATTTGCCCAGCGAAATACCACCTCACAGTGTGAAAAACCGCAATTTTTCGCCATTTTTATATTTTCATCTTCACTATATGGTACTAAAACATTCTCAAGCGCTTCTCTTTTTTGCACTATCTCATACTCTGAGTAGCCCTGCTCTTTTTTGAAGTCGTAGTAGCACTCAATCAAATCTTTATTTAGCTTTGAGTGATGACTTATAATCTTTTCGCTAAATATAAATATACCGCCTTTTTTTAACGATTTTGCAATCTTTTTTACAAGTTCTTCGCGGATTAGTGGGCGGATAAACTGAAGTGTATAGTTACTTATAAAGAGGTCTGCTTCCTCATAGCCATACTCTAAGATGTCCGCATATTTGAGCTCTATATCTGCTTTAAATGCCTCACACTTTTTTCTGGCTTGCTCAAGCATAGCTTCAGAGTTATCAAGCCCCACTAGAGTGGCAACTGTTTTTAGTTTTCTGCTTATGCTAATTAAAAGAGTTGCGGTAGAACATCCCAAATCATAGGCAACTCCTCCCTCCTCAAGCTGTTTTAAGGCAAAAAACTCTGTAATTTTTTGTGACTCCTTATAAAAAGGCACACTTCTTTGTAACATATCATCAAAAACAGCGGCAACCTCTTCATCAAATTCAAACTGCTTTTTTATCGGTTTTGTAAATACTTTATCGTTCATTTTTATTCCCTAGGCTAAAATTTTAACCAAAATATTATGATACTACTCCTATAATTCGTTAAAAAAAATAAGGTAACCATATGGACATCTCTACATCATCACTTATGCTGATATTTTTCGCGCTGCTTTTTATAGTTAGCTTCTGGAAAATATATGCATTTTTACCAAACAAGCAACTAGAGGATGATGATACTACAGAGGAGTCACAAGAGCAACTCCAACATCTCATGATAAAAGTTATCAGAGAAAACGGTGGCGATTTAGACACTAAAGAGCTCTTCAATCTCATAGCAACCGATCAAGAGTTTGACAAAAAACGGTTTTGGAGATTTAATCAAAATAGATTAAACAAGATGCTAGATTTATATTTTTTACAAAATCCGCATCTAAAAAATATCGAAGATATCTATAAGAGCCTAACTTAAATTTAATTTTTATCTATCGCATTAAGGTCAGAAAATGCGCTCTCAACTCTTTTTATCAAAGCAAGTTGTCCGGCTCTTAGCCATTTTCTCGGGTCATAGTAGTTTTTATTTGGTCTATCTTCGCCCTCTGGGTTTCCGATTTGCCCCTGAAGATACTCTCTGTTTTTTTCATAATACTCTTTAACACCGCTCCAAGTGGCCCACTGCGTGTCAGTATCAATATTCATCTTAATAACACCATAGCTTATCGCCTCACGTATATCCTCAAGACTTGAACCTGAGCCTCCATGAAATACGAAATTAACAGGTTTTTTATCAGTACCAAACTTTTCTTGAATATACTTTTGAGAGTTATCCAAAATTTTTGGAGTAAGTACTACATTTCCGGGTTTATAAACACCATGAACATTTCCAAACGATGCAGCTATTGTAAAGTGTGGCGAGACTTCACTTAGCTCTTTGTATGCATAAGCCACATCCTCTGGTTGGGTATAAAGCAGAGAGTTGTCAATGTTTGAGTTATCCACTCCATCCTCTTCTCCACCGGTAACACCAAGCTCTATCTCAATACTCATATCTATTTTACTCATTCTTTGTAGATATTTTTTGCTAATTGCAACATTCTCCTCTAAAGACTCTTCGGATAAATCTAACATGTGAGAGGAGTATAAAGGTTTCTTATGCGTTTTATAATATTTTTCACTCTCATCAAGGAGTGCGTCTATCCAAGGAAGAAGTTTTTTTGCCGCATGATCTGTATGGAGAATAACGGCAACACCGTAGCTCTCCGCCATCAAATGAACGTGGATTGCACCAGAGACGGCACCAGCAATTGCCGCTTTCTCACTCTCATTACTTAAACCTTTTCCTGCATAGTATGCCGCACCACCGTTACTAAACTGAATTATTACCGGAGATTTTACTTTTGCCGCAGCTTCAAGTATTGCATTTATAGAATCAGTACCGACAACATTAATTGCAGGAATAGCAAATCCGTTCTCCTTAGCATATTGATAAACTTTTTGCACATCATCACCAAACAGTACACCTGGCTTTACAATATCTAAAATACCCATTATTAAACTCTTTTTATAAAATTTGTTCTTAATTATATTATAGGCTTCATTTAAAATAACTTTTATAAAAACTTTATTATGATAAAATATCTAAAAAATTGATCGGGAATTCAAAATGAGATTAACAGTAGATGAATATTGTAGATACTTTAAGATGTCTAAAGAGATGGTCAACTCTAAGATAAAGATGAAAAAAATTAACTATATAATTGAAAATGGCAAGACATATATAATAGTAACAAAAGATTCGCTTCAAAGAGATAATCAAGAGGAAAACCAGACAGAAAAACCAAAAATAACAGTTGCAACAGTCTTAGCACTATACCAAAGAGAGAACAGTTTTTTAAAGAACAAAATCGTGCAGCTTGAGTCAAAGATAGATAAACTTATAGATGATAAAGAGCAGATGCTTCGAGCAGAGAGAGACAAGATAGAGAGTATCTACAGCTCAAAAGATGAGCAGTTAAAAAATATTTTAGAACTTGTTAACAAAAAAATGAAGTTTGAACGCGAAGCTGCTACCGTTCACGAAGTTGAGAGTTTTGAGCATCAAGAGAAGATAACAGCTCCTAAAAATCTGGAAGTAGTAGAACTAAAGGAGTATCTAAAGCTCTTAAATCTTAAATCAAATCAGAGAAAAGCTATAAAAAAACGATTTTTAGATGCATATGACAACGATATAAGAGTGATACATAAAGATGGAAAGCTCTATTTAGACTTTTCAAAATATGACTATAGTGATCTGCTTGCTTACTAAAAAATTTAAAACAAAAAATATTAGCGCTACTATAAATAAGTTTGCAGCAGAAAGCAACACTTCGCCCTTAGATCTCTCGTTTAATCTAAATGGTGTTGAAACATATATAAAAACAGTCTCTGATGATAGTTTTGTGCTCTATCCTAAGGATATCCACAACTATTTTACAGACCATGACAAGATGATTAACGAACATGTTAAAATCAAGCAGTTATATACTATAACAGTAACAGATACTCCAAAAAAAATAGTAAAATTAAATTACAATATAGAGTTCTCAAACAACAACATCTCCCCTGCGATAATTATACATCCAGACTCACAGATTTTATATAAAAAGTATAAACCAAAAGAGATATATATGCTTTTGCTAAAAGAGTTAAACAATATTAAAGCAATAAACAAAATTTTAATAAATATTTTTGATGAAGCTATGAAAAAGAAGCTAAAAGCTTTTGTTAAATATCTCTATGGCGGTAGATTTGTTAAAAAAGTTAGGATTCCTCTTTTTAGTGGGCTTGAACCTGAAATAAGAAGAAGCAGTAAGCTTGTTATGCGTTTTTTGCAAAAAGAGAGAACTCATCAGGTAATAGAAGTTGATGAGGGGGAGGTTTTAGTTGATTTTATAAAACCTATCTTTGGTAAAAACGGGATGAATGCATTTGGAGAGATAGTAAATAATATATATTTAAAAAATAGTGAAGACCTAAAGTGTCATGTAGATGAAAAAAGTATAGAGATTGTCGAAAATGATGATAAGAAAATTTACAAAAGCAGGCTAAAGGGATATGTTCACTTTGATGAAAACAACTTCTATGTAGATAATAAAATTAAAATGCGGCACCTATCCCGTGTTCAAGACTCTGTTGCAAAAGATGAAGCCAACAACATAGAGGTAATCATCTCTCAAAACGATACCTCCTTGGATAGTCTGGGAGAGGGTGTTGAACTTACATCTGAGACAATTCACATAAACGGACATGTCGGTGCAAAATCAAGCCTCAGAGCTGTAAATCTTATAATAGATGGTGCTACACATAAAGACTCAACGCAAGAGGCAAAGTTTGCTACGATAAATAGACACAAAGGCAGACTTAGATGTCACAGCGCAAAAATAGCTCTTCTAGAAGGCGGTGAAGTCCATGCTACAGATGTTGAGATAGAGAACTCTCTAGGCGGCACGGTTTATGCAGAGAACGTAACTATAGAGCATGTAAAGAGCAACCTTAAAGTTTATGCATCTAACTCCATTACTATAAAACGCGTAAGCGGAGAGGATAATCTATTTAAAATAAATTATAAAGATATTCCAACACTAAATAGCAGATACAATTTTGTAACAAAAGAGATGGAAGATTTAAAATATAAGCTTCAAGGAGCTCTAAAACACTCTCCAGCAGAAGTTCCTCAACTAAAAGAGAAAATTGATGAACTTAAAACCGAGCAAGATAAAATAGTAAACGGTGTAAAGCATGCAAAAATAAGCGTTAAAGAACCTTTTAGAGGCATAAATACTATAACTTTTATGCTCCTTAACGGTGAAGAGCTTACATACAAAACACAAGAGCAAGCATATGAGCCGTTTTACTTAATAGAGTCTGATAACTATATAACTCTTCACCCTACAAACAAAAAAATCGCCATAGAATCCTAAAATCACCTGCAACATCTTCCCAAAAAGCACTTCTTTTTAAATATCTATATACTTTTTTATGAAAATAATATACGTTTTTCCGTATATAATATCATTTTAATATACTTTGAACTTAGTTAAATAGTATTATATAACAATTTATATGTTTATAATATATATTTATATGTATTTATTTTATAATTAAATGTATATTTAAGTATTTAAACCGTACAATCTTTTATGCAAATTAACGACCTATTTAATATTCTTCATAACTCTTTAGAGTCTAAAAACAACGGCAAAAAAATATCCCTAAAAGATATGGCCGCTTCACTTGGAATATCTATGCGTACATATCAGGATTGGAAGCTAGGGCGTGCAAAGCCTCAAGCCGCTATAGCTGTTATGGAGATGTTAGGTAGATTAGAAGATGATGAGATCATTAGAGCTGTTAGAAAAATCAATAAACTAAAGGATTAAGATAATGAGTACACTGACAAAGCAAGAAAAAGATGCTCTAGAGGATGTGTTTTTATCTATTAACACAGAGAATAATAAGTATAAAAAGATAAAAGAATTATCCTCTTTTATTATAGCTGATGATATTAGCAGTGTTCTCTCAAAACTACTTAGGCGTGCAAAATTCGGACTAAAAAAGAGAAAAAATTCACATTTTTTATCACTTTCATATAAAAAGAAGAAATATTTAAGCAAATAAACTATAAAGTGTCTATAGCTGAATTACATAATTATAAAATTATATTTTAAAGTTATGTGGTTTCGGAAAATCTTTATAAATTCAAGGGTAGATTTATGAATAAAGCTCAATTCGTTGAACTAGTACAAGCAAGCGGTAATTACAAGACTAAAGTTGAAGCTGAAGCAGCTATCAGAGCATTTACAGATGCGGTTGCGTCTGCATTAGTAAAAAAAGAGGATGTTTCTCTTGTAGGATTTGGAAGCTTTAGTGCTTCACTACAAAAAGGTAAAAGTGGAAAAGTTCCTGGAACTGATAAAACTTATACTACAAAGGACAAGATGGTTCCTAAATTTAAAGCTGGTAAAGGTCTTAAAGACCGCGTTGCTGCTGGTAAATAAAACCTCTTATTTTGTCGCAATCCTTTTTGCGACAAAATTTCTTCTAATAATACTCTCCCTTATCTAAATATCTTTACGCTCTTCTATAAATATAACCAAACACGATAATTTCAAAATTTAAATAAAAATAGGTACAATTGCGTTGTATATTCATTAGGAGAAAAAATGAAAAAAATCATACTTACCATGCTTATGCTACTATCCATAAACCTAAATGCTGATAATAGTGAGCCACATGTTGTCTTAGAGACGACTCAGGGAGTAATTGAACTTAAACTATTTGCTGATATTGCTCCTTTGGCAGTAGAGAATTTCATAACACATGTAAAAAATGGTTACTATGACGGTGTTGTCTTTCACCGTATAATCAAAAATTTTATGATTCAAGGTGGAGACCCTACAGGAACAGGTAGAGGCGGAAGTAGCATATGGAACAAACCGTTTAAGGATGAGTACAAAGACAAAACCTTTTCTCATGCCGGGGTCTTAGCCATGGCAAATGCAGGACCAAATACCAATGGAAGTCAATTTTTCATTACAACAGTTCCGACTCCTTGGCTAAACGGCAGGCACACTATATTTGGTCAAGTCAGCACAGAATCATTTAGTGTAGTAAATAAGCTTCAAAATGTCAAAACATCAGCGGCAGACAGACCTGCTCAGGAGCAAAAAATCATAAAAGCATATATTAAAAAATAGTATAATCGCTACTAGATAAGCAGTATGTAATTAGTTTATAATTACTTTTGCAATATAATTGCACCAATAATAAAAAGGCATTTAATGGAAATTAGTACTGTTAGTAAAATTCAAAAAAAAGCACTCAAAAAAAGTGCTGCAGATTTTACAAGGCTTGGCTTTGCTCTATTTTTTATGATAGGAGTTTTGACATTTAGTTTTTTAAACAACGGCGGTGTATCTAACAACCTATTTCTTGCGGTAGCAGCATTAGTCGGTGCATATATGGCAATGAATATAGGTGCTAACGATGTTGCTAACAATGTAAGTCCTGCTGTCGGTGCAAAAGCACTTACACTTACAACAGCTATCATAATAGCTGCTATCTTTGAGACTGCAGGTGCGCTAATTGCCGGCGGTGACGTTGTTAAGACAATTAAAAATGGAATTATCGACCTCTCTGCTTTTGGTGGAAATGCAGATCCCTTTATCTGGGCTATGATGGCAGCTCTTCTCTCCGCAGCACTATGGTTAAACTTTGCAACAATGATGAGAGCTCCTGTCTCTACAACACATGCGATTGTGGGCGGCGTAATGGGTGCGGGAATTGCAGCAGCAGGGTTTAGTATTGTAAACTGGGCGACAATGGGTAGTATAGTCGCTTCATGGATTATCTCTCCTGTTTTAGGTGGAATAATTGCGGCAGGCTTTCTTTTTGCGATTAAAAAGTCAATTGTTTTTAAAGAGGATAAAATTAGTGCTGCTAAGACCTATGTTCCAATTTTTGTTGCTATTATGTCTTGGGCATTTGTTACATATATTATAATAAAGGGTGTAAAGCATATATGGGCAAAGATATTACAACTCCTCAACACTCTACCTTTGATATCATTAGAGATAACAGATAAGCCATCCTTTTTTACTGCATTTACTATTGGTTTAGTAGTGGCTATATTTGTTTATGTCATTGTAAAAAGAAGAGTCTCTTTTAATACAACTGCCCTACAAAACACAAGAGAATCGGTAAACACGCTTTTTACAATCCCACTTATTTTTGCGGCTGCTCTTCTTAGCTTTGCTCATGGTGCTAATGATGTTGCAAATGCAATCGGTCCTTTAGCTGCAATTAATGATGCAATTGTAAATGGCGGCGTCTCATCAGATGCCTCTATTCCACTTTGGGTTATGGGCGTGGGTGCTGTTGGAATATCTTTAGGTTTAGCACTCTATGGTCCCGGACTAATTAAAACCGTCGGCAGTGAAATAACAGATTTAGATCAAATAAGAGCCTTTTCAATAGCCATGGCAGCTTCGCTAACCGTTATTATTGCTTCACAATTAGGTTTGCCTGTAAGCTCTACGCACATTGCTATAGGTGGAGTATTTGGAGTTGGTTTTTTAAGAGAGTGGCTTTATGTTAAAGATGAAAATAATCACACAATCGAAGATGATATAGCAGCTATAGAAGATGAAAAACTTACAAAAAGTGCATATGAGTACGAGCTAAAAGAGTTAGAAGAAAAAGATGAAAAATCTCAAGCTAACTATACTAGAATTGCTGAACTATATAAGCTTATAGCAAATGAGAAAAAAATAATAAAATCAACAAAGAAGAGCATAAAAAAAGCTAGAAAAATTCAGTATGTAAAGAGAGACTCTTTCAACAAAATAGTTGCAGCATGGCTTATTACAGTACCGGCTGCCGCTATACTTGCGGGAATGCTATACTTTACAATAAGAGGAATTATGCTTTAAAATAGTAGATTAATGGATTTAAATGAAAAATAAGTTTATAAAATATGCCAAAGAGATAACTATTTTTCTTGTAGTTATGATTATCTTTGCCAATATTTTAAGTTTTTATAGAAGTGGTGCCGTAAGTAAAGAGCCTCTAGATTTAAACAGGGTTACTCTTCTTGGGGATATACCCTATGAGTTGCCTAAAAATGAGCCTATACTACTTCATTTTTGGGCCACATGGTGTCCTACATGTAAAGCTGAAGCACAAAACATTCAAACTATTTCACAAAATTACAATGTTTTAACTATTGCTCTTAAATCAGGAAGCGATGAGGAGATAAGAGATTACCTCAAGAGTCGCAATTTAGACTTTAATGTCGTTAATGACACTACCGGTCAAATTACTCAAAAATATTCTGTTTCTGTTTTTCCTACTACGATTATATATGATAGAAATAAAAATGAGTTTTTTAGTGATGTAGGCTATACAAGCACTTTTGGATTGTGGCTTAGAATGTGGTGGGTAAGTTTATAAGGTATAAGCCTCTTAATGAGGCTTATTACTTATTTTGTTATATTAACCGTATATGCCTCACGAGCTAGAGGCACCCAAGGACGCTTAATATGAAGAGGACGACGAAGAGTAGAGTTCTCATCTAATCCACGAGTTAGCTGATCTCTCCAACCTTCATAAATTTTAAAGTTATTGTCGTAGTTTACGAATATATCACCTATCTTATCACCGGCTTGAGCAGGCTCTAAAATAACCTTTTGGTGCCAGCAGTGCATACCTGAAATAGGGTCCGGATGTGCAGCAGCTACAGCATTTTGCCATGAACCGCTAAGCCCATCCCACCAAATATTTGCACTATCTTTATTGTAGTCTGCAAATCTTTTGGTTTTAAACGCTTTGATACCCTCAACATATTTGAGTTTACCGATTTTTCCATCCATCTGAAGTTCAGCAGTCGGAACACCAAAACTATTTAAGCCGCTTGTTCCATCATAATCTTCAATCTTAATTTGAGCACCATCTTTTCCGACGTTTTCCGGCGAGTGTGCCAAAAATTTAGGATCATTCATATTTCTAGTAACTGGCTGCGAATCTACTTTGCCGTCTGTTACACCGTTTGGAACAGATACGGAGTTTACAAGCTTCCAGCGACCACCATGGTGTGAACATGCTAATGTTCCGGGTAAAACACCCTCTGTTGGAACTGCCATAGCCACAAAGTAACCGGACTCTAATCCGGTTACGCTATCTACAATCCTAACACGTATAGCATCGCCACGTTTAAATCCTTGACGCTTAGCATCTGGAGTTGAGATCCAGATTGGGTCATGGTTTTGCGAAATCTCCATTAAATGTTTAGAGTTTGCAGAACGAGTATGAATATTGTATGGCAATCTAAATACAGTATTTAAAGCATAAGAGTTTTTCTCCGTCATGTAAGAGTGATTTACATGTGAGAGAATATGAGGCATCTCTTTCTTCTCGTCCTCATTTCGTGGATAGAAAGGAATAGCGTATTCAGGCCACTTCCAATCATCTGCAAGCCACTCACAGAAGAAGTCAAGTTTCTTATCTAGAGTTGCAAACCCTTCCATCTTTTTACCGTCAATCTCTATGCCGATAGCTTTTGTCTTACCATGGCTCTTAGCAGTCATAACACCTGTTCTTTTGTTTATAGTTACATCTTTTTTGTCATACTTATGACCATGTGAAATATAGTTTTTACCGTCATCTTTAATCTCACGCTCTTGTGCTGAGTAGATATGATTCTCCTCCATCCAAGCACCGTGATCCCTCATATACTCATATACAGGATACTCTGAGTTTTTATATCTCTCATCTGCAGTTGCAGTTGCTTTTAGATTTGGAAGATTATCGCCAAATGCAGCATCATACCACTCAGCGATTGTAACCGGTCTTCCTGGGTTCTTTTTAGACTCCCACATAGATTTGATTGTCTTGGTTTTTGATTCATCTAAATATAGCTCACCTTTTGGATCTATATAATTTACACACATATCAAACCAGAACTCATTCTCTTCCCAAACTTCTCCAAGACCCGCTTTTATATGCGCTTCTAGAGTTGCACGGTTAGGATTTTTAGGCTTCCAGCCGGCTTTTTCAAGCGCAACTCTCATAACAGGTTGACGGAAAGATGTCCAACGTGCAGGCATTGTAGCCTCTGAGTGCTGATCATGTCTCTCCCCTGCAAGACCCACAGGTAGAATATAATCAACATACCAGTTTGTCTCAGACCATACCGGAGAGAGATTCATGGTAAGTTCCATTTTGGATTCATCTTTGATAGTATCAATCCATCTAAACCCATCCGGATTAATCCATACAGGATTGTACATACGAGGAATCCAAACTGCAAGTTTTTGTGGAACGCTAAATCCTTTATCTATCCACTTTTTCTGCCATTTTTTATCAGAAAGAAGGTGAGGTAGAAGGTAAGAGAGCTCATAAGTTGACAGTGGCCATTCAGGCGGCCAAGAAAGCTCATTGTAGGCATTAATTCTTGGAACTTCTGCTCCACGTTTACCTTGACCGACTGTTGAACTTCCACCTTTTCCGCCGACAGATATAACATGCCAGTGGTGAAAAAATGTACCGCCCTCAGGTCCGATAGCCCCGCGAAGAGCAAGCGATAAATAACCTGTACGTCCGCTCATCCATCCACCACGATTTCCTGCAGCTGTTGCTCTCCAGAAGTATGTAGAGATAGAAGTTCCTGCCCAGATAAACATATCGTAAAGTTTCTCTAGCTTATAAGCGGGAACATGTGTCTCTTTTACTGCATAATCCAATGTAAATGGAGAGTAAAGTTCTTTTAGAACATCTAAGAATGTATCAAAATCATCACCAGATGGAACTTTAGAGATATATCCCTTGCTAACCATAAACTCCAAATACTTTTTATTATCTAGCATAACTTCCCAGTTTAGCCACTTCTTAACAAACTCTTTATTTACCGTGCCTTCATTTAGCATTCTTTGAGCAAGATAGAGATATACAACAGGCTCAGTACCCGGCCACGCTGCAATCCAGAGATCTGCCATACCTGCAGAGTTAGAGAGGCGAGGATCCATAACTACCATCTTTGCACCCTTAGCTCTAGCATCTGCAATAAATGAAGCAGACTGCTGGAAGTAGTGTCCTGCATCTGCGGCATGTGATGAGTTTAGAAATATAAGTTTTGCATTTGCCCAATCCGGAGAAGTTCTATCGTCATTTGCCCACTGAATAGTAGGAGTACGACCATTTGACGAACAGATGTTTGTATGTGAGTTAAAGCAGTCTTGCCCTATTGTAGACCATACTTGCCCCGTAAATCCATTTTCGTTTGGACGACCGACGTGGAACATACATGATTTTTTAGATAATTCATCACCTACCTTAATAGCATCATGCATCTTATTACCTATAGTAGTCATAGCCTCGTCCCAAGTAGTACGAATCCACTTACCTTCACCACGAGCAGAACCCGGAGCACGCTTAAGCGGGAATGCTATACGATCTGGATCATACATCTGCGATTGTGTTGCATAACCTTTAGCACAGTTACGTCCACGAGAAGCGGGATGAAGAGGACTACCCATATATTTTTTAACTGTAAATGTTTTTTTATCAATCCATGCCGTCAAACCACATGAAGCTTCACAGTTTGAACATGCCGTAGGTACTATCATGTAGTCATTAACTTCAATACCTTCAGGATTTGAAGCACTTCTTACACCATGGCGATCTATACCGCCTCTTTTCCAATCATCTCCATCTAGCTCTTTAAAATCATCCCACTCACTCATTGGAGGGTAAAATGATAGAGAGTCCGGAGTATTTGTAAACTTGCTCTCAGTGATTGAATCTGCTATAGCATCAGCCGTAAATACACCTTTTGCAATTGAGACGCCCGCTACAGTAAATGCGGCGCCTTTTAAAAATGTTCTTCTACTTTGTAAATACATTAAATATTCTCCCTAACTCATTGGTAATAATTGTGGAATCATTAGCCATACATGCTTAACTATTGCAAGACCGACTAACGCTAAAATAGCTGCAAGCTTTAAAATACTCTCACTTTTGCTAACTCTGCTTAAAAGGATAAATAGCATCGGTAAAAGATATGCCATCCACTGACCTAGCCAGAACATAACCGTATATGGTCCGTCACCTTTAATGTAGCCGATAACTGCTGCTATCTCCTCTGCTTTCATTGCTCCAAAGATATACTCTGACATATAGATTATAAATGCCATTAAAGCACTTAGACCTAAAACAACTCCAAGAGTGTTTTTTGCTTCACTAGAGAGCTTGTTTCCTCCAAGAAGAATCATAGTTGCCGAACCCGCTAGAAGTGCTGCTAATATCATCTGAGCCGACTCTGCCGGCATCTGCCACAATTCACGAGCTGTACATTGAGCCATTAATGCAGCCGTATAAAGAGTTACCGGTATTGCAAGAATAGTGCTCCATAGCAGTACTTTGTCATATGTTTCATTGTTTTTCTTATATGCAAGAAATACAAGTAGAGTCAAAAGACCCAAAAATGCTGAAGCCATAAATGAACCCCAAGCAATTGCCGAAGACCAGCTAGAGTAAACAAATATGTGCCACATTCTAAATGGTTGATGCAAGTCTGCAAGCGTAAAGAGCAAGAAGATATTGATAAAAATAAACGCAACTATAGCAGTCGGCAACCTTAAATTTTTAACCGAATCTGGATACATTCTAAGAAGCATAAAGAGCATAAATATAACACCGGTACCAATACTTTTTGCCCACATATTTACCGTAACTAACCAAGGCCAAACTATGCCTGGGATTCCTACATCTAGAGTAACCACAGCATTAGTTGCTGCTAATATTTCATGTGCCGCCATTAGTGGTGTCCTCCTACAGGCATTTTAGATGTTATTTTACCAAATAAGTCATGACCTTCAGGACGGAACGATGCAAGTGGGTTAAGAGAGACATTACCGCCATTTACATAGTAGTGATGAGGATTAGTCCCTTTTTCAGGCTTACGTACTTGAACGTTACTTTGATTTGCTTGTATATACTTAGAGATATTTGAAGTCGGATCATCTAAGTCACCAAAAATATTTGCTTGAACAGGACAAGCAACAACACAAGCCGGCATCATAGATGAAGCAACACGGTGCGCACAATATGTACATTTGTCGGCAGTTTGTGTTTGAGGATCAATGTAAATTGCTCCATATGGACAAGCCATTACACAACCCGCACAACCGATACAGCGCTCTTTATCAATATTTACGATACCGTTATCTAAATAGTGAAGTGCACTAACCGGACAAATTCTCTCACATGGTGCATTTTCACAATGGTTACATCTAAGTGGAGTAAATGTTCTTTTTGTCTCAGGAAATGTTCCCACATCTACATACTTAACACGAAGTCTCCATGTACTAAGTGGAACTTCATTTTCCACCTTACATGCGATTTCACACCCTTTACATCCCATACACAGATGTAAATCAACTAGGAAGCCTAATTGCATATATTCTCCTTCTAGCCTAATCTATTAGACAAATGTTAGATTTATAACTACAGTTAATCTTTGAATAAAAAACCCTTATTTTAAAAAACGGAAGTTCTTACTACGAGTATACTATCTATATAAAGCTTAAATTAGTTATAAAAATGTGATAATTTTATAATATTTTCTATTATTGGGAATATTTGAAAAACAGAGAGCTGGGTAGTGCTTTAGCTCTTAAGCCTTACCCTGACTGACTCCTCATGTGCAGTCAATCCTTCTGTATTTGCAATTAATGCGCATTCAGAGCCTATCTCGTTTATAGCTTTTTGGCTAAAATAGATAATTGAAGATTTTTTCATAAAGTTCTCTACTCCAAGCGGAGAGTAGAACTTTGCTGTTCCGCCTGTCGGAAGAGTATGGTTTGGACCTGCAATATAGTCGCCTATCGCTTCTGGGGTGTTATGTCCCAAGAAAATTGCTCCCGCGTGTTTTATACTTGGTAGCAACTCAAAAGGAGATGTTGTCGCAACTTCTAAATGTTCCGGTGCTATCTCATTCATAAGAGCAACTGCTTCTTGCATGTCACTCGTTACAATAATTGCCCCGCGCTTCTCTATCGACTCTCTTGCAATCTCTTGACGAGGGAGTTTTTTTAACCAAGTCTCTAGCTCAATCTTAACCTCATCCGCTAATTTTTGCGACGGAGTTATTAGGATTGAACTTGCCATCTCGTCATGCTCTGCTTGAGAGAGCATATCGATTGCCATATGTGAAGGATTTGCGCTATCATCCGCCAAAATTCCAATCTCACTCGGACCTGCAATCATGTCAATGTTGACCTCGCCAAAAACCATCTTTTTTGCAGTCGCTACAAATATGTTGCCCGGTCCCGTAATTACATCAACTTTGGGAATAGTTTGTGTACCATACGCCATTGCGGCTATTGCACTCGCACCGCCTACTTTATATACTTCGCTAACTCCACACAGGTGACAAGCGGCAAGCAGAAGTTCATTTGGTTCGTTTTGTGGTGTCGGTGTACATATGACTATATTTTTTACTCCGGCAACTTGAGCAGGAATTACATTCATGAGAAGTGATGAGGGATAAGCCGCTTTTCCTCCCGGGATATAAAGCCCTGCACTATCAACAGCTGTAGCCTTTTGACCCAAAATAGTTCCATTCTCTTCAGTGTCAAACCAAGATTTGGGCTTCTGCTTTTCATGGTAACTTTTTATTCTCTCATATGCCAAATGCAAGGAGTCCTTTAACTTATTGTCAATATTGTTATACGCTTTTTCCATAGCCTCAACAGATATTTTCAAATCTTCATCACTCTTTGGAGTCCAGTTGTCAAATTTGACAATATGGCGTTTTAGTGCATCGTTTTTCTCATCTCTTATTTCGCTGATAATATTTCCGACAATAACACTTACCGACTCTATATCCATCTTGCCTCTTTTTAGAAGCTCGTCAAAATCTGCTTTAAAACTACTGCTTTTTGAATTTGTAAAAATCATTTTTTTTCTATTTCCTTATTAAACTCTTCCTCAACAATAGAGAGAGCTTTTAAAAAATTCTCTGCATTCATCGCACCCATTAGCGGCTCATACATAGGCTCGCCGTTTGGCATTAAAAACCAGATAGCCGGAGTTCCCGGTCTCCATAGCTCTGTCGGTAGATAGTCGTTTTCATCGCTATAAGATATGACCGATACGAAATTTTTATTGAGCTCCTCTATTACTTTTGCATCTTTAAATGTAGTATTATCCAAAATTACACAATATTTACAAGCGTGGCTTGATGAGACAAAAAGAATCGGCTTTGTACTCTGTTGCGCAACCTTAATCCCTTCATGATAATCCTTCATCCACTTTATCTCCGATGCAAAGAGATTAATCAATATACCTAGTACCAAAAATATAAAAATTTTACGCATACTCTTTTACCTTTTTTAGAAGTTCCTTAGCACACTCAAGCGCACTCTTATTAGTTACGTCAATTGTAATATCTGCAACAGCCATATACTCGGGTAAGCGCTCATTATATAGCTCTTTTGCCCTGCTTAAATCATTTAACAACGGTCTTTTTTTAAGTTTTTTTGACGCATTTGGATGAGTTTTTATCCGTTTTAGTATTTTATCAAAAGGTGAGTTTAAAAAAACAACAATCCCTATCTCTTTTAAGTTCTCTTGCTTATAAAATCCGCCGCCGGTTGAGATAAGGGTGTTATTAACACTATTTTCTAGCCACACAGAAACCTTTTTTTCAAGCTTTCTAAAATACTCTTCGCCGCTTTGTTCAAAGATTTTTTTAACGGTTCTATTCTCCATACTCTCTATCAAATCATCGGTATCTACTGATATATAATTAGATATTTTTACAACCTCACGAGCAACGCTACCCTTGCCAACACCCATGAAGCCTATTAATATAATATTTCTATGACTCGGCACTATGTATCTCCTTGCATTTTAATTATTATCACTTCTGCTGTTGTGTTGTAGCTGCAAACATGCTCATGTCAAAATCAGGTTTGGTCTTGATTGTTTTGAGATATATCAAAACAGGACTGATGACATTGTACTCTAATATTAACATACTGATAATAAAAGCAATAGCAGATAGTGACAGAAGGTATGGTGCAAAAAATGAGACAACAAAGCCTATAAGAGAGATTATAAAGAGCACAAATTGCGCTGTTGCAAGCCTCTTGTTTATCATCTCATTCATTGTAGGGATACTCATATATCCCTTTGCATTAAGATGAAACCAGACTAAAAACGGAACTATTTTGTATAACATACCCGTCATAATGGAGAGTATAAACCCTCCGCCTATCATAACAGAGACTATCACTATATACTCAGAGTTGAAAAAATCGTTTATAACCCATGAGAAAGCACCCAAAGTCATAAAAACAGAAGCGCTCCTCCAGTACCAGATTGTTATGTCACTAACTTTTCTACGGCGTGTATTTAGTTTAATATGCACGGTTGTAGCAAATGCCCAAAAAAATGTAATAATCCAAATTTTTGCAACAATTGCGTATGAATCTAAAAAAAGATTTAAAACCATCCAAAAGAGGAGTCCTAAGCTTATGAGCAGAACAACTCTCTGCTTACAAAATCGCTTAAACTTCGGTGCTACATAAAACATAGGCAGTATATGAAAAGCGACTCCGATAATCAAAATTCCGGCAAAACCGAAAATTGCCCAAACACTATGAGTATTTGCAAAAAAGAGATGAGACTCAGAAAAATTTCCAACTCCGTAAGATGCTAAGAGGTGAACTCCAATTAATGTAATTAAAAGGGCAAAAATAAGAGAGGTAATCATAGCCTTTATGCTTGGAGTAAAATTTATAACGTTTTTTAGGGCAAGCAGCATAGAGATTATAGTAATTAAAAAACCGCCTCCAAGCAGAGCAGATGCGGCAAATATCAATATTTGAATGTTTAGCCAGAGTCCAAATATCATAGATAAAACACCGCTTAGCAGAAATGTATATGAGAGCCTAGAGACAAAATCCACTTTTGCAATTTTAACTCCGGCTAAGACCGGTAACATCTGAGTAAGCGCTCCAAACATTACAAAACTTAAAAAGCCGATAGTTATAGCATGCGTTATTACGATTGCTTCTATGGAGTGCCTGCTCGCCAAAGACGCAGCATCACTAAAGAGTATTAAAACTCCGGCTAAGATTGCAAAAAGAGGTGCTGTTAAAAAAAATCTAATCGGTGCCGATATCGGTGGCGCTTGATCTACAGATAGTCCGTTAAAATCCAAATCTATATCTCTTCTTTACTCTACAATCATAGAGTTCATCATATCTACGATACGCTCAGAGTCTGCACTTAGATGCTGCTGTGCCATGGTGTAGAGCATCTGCTCCTCTTTCATGTTGTGTTGCTGCATTAAAATCATCAACGTTTCGCTGCTTCCAAAAAATTTATCTTTATCTTTATCATCTATTGCTTCTCCCATGTCCGAGATTAGATTTCTCATCTGCGCGTGTTCATGTCTCATCATAGCAGTCGGCCCTTGCGTCATTCCCGTTTTTTGCTCAAACTCTAAAAACATAACACGCTCTTCCATCTGAAAGTGTCTCTCTGTCGCATTAGCAAACTCTTCATATGCCTCTTTTGCACTCTGTATATCTTTTGTTACTGCATCTTCCATGCTTGCAAACAGCTCATCACAACGACCATGGTCTGTGCTTAAATACTCTTTTATACTGCTCATTGTTTTTATGCCTTATTTAATTAAATTTTCGTATTATATTAAAAGTAATTTAAATAAAAATTACTATATATCAATTTCATTCAAGTTGTTATTTAAACAGCTTTTTACTATAATGTCCTTTTTACTTCATATAGGAAAAATAATGAAAAATAAAAAACTACTTACCCTTGGTTTTGCCTCTGTAACGGTTGCCTTGGCTCTACTGTTTTCAACAAATCTTTTTGCTTCTGACGCGGAGAAAACGAAAAGCAAAGAGGCGTCTAGGCTTGAATCTTTAGCAAAATTTACAAAAGTCATAAGCATTGTCGAGCAGTATAATGTAGATGACATAACTATTGAAGAGCTAATGGATAAAGCACTTGAGGGAATGATGAGCAACTTAGATGCCCACTCAAACTACTTAACACAAAAAGATTATAAAAATTTAAAAGTTCAAACAAACGGCGAGTTTGGCGGTCTTGGCATTACAGTCGGAATCAGAGACGGTGCACTTACCGTAATTGCTCCTATTGAAGGCACTCCGGCTGACAAAGCAGGCATAGAAGCCGGAGATATTATTTTAAAAATAAATAAAGAATCAACTCTTAACATGACAATCGATGAAGCCGTTTCTATCATGAGAGGAAAAGTCGGTACTCCTATTGAGCTAATGGTTGTAAGAGAGGGTGAGAGCAAGCCTCTGACAATTAAAATAGTAAGAGGAATCATCACTATTGAGTCGGTATATGCAAAATCTATAGGCAATGACATACAGTATATACGCGTAACAAGCTTTGATAAGAAAGTTGATGAAGAGATTTCAAAAGCTATCAAGAAAAGAAAATCATCAACAAAAGGTATTGTTCTTGACTTAAGAAACAATCCCGGCGGACTTCTTGATCAAGCTGTCGGACTCGTAGATATGTTTGTTGATGAAGGAGACATAGTTTCTCAAAAAGGTAGAAACAAGGCAGATGATGAGATATACTCTGCAAAAAGCTCAAATACCTTAACGGATGTCCCTTTAGTTGTCCTTGTAAATGGAGGAAGTGCGAGTGCTAGTGAGATTGTAAGCGGGTCGCTTCAAGATCATAAGCGAGCTATTGTAGTAGGTCAAAACACCTTTGGAAAGGGAAGCGTTCAGGTGGTACTTCCTATAACGGAAGAGGAAGCTATTAAACTTACAATTGCAAGATACTACCTTCCAAGCGGACGAACAATTCAAGCTCTTGGAGTAAAGCCTGATATAGAGGTATTTCCAGGTGAAGCAACGGTAAATAAAAATGAATTTGCTATAAAAGAGGCTGACTTAAAGAAACACCTAGAAGAAGAACTAGAAAAAGTTGACGGTAAAAAAGAGGAGAAAGAGACTCAAAAAGACTCAAAATACATCATAACTGATGAGATGATAAATAAAGACATGCAACTAAAAGTCGGTGTTGATATTTTAAAAGCATTAATTATTACAAAAGGATTATAAAAAGATGCAAAAGAGAGAGGTCCTCTACGAGGGAAAAGCAAAAAAACTGTTTACGACTGATGATGAAAACCTTCTTATCTCAGAGTTTAAAGATGACTTGACTGCGTTTAACGGAGAGAAAAAATCTAGCGAAGCGGGAAAAGGTGCGCTTAACAACAAGATTTCAACAGAACTCTTTAAGCTTTTAGAGGCAGAGGGCATACAGACACACTTTGTAAAGATGCTTGATGATAACCATATGCTTCATAAAAAGACAGAGGTTATTCTCATAGAAGTTATCGTTCGCAATATTGCAACGGGCAGTCTAAGCCGTAACCTAGGTATAAAAGATGGAACGGTTCTTCCTTTTACTCTAGTTGAGTTTGACTACAAGAATGATGCATTGGGTGATCCTAAACTAAACGACCAACATGCACTTATCCTCGGTTTGGTTAATTTTCAAGATGAGCTTGACAAACTTCGCCGAATGGCAAGACAGATAAATGATATCCTTAAGCCTTATTTCGCCTCTAAAGGTCTTAATCTAGTTGACTTTAAACTTGAGTTTGGAAAAGATAGTAGCGGCAATATTATTCTTATAGATGAGATTAGCCCTGACAATTGCCGTTTTTGGGATATGGCAAGCGGTGAAAAGATGGATAAGGACAGATTCCGTCAAGGTTTAGGCGGACTAACTGTTGCATACGAACAAGTTTTAAATAGAATTTTAGGGAAATAAAGATGATGAAAGTTATAGTAAACGTATTTTTAAAAGCCGGAGTATTAGACTCTCAAGGTAAAGCCGTCCACCATGCATTAGAGTCTCTGCACTTTAATAATGTAAGTGATGTTCGTATCGGAAAGCAGATAGTTTTGAACCTAGATGAGAGTGATGAGACAAAAGCTATGGCAGATGTTACAAAGATGTGCGAAGAGCTTCTTGCAAACACCGTAATTGAAGACTACAACATAGAGTTGGTAAAATGAAAGTAACTATTTTACAGTTTCCCGGCACGAACTGCGAATATGATACACAGTATGCTTTTGAAAAACTTGGCGCTAAAACGGAGATTTTATGGCATAAGTCGCAGAGTGTTCCATCTGACACAGACCTCTTAGTAGTTGCCGGAGGATTTAGCTATGGAGACTACTTAAGAAGCGGAGCTATTGCAAAATTCTCTCCCGTTATGAAGGCAGTGGCAAAATATGCAAACAGCGGTGGAAAAGTTTTAGGTATCTGTAACGGATTTCAAGTTTTAACTGAAGCAGGGCTGCTTCCCGGTGCGCTAAAGAGAAACGAGAGCCTTCACTTTATCTCAAAGCATCATCACCTAAAAGTTATAGATAACGACAATATATTTTTAGAAGAGTTGAGCAACGGTGATGTTGTAAATATTCCAATAGCTCATCATGACGGAAACTACTATATAGATCAAGACGGTCTAAAAGAGCTTTATGAAAATAATCAAGTTCTTTTAAAGTATTGCGATGAAGATGGGGATATTAAAAATCCAAACGGCAGTATAGACGCTATTGCAGGAATCTGTAACAGAGAGAGAAATGTTTTTGGACTTATGCCTCACCCTGAACGTGCAATGGAAAAAATTCTCGGAAGCGATGACGGACTTAAGATGTTACAAGGATTTCTAAAAGCGTGAGACTTTTTCTCTTAGTATGCGTTTTTCTCCTAGCATCTGCACAGAGTGTTGACTTAAATAACTCTACTAATACCCAAAATATTAATAATACTACATTTATGAGCAATAGTGAGATAGAGAACCTTCCAAAAGTAATCTATCTAAGCTATGAGAAAATTCCATCAAGAGTACTAGAGGGCGAGATATTTACCGTTACCATAAAAGCTCTATCTACGGTTAAGGATTTTATGGACATTACCTATACTGCCACAAACTCACAGGGGTTAAAGCTTCTAAGTGAATTCCCATCAAGAGAGATTGACTCAAGATACTACTATGAAACTTTTCATTTTTTAGCAACATCAAGCACAATCAGACTTCCTGATTTTACAGCTACTCTAATAGGTAATAATAATGAGGAGAGCAGACCTACAACACTGCTCGGTAAAGAGTTAAATGTCATCTCCTTGAATCCAAAAAAAGATTTCTCTCATATTGTGGCAAAGGAGTTTGAGATACTTGAGTACAAAACTACAAGCTATGACGCCCTTCATAACATAGTAGTATTTGTAGCTACTGCTTCTAATTGCGATATTTCGGCTCTTTCTCTAAACAATGTCTATAAGCAAGGGGTAGAATCTATTACAGAGTCTTACTTTGACTCAAAAATTACATACTATGCAATAATAGATAAAAAACTAGAAAACTTATCATTCTCATACTTTAATTTAGAAAAAAATAGATTTATCCCTATCTATATACCAATCATCGTTGATGATGACAGTGTGACAACGCAAAGTGACTTAAAACCAAAAAACCAATCTCATGAGATACTTAAAATGGCAGCAGCCGCAGCTGTTGCCGTAATTGCTTTTTTTATAATCTTATGGAGACGAAAATATATATATCTTATCTTTATACTCTTGCCTCTAACATATATAGCATATGTTGGCTCTCCTTCAAAAGAGGTCTGCATCAAGGAGAACTCAAATATCTATCTTCTTCCCCTTGTAAACGGAACAATATTTGAGACTACTTCAAGCGTATATCATCTTAAACAAGAGGATGAGATAAAAGGCTGGGTAAAAGTGCTGTTAGAAAATGAAAAAATAGGATGGGTAAAAAATGAAGATATTTGCTCACGTTAGTTGGCTCTTTGCAACAATCATAATAGCTACATCCCTTACTATTATGATTCTTACCTTTCATATTCTTCCAAGACCTTACAGCAGAAAATTATCTGCTTGGCTTATTAGAATAGGAATCTTTTTCACAGTTGAAGTTGAAGGAAAAGAGGACCCTGATGCGCAGATGTTTTTGCTAAATCATCAAAGTGATTTGGATATTGTAGTGATGGAGACAATTAGCAAAAGAGATATTACATGGGTTGCAAAAAAAGAGTTGTTTGATATGCCTTTTTTTGGTTTAATTCTTAAAATGCCAAAAGATATAGCTGTTGAGAGAGAGAGCAAAACATCTCTAATCAAGCTTCTAAGAGATGCTAAACGTATTCTTAAAACTAACAGAGTTATAACTATGTTTCCAGAGGGTACACGCTCTACTACAGGCACTATGCTTCCCTTTAAATCCGGAGCAAAGATTATAGCTGATGCTAACAAGCTTCGTGTTCAGCCTGTTGTTTTAATGCAGACATCAAAATATTACAACATAAAAGAGTTCTATTATAAACCCGGACGTATAAAGGCAATCTTTTTAGAGTCGTTTATCGCGGATAAGAGTGACGATAAGTGGTTAAGTAATCTGCGCAATAAAATGCAAAAGGTGTATGACGATGAGCTGGCAAACAATCCTAGCCATAGGTAGCGGCGGTTTTATAGGCGCAGTGCTTAGAGCCTACTTTAACGGCCTTATCTCACATAAAGTTCCGCACGACCTGCCGTATGGAACACTTGGTGTAAACTTGATAGGAAGTTTTTTAATGGGTATCTTAATTGCCTATTTTATGTACACGACAATATTTTCTTTGCATATGAAATCTTTTCTTTCTACCGGAGTACTAGGTGCTCTTACAACATACTCTGCATTTGCATTTGAGAGCTTTTTACTGTTAAGCGGCGGTCATATACTTTTAGCGGCTATAAATATATCACTCAATGCTTTTGGCACAATTATTATGGCTGGAAGCGGTTTTTATCTAGCAAAGCTATTTATAAAATAAACCGCCTCAAATCATAATAATCTCATCGGCGCACCACTTAGCCAAATCCAAATCATGCGTAATAAGCAACATTCCCATTCTATCGAGATGTTTGATAAGCATACTCATGACTTCAAGCTGAATAATATTATCAAGTGCAGAAGTAGGCTCATCAAGCAGAAGTAGCTCAGGCTTCATAAGCATTGCACGAAGGATTGAAGCGCGTTGAAGTTGCCCGCCTGAGAGCTCATGAGGTAACTTTAAAAGAAGTTCATAATCTAGATTTATATTTTTTAGATAGAAATCAAGCTCATCTATATTTGCGACATCTTTTATCTGATTTAAAAGTGTATAGCTTGGGTGAAAAGAGCTATAGGGGTCTTGAAAAACCTCCGAAGTACGTGAGCTTTTAATAGCTCCAGAGAGCGGAACAAGATTGCCGACTATTAGTTCAAAGAGAGTACTCTTCCCCGCTCCGCTTTCTCCAACAATCGCTTTTATCTCCCCTTTTTTTAAAGAGAGTGAAAGTTCCTCAAAAAGCAGTAGCTCTTTTGTATAACCAAAGGAGAGGTTTTTTATATCTAATAAGCTGCTCAACACTTAACTCTTATTTAGTGCCAAATAGAGTTTTGTAAGCTCTCTGTATAGAGCATCAGGTTTTATGCCGCTGTCTTGCTCTAAAACTCTCTTCATTACTACATTATCCTCTTCCCCTGCCCATACTTTGATATAAGAGCCCTCTTTATAACCGTTATCTTGTCTAAATTGGTTTAAGATATTTTTCCCTACATAAAGCTTATAGAGGCTCTCAAGGTTGAGTCCGCTCATAAGCACCAAATCAAAAAAATCACCTAAAAGCTTCTCAAGTTGTAGCGAATCCCTAGATAGAGCCTCTATCATAATAGACTCTATCTTGTAGATAGTCTCATCCTGTTTTGCAAATAGTTCATCTTCTGTATCTATCTTTTTAAAACTCTGTAACTCTGAGATATCTATTGCCAAATCTTCAACTTGCCCTCTTAGGGTTTGAGAGTAGTTCTCTATCGCTAAACTCATAATAAAGTGCCAGACATCTACAACTTCAACTTGTAGATTATCCCAATCTGCCTCTTGGTCTATATTTTTCCAATGCTTCCACGTAAAGGAGTCAATCATCTCTGCGCACTCCATATATATACATCTTCTCCAGTTTATAAGCTTACCGTTTTTTGTAACTCCCTCAGTCCACTTATCTCCGTTTGTTGCTTCATTTAAATCGGCTTGAAGTTGCAGCATCAACAATATCTTATCCATCACTCTTCCTTTAATCTGTTTCATACCCTCAAGGGGCAACTAGTTGCTTTATTTTATGGGGCATTGTACCAAATATGCTAAAATAGCGCACTTAAACTAAGAGCTTGCATGAAAAGAATTAACTGTAGAAGATGTCAATACTATTTTGTTACATGGGAAGCAAAAAGACCGCATGGATGCAAAGCATATGGATTTAAATCAGCGCAAATACCCTCGCTTATGGTGTTTCAAAGTAGCGGAAGTGACTGCACTATGTTTAAAGAGAAGAAGCCTTCCAAATAATCTTTTTGCCAAATCCTAAGGTATTGTCCGTTAGTTTGAAGTAGTTAATCTTTATCTGCCAAAGCTTCGGATTCATAGCAAGAGCATATGGAAAAGTTTTAAAATAGAGCTTTTTTAACTCATCATCCTCACTCTCTGAGAACTCACCTCTAAACTGAACTCCCTCTATCTTGCCTACAGTTTTTGTCTCTAAAACAACCGTTCCTGCAACCGATGGATTTTTTGAAGTATTTTTTATATGCTCAGTTTCATCGCTGCTTGCAACTACAAATGAAGTTTTTTGCAAATCATAGGCATAAAAAAGGTTGCACGCACTAAGCTTTAATCCATCGGATGTAGCTAGAGTCAAAACATGATGTTTAGCCAAAAATGAGGCTATCTTTGCTAGATTATTTTGCGACATTGAAGTTTCTAAAAAGA
This sequence comes from Sulfurimonas sp., assembly GCF_023229025.1. Lineage (GTDB taxonomy): Bacteria > Campylobacterota > Campylobacteria > Campylobacterales > Sulfurimonadaceae > Sulfurimonas. The sequence goes on from NZ_JALOAA010000005.1 coordinate 54,582, forward strand.
TGCTTCTCTAGATCTTCTACCGAGCATATATCCCGCTTATTTAGCATCATCTGCGCGATATCGTCATTTGCCATCGTCTCATACATCTCTTTAATATTTGTCATGGAGTAGTAACTTTTTAGAAAGTCTAAGAGCACCTCAAAGTTATCATCTTTCTTCTCGCTGTACTGCTTAAAAAATTTAAACTCATCCCAGTTTATATCAATCAACTCTCTCTCCTAAAATTCTTTAATGCCTTTTGTAAATTTTTTATTATTTGCGACATTTTATCAGAAGTAACGGCAAAGTTCAATCTCATAAAACCGCTCCCCTCTCTGCCAAAACTTATCCCTGCACTAAGCCCTAATTTTGCCTCTTTGACAAAAAAGTCTCTCAGCACTTTATCACGAACCCCCATCCCTCTACAATCAAGCCAAGCTAAATATGTCGCCTCAATGGGCACTATTTTTATAAGTTGCGGATATTTTCCACATACCTCTTTTAACATGTTGTAGTTTTTAAAAAGATGCTCTTTGAGCTCTTTTAGCCACTCATTACTCTCTGTATATGCCGCTTCAAAAGCTACATGTGAGAGAGAACTTCCATGTGCAAAATGGATACGATTATAGACTTTTAAGAATTTATCTCTAAGATTTTTATCCGGTATTGCCACGCTGCTCATGGCAAATCCAGCCATATTAAACGTCTTGCCGACTCCTATTGCCGTTACGCTAATATCTCTTGCCTCTTTAGAGAGGGAGGCAAAGGGTATATGCCTCTTTGGTGCATAAACTAGATCACAGTGGATCTCATCACTAAAGACTATTATATTATGTTCAAGGCAGAGTTCTAAAATCTGCACTAACTCATCTCTTCTCCAAGCACGTCCAACCGGATTATGTGGAGAGCATAAAAGTAGAAGTTTTGTTTTACTATCTATCTTTGCCCTCAAATCATCTATATCAAAAGTGTAACTTCCATCCTCACTCTGCTTTAGAGGATTCTTAAGAAGCTCTCTCTCATGCTCTAAGACGCTATGAAAAAACGGAGAGTAAACCGGAGTTTGGACTATTATCTTATCGCCTACTTCACTAAAAGCCTCTATGGCTACATTTATACTCGCTACTACGGAGTGCGAGTAGAGCATATCTTCTAACTCAAAAGTTACGTTATGCTCTTTTTTCATCCACTCTGCCTGAGCCAAAAATGCACTATCTGGAACCTCTTCATAACCAATGATTGGATGTTCAAGCCTTTGTTTTACGGCTTCAAGAACAAACGGAGGTGTATCTATATCCATATCTGCCACCCATGCCGGAAGCACATCTTGGCTCCCAAAGAGCTTCTCTCTTAAAACATACTTCTCGGCATTTGTATCTTCCCTTGGCGCAGAGGTTAAAAAGTTATAACTCACCTCTTTCTCCACACGCTCACCTCTGCAATACTATGCTGAAACTTTCTAGCCGTCTCTTTTATGACAAACTCCAAATTCTGTAGATGAATGAGTTCAAATTTTTTGCCTAAAATCTCTTTTAACGTATCTATTGTTTTTATCTCTTTGCCGCTATCATCTCTGTAGCCACCAAGCCAGAACTCTTTTTTGGTTGAACTCTCCTGCCATGTGTATGGAGATGTTAGCATCAAGACCCCCTCCTCATTTAATCTCTCATGAACGCTCTTTAAAAATAGTCTTGGATTGTAAAGTCTGTCTATAAGATTTGTCGCCATGACCAAATCATAGGAGTTAAAGTTTGGCTTTAAGTTACATGCATCCCCCTGCCAAAAAGAGACTCTATCTTTCACGCTCTCATAACCAAGCTCTTCTATCGTAACCTTTTTATCCTCGCTTAAATCGCCCTCTGTTTTTACCCTATAAGCCAAGTAGCCCTCATCCTTTAGTTTTACGCCAACACTTATAAATCTAGCCGAGAAATCAATCCCCTCTACCTCATCAAAGCTCTTAGCAAGTTCAAATGATGCTCGCCCTGTTGCACATCCCAAATCAAGGGCTTTTTCAGTATTTGTTGCAAATTCTGCAGCTATTCTAGCACATGCTACTGCAAAGTTTTCAACGCCAAACTCTTCATCTCCATACTGAAATTCACAATACTGCGATACTAATTCATCGCTCTCATATATATCACTCTGAACCTTTGCACTCAAGCTTGATATAACATACCTAAAGCCTGCATTTTGATAAAAGTGCTTGCGAAATGCATAACGTGAATACTTCATGATAAGATTTCCGCTACTAGCCCATGATGAGCCTAGTATAAGTGAGTGTTTATTGTCAAAAGTAGGTACAGAGAAGTCATCATAAGCAGGATGGATAGCAAAACCATCAAATCCAAATATAGGTGTTTTGCTCCACTGCCAAACATTTCCGACAACATCATATATACCGTTAAAACCAAACTCATTTACGGGGCATGAGCTAAAGTAGTGATAAAAATTCAAGTTTGCTCTACTCTCATGAAAATCCGGGATATCCTCTAACTTTGCATAATCATAAATCAATCTATATTCGGCTTCACTAGGCAAAGAGTAGACAACTCCATCCTTTTTGCTCTTATAGCGACAAAATGCCTCTGCTTCTAGCGCATTTACATCTACGGGCCAATCTAGCGGCATATCTATTATCTTTGAGAGGGTTCTGTATCTATACTCTTTGTCTTCAAGCACCCAAAAAGTCGGATGTTTTGCACCACTTTTCTCTAGAAACTTTCTCCCCTCTTCATCCCAATACTCATCGCTCTCATATCCGCCTGCATTTACAAACTCCATAAACTCGCTGTTACTTACCAGATATTTAGATGCCTTAAAATCCCCAACACTCTCTATATACTCTCCATACTCATTATCCCAACCATAGAGATTATCGGAGTCATCTTTTCCCAAAACAACATCACCGCCATCTACCTTAAGCATCTCATTTTTAGGCGCAATACTACTATGAGAACATATATTGAACTCCTCTACCTCTTTTACATGCTCAAGCGGCATTTGACGATGCAAAACTAACGAGGTCTCAATATGAATACGTTCATGTTCAATTCCCATAAGTACAATCCACATGGGGGATTTTTTTGTAATAGGCAGGCTTAGAGGCAGAGTCGTGATAAGTTCATCGACTACTTCTCTGACTTTTGCCCTATATGCCCTAACCTCCTCTACACTTGGCCATCTGTAGTGTCCGCTTTGCGTATCATCCCATGCCATCTCATCTACACCCACGGCAAATATAGACTCAAATTCAGGATTTATGCGCTCTTTTATTATCTTCATAAAAATCAGTTTATTTATAAAAAAGGTTGCAGTATGTCCAAAATAAAATATCATTGGGTGACGAGTCGCCTCCGACTGCATATAAAAGACATCATCATCTTTTAAAACGTCAAAAATCTTCTCAAAAATATTAAATGTATTGTGAAAATATGCTCTAATCTCCTCTCTTTTTACTTCTGCGTCCAAACCATCCAAAGTTACCGGATATAAACTAAATTTACTCAAAATTGACCCCTGTTTTTTGTTATAATCATTATATGAAATTTTATCATAGTAACATATTAAACAATTTTGCAGACCTAAAACATGCTTTTACCACAAGAGATAGTGGCAATCTTGCGTTTCATGTCGGTGACGATGAGCTAAGCGTTCAAGAGTATCATGAGCTTTTAGCACAAGAGTTGGAGTATGAAAAAAATTCGCTTATATATATGAATCAGATTCACTCCGATATTGTACATATTGTAAAGGATGAAGGGTTTAACACACCTCCGACATGTGATGCCCTTGTTACAAACAAGCCTAATACTCCGCTTATGGTTATGGTGGCTGACTGCTCACCGATTTTATTTTATGATAATGAGAAAAAAGTTATTGCTGCAGCTCATGCAGGACGCGCAGGTGCATTTAAAAATATAATCAATAATGTAGTTCAAACAATGCAAAGCGCATTTGGCACTAAAGTAGAGAATCTACATGTAAGCATCGGTGCTACTATCGGAGTATGTTGTTATGAAGTGGGCAGTGAGATTTATAAAGAGGCAAAAGGGTTGGGCTTAGAGTATGCCATGCAAAAAAGAGAGGATAGTTTTTATCTTGATATTAACAAAATCTTACTATCTCAACTATCGGCATGCGGGATAAATAGTGAAAATATCGGATTTTTAAATGAGTGTACATGTTGCAACACACAGCACTACTTCTCCTACAGAGCAGAGGCAAAAACAGGAAGGTTTGCCGGCGTTATAATGTTAAATCAGTAATCTTTTTTGCCAATTGAGACGGTAAAAGCCCTAAAGACTCCTCAACCTGTTTTGTATTTCCATGAGTTATAAACTTATCCTCATACTCAAAACTCACAACCTCTACGTTTAGAATTTTTTTCTCAGATAAAAACTCTAAAATAGCACTTGCTACTCCACCTATTTTTGCAGTATCGCTAAAGATAAACCATTTTTTATGTTTTTTTGCCATTGTCATAAGCATATCTTCATCAAGCGGCTTTACAAATCTTAAATCAAGTATGCTTACTTCAAAATCCAAAAGTTTTGCTGTCTCATAGGCTCGGCCCACACCGTTACCATAGCCGATAAACAAAATATCAGTACTGTTTGAGCGAAGAAGCTGAGATTTTGCCAACTCAAAAGGCAAAGATTCTGGCAAGTCAGTTTGAGTAAACGAACCTCTTGGATATCTAAGTGAGCACGGATAAGGATACTGCGCCGCAAATGCCATTGCCTGATGAAAACTCTTCTCATCTCTTGGTGCAAAAAGAGTCATATTTGGAATTGCTCTTAAAAAACTTACATCAAAAACGCCTTGGTGCGTCTCCCCATCCTCTCCTACTATTCCGGCACGATCAAGCGCAAAAACAACAGGAAGATTCATCAAGCAGGTGTCATGTATAATCTGATCATACCCGCGTTGCAAAAAAGTGGAGTAGATTGTACAAAACGGTTTAAACCCCTCTTTTGCGAGTGCCGCCATAGATGTAATGGCATGCTGCTCTGCAATTGCAACATCCCAAAATCTATCCGGATAAACTTCCATCAACTCATTTATCCCTGTTCCACTTGGCATGGCAGCGGTTGCACCTACTATCTTATCATTATGTTTTGCAAGATGTAAAAGTGCCTCAGCATATATCTGCGTAGCACTTTTTGCCGTACTTTTCTTAAATGCCGCTCCGCTATCTATATCAAAAGGACCCACTCCATGCCACTTCTCCTCTTGACCTTCAGCTATCTCATACCCTTTACCTTTAATGGTCTGCGCATGAACTATTACCGGCTTTTTAAGCTCTTTGGCTTTTTGAAGTATCTCTATAAGTGAAGCAAGATTATGTCCATCAACCGGTCCAATGTAGTCAATCCCCATCTCCTCAAACATAATCCCCGGAGTAATGAGCTTTAGAGACTCCTCCATTCTTTTTGCTATATATCTGGCACTATCTCCAAAGTTATCGACAAAATTTTCGGTATGTTTTTTAAAGTTTTGGTAAAACGGAGAAGCCATGGCAGAGCTGAGTATACGACTTATTGCGCCTATCGGTTTTGATATACTCATCTCATTATCGTTTAGTATAATTACCATAGGGTATTTTCTATCACCCAGCTCATTAAGCGCTTCATAAACCATACCTGCCGTCATCGCTCCATCACCGATCATAATAACGGGAACTCTGGAATCCTGCTCACCTTTTAATGCGATAGCTTTAGCCGCACCGACACCCAAAGATATAGACGTGGAACTATGCCCTGCTACAAAGTAGTCATGTTCACTCTCACTTGGCTTTGTATATCCGCATATGCCATTAAACTGTCTTAGAGTGTCAAACTCTTTATGCCTTCCTGTTATAAGCTTATGTGCATAAGATTGATGCGATACGTCAAATATAAATGGATCTTTTTTACTATCAAAGACTTTATGCATGGCAACAATAAGTTCTGTAGCACCGAGAGTCGAACTTAAATGTCCGCCATTTTTACTCACTACTCTTAAAATATCTTCTCTTATCTCTTTGCAGAGCAGTTCTAACTCTTTAATATTACTTTTTTTTATATTTATCAATTTTTCACTCACTTAATGCTGCTCTTTTTACACGTTCAAATCTTTTACTTATTTGTGCGTCTATATTGCTTGCATCGCTGATAGCTATAACTCCGCCAAGACTCACCGCAGAGTCAGAGATGACTTCTACATGCGCTAAAGAACCGACAACTTGAGAGATTGCCCCGTGATCTTTTGGATTGACCCGCAAAGCAACTTTTGATGCGCTTTGTAACTCTTTTATCAACTCTTTTGCCAAAGTTTTTGCAATCTCATTTGAGTTCTCTTGAAGCTCAACCTTGATTACCTCTTTTGCTATATCTAGTGCAGCGCTTATCAACTCACTCTTAATTCCTTCTAATGCGCTCTCAAACTCCTTCGCGCTACTCTCAAGTTTTGCAATTGATTCTGAGTACATGGATAGAGTCTCTTTGAGGTTTTTTTCATCCTCTTTTGTTTTTAGCTCTTTGCCTGCTTCTACCCCGCTTGCATAAGACTCTTCTTTAACTTTTTCAAGCTCTGTCTTATGCTCTTGGCTCATATCTTCAAGCTTCATCTGAAGCTTTATAAAATTAGAGGACATCTCATCGGTTTTTTTTAGAAGAGACTCTATTAGGGAGTCTTTAGAGCTTGAACTCATTGCCGTTGCATCAACCTCTTTTGGGGCAATTGGCTGCGGCATTTCAACAGCAGGCTTCTTTTCTGCTAGTACAGATTGGGCAACCTCTTCTTTGCTATTTTCTGAACCGATAGCTAATACTTTGAAGTTATACTTATCAACATTATGCTTATCTATTTTTTTATTGGTGATTATACTTGACAAACTACTCTACCATCTCTTCAGTTGAACTTCCAAGCTGAATAACTCCGCCCTCAGCAAGACCGTTTACCGCTTCTACAATTCTTCTTTGAGCGCTTTCAACATCTTTCATCTTAACAGCACCCATAAATTGCATCTCCTCTTCAAATGCCTCTTTTGCTCTCTCACTCATAGCACTAAAGAATTTCTCTTTAAGCTCTTCCGTAGCGCTTTTGAGTGCAAGCATCAAGTCAGGCTTATCTATAGCTTTTAGAACCTCGACAATTGCATTTTTATCAAGTGTCTCTATATCTTCAAATGTAAACATCATCTCTTTAATAAGACTTGACATCTCCTCATCTCTCTCTTCAATCTTAGCAAGTGTCTCTTTAGAAGCTTTTGCGCCAAGGCGGTTGAATATGTCTGCAACTGCACGAGGTCCGCCGACTTCAACTTTATATGAAGCGAGTGATTCAAGTTTTGACTCTAGCACGGCTGAGACCCTTTTGATTACGGAAGGCGATATATCTCCAAGCTTAGCCATTCTCATGGAGACCTCACTTCTAAGATCATCAGGAAAATACTGCAGTGTGTCAGCAGCTTCGGTTGCATCCATATGTGCTAATATCAGTGCAATTGTCTGAGGGTGCTCATTGATAATAAAATCTGATAGCTGTTGAGGCTTTATTTTTGAGAGATATGCAAAATTCTGGGTCTCTTGCATACTTTTTGAGAGTTTATCTAAGATTTTCTTAGCCTCTTCCGGACCAAGTGTTCTATAAAGAAGCTCTCTTGCATACTCCAATCCACCTGATGTTATAAACTGACCGGATTGAAAAATCGCATAAAACTCCTCAAGAATTGCTGTTGCAACGGACTTTTCTACACTTTTATTTTTAGCAATATGTTTTGAGATTTCTGTAATGGCATCAATATTCATATTTGAGAATATAGCAGCAGTAGCATCTTCACCCATCTGCATGAGCAGTATTGCAATCTTCTCTGCCATACTCATCTCATCAAATTTTGCTTGCTGTGTCGGACTTAGATTCATCTGCTTTTTCCTCTATTTATATGTTATATCCGCTTCTTCTGTCATTAAAGCTTGAAGAACAAGTGCTACCGCCTCCGGAGACTCATCAATCATACCGCGAACTTTCTCAAGAAGAACATCATATTTAAGCTCATCTTCGCTAAATCCCTCTCCAACCCCTAACTGCTCTTCAACTTTGCGGCGCATTGATTGAACTTTTTCTACCAAGTCCTCATCTGCATCATTTTCAATATCTAGCATAGGCTTGCCAATCTCATCCTCTTCTTTTGAGATTTCAAGCATTCTCTGCGCAAAAGGAGCGATAACTTTTTTATAAAGCACAAAAAGAAGCAGAAGAACAAAAATATACTTAAAGAGCTCAGAAAATGGAGCTAAGTAGGTTTGAGAAAATGTAACCGCTTGATTTACTCTTTTACGAGCTTCATCAACCTCAGGCAACTTAAACTGTAAGTTTTGAACACTTATCTTATCGCCTCTCTCCTCATTTATACCGATAGATCGACTAACTAAAGCGGAGAGTGCTTCTAAATCGCTCTCAGATAGCGGCTCATACTCAAGCTCATCGGTAGGATTACCCTCTGAATCAACTTTATACTTATACTTACCATCTACCACAACTGCCGCAGTAACTCTCTTGATTCGCGCAAATTCACTTTTTATAGTTGAGACGGTTTTTCCGACCTCGTAGTTTGTAGTACCGGTGTTTTTCTCATACTTCTCAGTTGTTTGATTGCTTGAGAGACCTTCAACTGGACCGATATTACTAACAGTTCCGGGAACTCCGCCAACTTCTGCCGGAGTTGCACCCTCTCTCTTCTCTTCGCTTACCTGCTCGCTTCTGACAACATTTTCAGGGTCATACGTCTCAGATGTTGAGCTTTTAATAGAGAAGTCAAACTCTATTGTAACCTGAGCTACAACTTTTTCCTCTCCGCCCACAAACGGAGAGATGACTTCTATTATTTTTTTCTGCTTCTTCTTCTCTTCTTTTGTCTTATAGCTCTGCTGAACACTTGATAACTCACCCATTTGAGCCATCTCATCCTCGTCACCCAAAGTCTCCCCGTCACTGTCTATTAGCATAACATTAGCTGAAGTAAGATTTGGCACTGCAGCAGCTACTAGATTTTTAATACCTCTTATCTGCCTTGAAGAGAGTCTTCTTCCTTCAACTAACTGAAGCATTACTGATGCTGTTGGCTCTACCTGTCTCTCGACAAATAGTGTCTCTTTTGGAAGGGCCAAACTAACACTTGCACGCTCAATTGGTGCTAACGCATTTATCGTCCTTGATAGCTCACCCTCTAGAGCACGAAGATACTTTATATTTTGATCAAAGCTGGTTGCTCCAAACTCTTGACTATCAAAAAGCTCAAACCCAACGCCGCTATTTTTAGGGATTCCCAAGGAAGCAATTGCTATACGCTCTTTATAGACCATACTCTTAGGAACTTTTATAACATTTTTATCAAGCAGCTCATAAGGTACGTTGTCTTTTTCCAACTGTTCAACTACCTTAGCCGCATCTTCTGAAGTTAAAGAGTCAAAAAGTACTTCATATTTACTTGTTGCATCTTTGTTAGCTGTATAGACAACCATAAAAACTAAAAACGCGACAATACCGGCAACGGCTAAGCCTATAATAAACTTTTGTTGCTTAGTCAATTTGTCATACAAAACGACTAGTTGTGAAAAAAGTACCTTAAAATCCATCAATTTCCCATTATCTTATCTTATATAACACTTCAAAACGAACTCATCCGTCTTGAAGGCAGGGAGTAAAGTCCCTACAACCCCCTAAAGCTACAAAAATTGTGTTACAAGCTTGAAAAAACGACTATTTTGCTCATCTGTTCCAACCGTAACTCTAATTGCATTCATCTCATAACTGCTTAAATTTCTAACTATCATCCCTTTTTTGAGGAGCTGATTTGATATCACTGTAGAGTCCTGTTTTGAGTTTAAACACAACGTCACAAAATTAGTATAACTGTTTATTATATCTATTTTTTGCTCTTTTGCAAACTCTTCGTAGCGTTTCATCTGCTCAAAATTTAGAGTTATACTTTTTTTCACAAACTCCTCATCACCAAGAGCCACACTTGCAGCTTCAAGAGATAACGTTGTTATATTAAAGGGTGGTCTTAGCTTATATAGCTCATCTACTATTTTAGAGTCTGCCAAGCCATATCCGACTCTCATGCCGCCAAGGCCATATGCCTTTGAAAAAGTACCCAGATATATTACATTTTCAAACTCTTCTATAAGCTCTTTTACTACTAACTCTTTTTTAGGGTCTTTATGTATTGCATACTCCATATATGCACCATCTATTACAACTAATGTATCACTATCTATCTTCTTTAAAAAGTCATATATCTCATCTGCATCTAAGGCATCTCCAGTTGGATTGTTGGGGGTGCAAATAAAGATTATCTCCGGCTTCTCTTTTTTGTAAAGCTCATAGAATTCATCCAGATTATGCTCCTGTGAAGCTGTTCTTATAACTTCGGCACCGACATGTTTTGCATATATCTCATACATGGCAAATGTTATAGAGTTCATCAATATTTTTGAACCCGAATCTGCTTTTGCATGTATGAGAAACTCTATTACTTGATCGCTTCCCGAGCCAATGATTACATTGCTGTTTTGTACCCCATATCTCGCACTCAAAGCATTTTTTAGCTTTATCATGGAGTCATCAGGGTAGAGTGCCATCTTTGGCAATATCGCACTAACTGCACTTATAACTCTCGGGGAACAGCCGTAAGGGTTCTCGTTTGATGCAAGCTTTATGATATTTTTTGGCTCTATACCGTACTCTTTTACAACCAACTCTATTGGCTTTCCAGCCTCATATGTTTTAATATTTTGCAAATTTTTATTAAACTTCAATCTCTTCACCTTTTATGTAGCTTCCAAGCCAAGTTACCTCTTCTTTATGATTCTCTAACACTTCTTGAATATTCTCATCATCTATATGACCGTAAAAATCCATAAAAAATAGATAGTCAAAACCACCCTTCTCTTTTAGCGGGCGTGACTCTATTTTAGATAGATTTATATTTTTTTTATCAAAATCTTGTAAAAAGTGAACAAGAGCACCGGCTTTTATAGAATCTTTTAATCTTACAAGAATAGATGTCTTATCCTCTTGGCTTTTCTCATTTTTAAAATCACTCAAAATAACAAACCGTGTCTGAGAGCCTATATCATCTTCAACATGGTCAAACATAGTAGGAACACCGTAGAGCTTTGCCGCTATATGGCTGCAAATTGCGGCGGCATTTGGATTCTCTGCTGCTAAAATTGCCGCTTTTGCAGTTGACTCAACGGGAATTTGCTCAACATTTATAAGGTTGTGTTCTTGTAAAAACTCCCTGCACTGCCCAAATCCCTTATCTTTAGAGTATATCTTGGTAATTTGGCTCAGTTTTTTTGCCTTTGTCGCAAACGACATATGAATAGGCATATATAACTCAGCTACTATTTTTACAGAACTTTTTGCAAGCAGATCAAGGGTCTCACCGACAATCCCGTCTCTTGAGTTCTCTATGGGCACTACACCAAATTTTGCTCTTTTTGCTTCAAGTGTTTTAAAGACAGATTGAATTGAGCCAAGAGAGAGATAGTCACTCATAGCACCAAAACGACTCTCGGCAGCTTGATGCGTAAAGCTCCCCTCAGGACCGAGATATGCTATTCTCTCCGGAAGTTCTAAATTTCTAGAGACCGCAAAAATCTCTAAAAATATAGCCTCGATAGCAGCAGCATTTAAGGCACCGTTTTGCTCTATACTCTTTTGAGTCAATCTCTGCAAAATCGCTTTTTCTCTCTCGGGTCTATAAATCGTACCGTCACTGCTTTTTTTTATCTTTCCTACCTCTTTGACGATCTCCATTCTTTTGTTAAGAAGTTTTAACACATCGTCATCAATAGTATCTATAGCACTTCTACACTCATCTAAAGTTCTCATAACGTCTCCAAAATTTCTTGCATGTCAGCATAAACTAAATCAGGTTTTAACTCCTCTTTTAAAAAAGGGAGTATCTCATCGGCACTCTTATACTTTCCGCTTGTAACAAATATTGTCTTCATGCCCATCTCTTTTGCCCCTCCTAAATCACCTTTTACATCATCGCTGATAATAGTTATATCACTAAACTCGGCACTGCTGTTTTGCTTACGAAGCATACTTAAAGCCTCATTATAAAATGAGGGGCTTGGCTTGCCGACTACATCGTAGCTGACCGATGTTGAAAATTCAAGCATCTTTAAAATCGCACCAACTCCAGGATATCTTTTGTTGTTTTTCGCATATATAGATGTCTCATGCATCCCTATTAGTGATGCACCGCCGAGTAAAAACTCTATCATCTGTGCATACTCATCGGCGCAAAAGTCCTCTTTTATCGCGACTAGTACCGTTTTTGGGTTTTTGTAATTCAGGGTGTAGCCCATCTTTTTTAAAACCTCCAAAAACTCCTCTGCTCCATACGCTGCAACTGCATCTTTTTTTACACGTGACTCTAAAAGCATTAAGGGGTCGAGATATGATGAAAATTTAAAATTAAAGCCGATAGAGACAAGATAATCATAAAAAGATTTAGAGGCTTTTTTTGTGTTATTTGTAATAATGACATAAGGGATATTTTTTTCATTAAGCTTCTCTATAAATGCAATGCTTCCACGAATTGGAGATTTGTCTATATCGCTAATTAACGTACCCTGAACATCAATGAAATACATCTTATTTAACCAAAAACTCTTTCTCTAATGCAATTAGATCTTCAAACTCTTCGCGTCTGCGAATAAGTTTTGCTTTGCCGTCTTTAATGGCAACCTCAGCACTTCTGCCTCTTGTATTGTAGTTACTCCCCATTCCAAAGCCGTAAGCTCCGGCACTATGAATAAGAAGTAAATCATTATGCTCTAGCTTTGGCAACATATAGTTTTTTGCAAAAAAGTCACCACTCTCACAAACAGGACCAACTACATCAGCTTCGCTCTCGTTCGTTTTACTATCTGTAATCGCCTCAATTTTATGATAAGCGTTGTATAAACTAGGGCGCAGGAGGTCATTCATACCGCCATCGACTACCACAAATCTTTTTTCGCCATTTTGCTTCTCATAAAGAACTTTTGTTAAAAAATATCCTCCGTTAGCAGTTAAAAATCTTCCCGGTTCACAGATTATTGTTAAGTCCAAGCCTTTTAAGGTACTAAGTATAGCTTGTGCATAATCATAAGGCTCTATTGTGACTTCATCTTTATAGGTTATACCTAATCCGCCACCTATATCAAAGAACTTCAACTCAATTTTTATGCCCATAAGCGAGCGGACCATATCTGCAACAATCTCCGCAGATTCATAGATAGGCTTTAACTCAGTAAGCTGAGAACCTATATGAAAATGAATTCCAACCGGCTCTAAGTATTGTGAGTTATTTGCGCGAATATACATTCTTTTAGCCGTATTTATATCTACTCCAAACTTATTGTCATGAAGCCCCGTAGAGATATATGGGTGGGTTTGCGGGTCTATGTTTGGATTTACTCTTATGCTAATTCTACATACTACATCAAGCTCTTTTGCTATAAGCTCAACACGTCCGAGTTCTGCTTCGCTCTCGAGGTTGATATATAGTATATCTTTTTGTATAGCTTCGCGTATCTCAGCATCACTCTTACCGACACCCGAGAAGATGATTTTATAGTTTGCAACTCCTGCTAGAAGTGCACGACGCACCTCACCTATTGAGACACAATCTGCACCGCTCCCTAAAGAGGCAAAGTGATTAACAACGCTAAGGTTTGAGTTTGCTTTTATAGCATATGCTATGATAGATTTTCTTCCCCTAAAAGCCTCTTTTAGCTTCTTATACTGATTTGTCATGTAATCTAAATCATATATATATAGCGGAGTTTTATATGTAGCTGCTAGTTCTTTAAAGTTAATCATAAAAATCCCAAATTTTTTTAAGAAATTTTATCTAAAAAGTACTTATATTTTTGTTATAAAACCTTATGGCAAGTTAAATCAAGCTACTCTTTGCTTTAAAAGTAGAGCTATCCTCTTTACTACTAAGTAGCTAAGCGATATTTTCTCCACTGTCTAAAGGCAATTAAAAAAAGAATAAAGACCGGAAGTACAATGCCTACTTCGCTTGATAAAGTTTTATGACTAGAGAGTTCAATAAGCGCAAAGAGAACTGCCCAGATTAGAAGTGATGAAATAATAGCTCCAAAACTAAATAGAGAGACATTTAAAAATCTCACGCTAATAGGGACTAAGAAGAAGATAATAACAACAAGACTTGGAACAAAAAACGGGTAGATAAATATTTTATATAATGAACTCTTAACGAGGTCTGTATTTATTTTTTGCTCTTTTAGAAGTATATACGCATCAATTGCATCTTTTATAGTGAAATTAACTTTGCCCTCATATACCTGATCTAACATTTTCGGTCGAAAGCCCTGAAGAATTTTTAAGTTCTTCTCTTTAGTGACTGTTATCCCCAGTGAATCAAAATCAATCTCGTCGGGCTTGGTAATAATATCTGCTACGTTTATATGCCATGCTTCATCTCTATATCTTGCTTTTTTTGCTACTAAAACCTCTTTTAAGGAGTTGTCCTTAAAACTAAATACTCTTATATCTTCGGCGCTCTCTTGTAGTGGGAGCATTTTTGAAAAGTATACGAACTTATCCTTATATGTGAAAAAAAGATCTCTAGTTGGACTTAGATATTGTGCATTTTTACGAATATTTTTAGCCATCTCATCTGCTCTTGCAAAGTTTGAGATAGAGTGCAAGGAGATAAAAAGAAGGATAATAGCCGTAGATACAACAACAAACGGCTTTAAAATATCTACCCTTGAGTATCCAAGCGAGTAAAAAGAGACTAGTGCATTTGAGCGTATGAGAAATATTTTTGTGCTTATCATAGCAAAAATCAGTGAAAGAGGAAGAAGCATATCAATAGCAAAAAAGGTTTTATAAACTAAATATATCAGAAGTAAGTTTGCCGAAATATCTAGCTTCTCCGCACTCCCCATGTAGTCAAATCCAACTAAAAATAGAACAAGTGCACAGAGGATAATAAGAAAATATTTTATATAGTGAAAAGAGATATATTTAAAAGCTAACATAAGGTGCAAATCCAATTAAAAGTTTAATGCTATTTTAGCTGAAATTTTTTAATTGTATACTTGGCGCTTACATCTTCAAGTGAACTCTCAAGTAGAGCCTCAATCGCTTCACATGCAGATGAGATCCATTTACTCAAATACTCTTGCTCATCTTTGCTGAAATTACTTAAAACATAAGATACGACTTCACCTTTATACTCCGGTTTTCCTATCCCCATTCTAACTCTGATGTACTCTCTTGATATCTTTTCATCAGTAGATTTAAGCCCATTATGCCCGCCATGTCCACCACCTTTTTTAAAACGAAGCGTGCCAAAAGGAAGATCCAAATCATCATGTATTACAACTACTTCATCTATCTTGTAAAAACTTTTAACAGCTGCAATAGAGATGCCTGATAAGTTCATAAACGTAAGCGGTTTTAATAAAAAATGATTTTTAAATTTGAAAAGTTCGCCATTAAATGACGATGAGGAGAGTTTTTGAGCATTAACTCTTTTAACAAGCTCGTCAATAACCATAAAACCTATGTTATGACGAGTATGCTCATACTGCGGACCAGGATTCCCCAGACCGACTATTAGCATGATTACTTAGCTTTAATTACACTCAGTACAGATACACGATCAGCATCTGTGAATGTAACGTTCTCTATTTTTGCAAGATCACGTACCATTTTTGCATCACCTACGTCCATCTTTGTAACATCAACATTGATGCTGTTTGGAACATTCTCAATTGCCGCTTTTACTCTTAGGCGAGGTTTTGAAATGTGTACAAGACCTTTGTTTTTAAGTCCAATTGCTTCACCTTGTGGAATAACCGGTACATGGTAGTGTGTTACAACACCTGGTTGTGCTACCATTAGGTCAACATGTAAAAGTTTAGCTGTTACAGGATGTGTTTCATATGATTGAACGACAACATTCATCTCTTTTGTTCCAACTTTAACCCCAAACGATAAAGTCTCTTTTTTACGTACAGTACGGATATACTCATTCTCTTTAAAAGCAGCATGAATATTTTCAAGCCCTTTTCCGTAGATGTTCGCAATTAGATAACCATCACGGCGAAGTGCTTTTGTGCCTTTTTTGCCAATACTCTCTCTAATAATGCCTTCTAACATATTAAATCCTTAATAAAAATGTTTGGAATTATACATTCTTAAGCTTTAATTGTAGTTAAAACTTATTTTAAATCAAATACATCCTCATCTACAGTTTTACCGCCGCTATCTCTCTCGCTCTTATCAAGATACTTAGCTGCATTTGCACTATTGAAGCCGTTCATTTTTAACTCTAAGTCAGATGCACTTGTAGCATAATCTTTCGCTCTCTCTCTTGTGATAATTCCTGCATTGTAAATATCCAAAATATGTTGATCGAAACTTTGAGACTTATAGTGTTCACGACCTTTTTCTATAGCCTCCTTAATCTCATAATCTCGGTTCTCTAAAATCAGCTTCTCTATTGTAGGAGTTTTTACAAGTATCTCCATAGCAGCTATTCGTTTATCCTCTTTTGTTGGAATAAGTCTTTGAGAAATTACACCTTTTAACACGCTAGCAAGAGAGAGACGGACACGGTTTTGCTCCTCATTAGGAAAGATTGCAATAATACGGTTGATAGTCTCTTTTGCATCTACCGTATGTAGGGTTGAGAAGACTAAATGCCCTGTATCTGCTGCATGAAGTGCAAGCTCAATTGTCTCACGGTCTCTCATCTCACCGACTAGTATAATGTCCGGATCTTCACGAAGAGCAGCTCTTAGCGCTCTATCAAAAGAGAGCGTATCTTGTCCAACCGAGCGCTGATTTATAATACATCCTCTATCTTTATGTACAAACTCAATAGGATCTTCAATAGTTATAATATGCTTTTTTTGTGTTATGTTTATCTCATGTATCATGGCTGCAAGGGTTGTAGATTTACCGCTACCTGTAGTTCCTGTAACAAGGATAAGCCCGCGTGACTCTTTTGTGAAA
>NZ_JALOAA010000081.1 GCF_023229025.1 Sulfurimonas sp.
GTTAAGTGTTGCGGTTGTCGTAAGACCCATGCCGTGCTACCTGATTTCCTCTCGCCCTACAAGCACTACCCGCAAGAGGTCCAAGAAAGCGTACTGGAACAGGTTCTAGAAGAAGGGGTTGCTGTAGAGCATGTCTCGATTACCCCAACTGAAGAGGAATCCTCCGCTTCATGGCCTTCCATCGACACAATGCGGCTCTGGATCCGCAGGTATCGCAAACGTGAACGGCTATACATCGGAGCTGTCGCCGGCTTTCTAGAACGACACGGAGTTACCGTTGGTGTCTGGAAGCCAGGCTTTGCCTGTTTCTCGCACTTGATACACTTAGCCGAGCAGTTAGTGCAGCAAGCAATTCGTAGTAGTAGCCTGCTTGGAAAAGTGAATATTCTCTTGACCATTTCTCAGCCTCGGCTGTGGATTTAAATCCCACGCACCTTTGCCTCGTGGTCACTTCCAACTCCCTGTAAGCTCTAATCACTAGATGAAGGGAGTGTCGTACCGATGAAAAACGACCTAAGTGACCCAAGGGATGTTGCCTTACGCCGATTTGAGATGATTGCACCACTATTGGAGCCGGATCTTGAACCAGCGGAGAAAGCCCTGCGCCGAGAGGCTATTTTGGCGTCCCAAGAAGCCAAAGGTGAGCCAATTTCGGCCCGAACCCTGCGGCGGTATCTACAAAACTACCGGGAGCAAGGCTTTGATGGTTTGTATCCCCGCACCCGCTCTGACCAAGGAAAACCCAGGGTTTTGCAGGAAGAGTTATTACAGGCTGCGGCGGTTTTGAAAAGAGAGTTACCCCAGCGCAGTGTTCGCCAAATCATTGAGATTCTGGAGGGCGAGGGGAAAGTTAATGTCGGTGTTCTCCGACCTTCCACAGTCTCTCGCCATTTTAAAAAGATGGGTCTTATGGACTTGAAGAAACACGTTAAGGGCAAGGCTGGATACCGCCGTTTCCAAAAGGAACGACCCAATCAGATGTGGCAGTCCGATCTGAAAGACGGGGTTTATTTGCCAGATCCTAAGAACCCCGATAAGTTCCGGAAAACACATCTACTGGTCTTTATTGACGATCACTCCAGACTCGTTACCCATGGAGAGTTCTACTTTAGTGAAAAGTTCCCCATACTTGAAGACTGCTTTCGTAAGGCTGTTCTAAAAAGGGGACTTCCCGAAAAGGTGTATGTGGACAACGGAAAAATTTTTGTCTCCAGGTGGTTCCGCCTAGCTTGCGCCAGGCTTAACGTAAAACACCAGGTAACGGCACCATACTCGCCCACTTCCAAGGGCAAGGTCGAACGTTTTATGAGGACGGTAGAGCAATTCATCGAAGAAGCTCGCTTGGTAAGGTTTCAAACACTCCCCGAGCTGAACACTGCCTTTAGTATCTGGCTGGAGGAAGGTTACAACCACCATAGCCATAGTGCCTTAACAGCTGAAGATGGCACTTTACAAACCCCCGCTCAGGTCTTTAAGGCTAATGCAACCAAGCTCCGCTTTGTGAGCATGGAGGAGCTTCGAGATGCCTTCATGTGGGAAGACGATCGCGTTGTCCGTAAAGACGGCTGCCTCTCGCTACATAACATAGAATTTGACGCCGGTCCAGAGTTCGTAGGCAAAAAAGTGGAGGTCCGTTACGATAGGATTAACCCCGAATTTGTTGAGGTTTGGGACAATGGCAAAAAGGTCAAGACCATCTATCCTAAAGGAGCTAGACTCCAGATCGCGGACTCTCCACCGGTTTTGGAGTCCGCAGATCCACCGAAAACCTCTCGATTACTTGATGTGCTAGAGAAGCAGGACAAGAAGCGTAAAAAGCAAGAACTAGGCGCAATCTCCTTCCGTAAGCTGGGAGGTACTTCTGATGTTTAAGTCTTTTTTTGGATGCACAGCGTCTCCTTTTGACCGCTCAATTAGCACGAAACTTCTTTTCCAGTCCGAAGCCCATCAAGAGCTGATAGGTCGAATGGTTCATGTTGCAGAAAACCGTAAATTCGCCCTTTGCACTGGTGAAGTTGGTGCAGGCAAGTCCACAGCCGCTCGGGCTGTGTCAGAACAACTAAATCCAACTCGCCATTTGGTACTCTACATCACCGACTCAGACCTCACTCCCCGGAATTTCTACTACGAAGTTCTGCACCAACTAGGGATCCCGCCAAGATTTTACCGTGGTGATGCTAAGAGGCAGTTAGTCAAGGCTTTAATGGACATGCATGAAAGCAACCGGATTCCGGTAATCATTATTGACGAAGGACACCTCTTGGGCCGTGAAATGTTAGAGGAAATTCGCTTCCTCATGAACTTCAAGATGGATAGTTTCTCGCCTCTAAGCTTAATCCTGATGGGTCAACCTGAGCTACGGGCAACTCTGCAGACCCAAGCCTATGAAGCTATAGCACAAAGAGTGAATGTTCGGTTTCATCTGCCTGCCATGACCCAGAGCGAGACGGCAGGTTATGTACAGCATCACCTAAAGGTAGTTGGCGTAGATCGTGCTGTGTTCACAGACGATGCATTGT
>NZ_JALOAA010000043.1 GCF_023229025.1 Sulfurimonas sp.
TCGGCTGCTCTGTATTCAATAAAAGAGTTGTAAACAAAGTAGCTGCTCATTACAAACAGTACAATAATTGGTAAAAGACTTATCAGTCTTAATCTATTTTTTAATCCAAGTTGCATCGTTTATCCTCTTTGGTTTGAGATTAAGTTTAATTTCGAGACTATATTTTTAATGAGAGCGCTAAGGGTTGTGTTGTCGCTAGAGTTAATAATAGCCTTTAACTCGTCGTCAAAGTCATGAATTCTCATATTTTCACTCATTCCTCTTAATTTTACTGCAGCACTTTTACAAGCAGTTAGGTTCTCTTTGTTGTCAGACTCTATCATTAAGTCACATAGCCCTTTAGCTTCATTTATGTAATCTTCAAACAGCTCATTAAAGCTCTCTATATCTAGACCCATCTCTCTGGCAATTATGCTCTTGTCATAGGTGGATTCAGTATCCAAGGTACTCTCTATCTCTTCTGAGATTAATAAATCCTCATCAATAGCCTCATCTTCGATTGCTATATCTTGAGCTATAAACTCATCATCTGCTAGTTCAGGAATCTCAATGGAGTTTGGAACTTGAGAGTCATCAATAACTACATGTTCAGATGGGATATCCTCTTTTATAGATAGAACAAAATCATCATCATCAAGCTCTTTGCTCTTCTCTTCAATGGTCTCTTGCTCAATTGTTGTGCTATCTGCTTTAGAGAGTTTGTCTATAATTTTGTAGAGTCTATCAAGATTTTTCTTTATAAGGTCGTAATCTTCTAGTGTATTGACTTTGCTTAACGCATCTAAAGCATCTTCTATTCTTAGGTTTGCCGCAACACCTTTTAGTTTGTGAGATTGTATTTTTAAGTTGTCTAGCTCTGCATTTTCGGCCGATTCATAAAGGTCGTTTTTAAAGCTTTTTGCTTGAGCAATAAAGTCTTGAATAAACTCTTCTACTAGATCAACAGGTAATCCAAGCTCCTCTGAAGCTGTTTTTGGATCGTAGATATAGTTTACAAAAGGATTCTCATCTTCACTCTCAATTAACTCTTTTTCCGGCTCCTTTGTAGCAACCTCTTTATTCTGTTGAAATTCAATTTCTTCAAAACTCAACTCAGGAGTAAAATCTTGCTCATCCTCTTCTATATCAACATCAAGAGAGAGGGTTTTTTCAAGATCTATTTTTGGAGTAGGTTCAATCTCTTCATGGTCGGGCTCATATGGGTCAAAAGATATCTTAGGTTCACTGCTCTCTGGAGCTACCGGTGCATGGTAGAGCTCTTCGGGTAACGGCTGTGCTTTTGAGAGCGGCTTTTTAGCAATATCTATAGAGATTTGCTCACTTTGGGCATCTGAGAGAGCTCTAATGTTTGGTAGATTTATTCTATATGCTTTCTCTGATGGGTTATCAACTAGGTAGATTGTTTTAATATCTATAGAGGTAGTGTAGTTTTTGCCTTTGACATTAATTACTACTTTAGGATCTACACCGCTGTCGCTGCATATAATATAATCAATCCAGTGAACATGTTTAAAGTTATGTATGTAGCCCGGAGTTTTTACAAAAAGGTCTGAAAAATCATCTGCTTCATTTTGAAGTTCTGCCATATTAGAGAGTCCAAGAGCTCTTAAATAGCTCTCATCAATTCCTAAAAACTCTTTTTTGTGATTGTAGATTAACATTTGAACCCTTTAGTTTGTTTTGCTATTTTTTTGTTGAATGTTTTTTCTTGGAGAAGGTTTGCTAACTGATATAAATCCGGTCATCTGCTCTTGTTTATTGAAGATTGGGGCAATCTCAATGTCTACCCAGTAGTAACGTCCATCTTTGCGAAGATTTTTAATCATACCGTTGTAAACTTGACCGCTGTTTAAGGTTTTGTGCATTTTTTCAAAAGTGGTACTATCAGTATCCGGATGTCTAATTATGTCATGATTACTACCTAGCAGTTCATAGAGGGAATAACCGGATATTTCACAAAATTTTCTATTAACAAAAGTTATATTACCGTTTAAATCTGTTTGGCTGATGGCAACCTTGCCTTCATAGATATACTCTTCATCTTTTGGTATGACTTTGTCCATGAAAAACCTTTTTACAATATAGTAAGTGTTATAAGTTGCACTAAATATAGCATTAATAAATTAAAAAAAAACTTATTTATAAATATCTTTTATGATATTGGCATCTTTTATGTTTAAAACAGAACTTATGTCATCAATGCTTACGGTTTTAAGTGCCTCAAATGTACCAAAATGTTTTATAAGCTTAACTATTTTTGCTTGCGATATGCCCTTTAACTCTAAAAGTTTACTCTGTTTATCTAGTTTTAGTTTAGTTTTTTTATGAAAATTTATCGCGCATCTGTGGGCTTCATCTCTTAACTTTTGTACCCACTGAAGTCTTTTGTCACTCTCTTTGAGTCTAAAAGTATCATTTTTTGTGTGAATAATGTCGCTTGCTTTTCCTTTTGCACGATGAGCTTTACTATCTACTTTCTCTTTGGATATTGCAATAACATCAAGAAAAATACCGTTTGATTCTAAAATATCTACCGCAAGATTTAGAAGTGTTGCTCCCCCATCTAAAACCCACAAATCAGGGGGAGAGTTTTTTGAAAAGCTCTCAACTCTTCTTGTTAGAGTCTCTCTCATCTGTGCGTACTCATCTCTCGCTTTTAAGTGATATGTTCTGTAGCTTTTTTTATCAAATACCCCGTTTTCATATACTGCCATAGCTCCGACTGTTGCAACTCCCGACATATGAGAGTTGTCAAATATCTCCACTCTAAGCGGAACTCTTTGTAGAGAAAAAAGCTCTTTTATCTCTTCTAATGCTATGCTCTTTTTCTGCTTTGCCTCTCGTCTTAAAAGCTCTTGGGCATTAATAAGAGCAAGTTCTATAAGCTGTTTTTTATCTCCTATTTTAGGAACTCTAATCTCTGCTTTTTTTTCAAATATAGTTGTAAGATAACTCTCTATAATCTTCCTGCCCTCAAAATCAGATGCTACTAAAATCGGCGCTATAATCGGGGGCTTGCCGCTTGAGTAAAAATCCATAACTACTCTTTGGTACAACTCATCTTCATCATACCCCTCATGCAGCTGTATATAGTCATGAGAGGAGGATATTATCTTGCCCTCTCGCATAAAAATCCTTACGACGACGGCTCTATTTTGGGTATGTTTGAGCACAAATATGTCATAATTTTCATCGCTTGCAAAATCTATCTCACTCTTAATCTCTGAACGACTTATTCGCTCGTATCTGTCCCTAATTTCGCCCGCCTCTTCAAATCTTAAATTTTGGGAATAAAAGAGCATCTTCTCATGCAGTTTTTTCAAAAGTGTCTGTTTGTTTTGAATTAACTCTTTTGCTAAGTCAAGCTCTTTTGCATAAGCCTCTTTGGAGACATCTTTCTCACATGGTCCAAGACACTTATCTATTTGATAGTAGAGACAGAGTTTTTTTGATTTAAGAGACCCTTTCTTCTGCACAAGACGGCATATTTCATAGATAGAATCCAAAATATCTCTTGCTCCTACAGAGTATGGACCGTAATATTTTATATCTGCAGACTTTATAATTTTTCTTGTTATCTCAAATCTAGGGTACTCTTTTGAGTTGTCTATATAGATATATGGGTATGTTTTGTCATCACGAAGAAGAATATTGTATTTTGGCATGAGCTGTTTTATAAGTGAATTTTCCAAAATTAATGCATCATGCTCAGAGTTTACCACTATGTAGTTCATAGAGACGGTTTGTGAAATCATTTGCGTGATTCTGCTTGATAGATTTGTATTTGGCATGAGCTTGGGGGTAAAGTTAAAGTAGCTTTTGACTCTTTTTGCCAGATTTTTTGCTTTTCCTATGTAAAGCAAGCGTCCCTCTTTGTCAAAATATTGGTAGATTCCGGCAGAGTCAGGCAGCTGTTTAATTATCTCTTCAAGCTTCATTTTTGTTGGCTTTTTTTATAATTTCTTGTATCGAGCGAATTAAAGAGTTTAGTTTTTCATCATCTACATTTATATCAAAATCCCCGCTTGAGCGCTCCTTATAGACCTGTTTTATCTCTTTGTATTTTGGTGTGTTACTTTTGGGTGAATGCGTTACAAAAGCTTTTATCTCATCAAAAAGAGACTCGTTGCACTCTTGGCACTCAGAAGGCATGTGAAACTTTAAAGCACTTTTAATACTTTGTATATTATTATCAAACTCTTGTTTCCCGATGGGGTGATTAAATACGAAAAAAAGAGTTCTATTTTTTATATAGGCGAAGTTAATCATTCTCTGCACAGGCGGAGTAAACATTGATTGTACGATTTTAATACATTTATAATAAGATAACTTAGAGAGTTGGGGTCTGCTTTGAAGAGAATTTATAATTTGACTAGCGTTTTTCATACGGCAATTATAGCAATGTTTTTGTTAAGTTTGAGTGGGTGTGGATATAAAGCCGATCCATACTATTTAGAAGAAGCACCGCAAAGTGATAAGAGTATAGAGTTTATTATCAAAAAAAGCGACAATAATGAAAGCAGCAGATGAAATATGATGTAATAATTGTAGGTGCCGGAGTAGCAGGGCTCTATGCCGCTATGCATCTTCCACGCAGCAAAAAAGTTCTCATTATAAACAAAAGAGAGACTTTTAAGTGCAATAGTTTTTATGCGCAAGGTGGGATTGCTTTGGCAATTGATAAAGAGGATATTCCTCTACACATAAAAGATACACTTGACGCAGGAGCGGGAATTTGCAACGAAGAGGCAGTAAAAGTTTTAAGTGAGAGTTCAAGAGCTATCATTGATGACCTCATAGCACGTGGATTTGAGTTTGATAGAGATAAAGATGGAAAACTGCTCTACACAAAGGAGGCGGCGCACTCCAAAGAACGCATACTTCATGCCGGCGGTGATGCGACAGGGCGTTACATGCACTACTTTTTGTTAAAACAGAATCCACACCCTATGCTTACTGATGCTAGAGTCGTAGATCTGCTTATAGAAGATGGTGAGTGCTACGGTGTTACAGTACTTGACCACAGAGAGAGCAGAAATATATATGCAGATAATGTAATAATCGCAAGCGGAGGAGTAGGCTCACTCTATGAGTACCATACAAACGCTCCATGCATCAGTGCAGATATACAGGGTCTTTGTGTTTTAAAAGGGATAGAGCTTGCTGATATGGAGATGATGCAGTTTCATCCAACCGTCTATGTTGACAACGACTCTGCTCAAAAACTGCTTTTAACAGAAGCCTTAAGAGGCGAGGGTGCTACCATAGAGGATGAAAAGGGAAGAAGATTTCTGTTTGATTATGATGAGAGAGGCGAGCTTGCTTCAAGAGATATAGTAAGTAAGGCAATATATGACTATAATAAAAAAACGGGTATGCAGACATATCTCTCGTTTAAAAATTTTGACCACGTCTACTTTACAAAGAGATTTCCAAATATTTATAAAAATCTTAGGCTTTTAGGTTTTGATGTTCCAAAGCAGAGAGTTCCGATTTCACCTGCTTTTCACTATGCAATAGGCGGAATTAAAACCGACATTAATGCAGCAGTACCTAATGTTAAATCTTTATATGCAATAGGTGAAGTTGCATCAACTAAGGTTCATGGTGCAAACAGATTAGCTTCAAACTCTCTTTTAGAGGGTCTTGTTTTTGCAAAACGCGCTGTAGATGATATGCTAAAAAAAGAGCATGTAAAAAGAGATGTCAAGTTTAGCGTTAGCGATGAGGTTATGAGTCTAAAGGAGGATAAAGCCAAAAAGAACCTTCTGCGTAAAATCATGTGGGAGAATGTATCTATTGTAAGAACAAAAAAGGGTTTAAATAGCGCATTAAGTCAGATTAATGCTCTTTTAAAAGAAAAAATTGGTAAACTTCTTAAATTTCGTTTACTGACTGCAAGAGAGATTGTTGTTGCGGCATTAGCAAGAGATGAGTCAATCGGCGTACATTTTATAGAAAAGGATAGCAATGATTAAATTGTTAATTATTATGTTTAGTTTTAGTTTTGCTTATGCAAGTTCAGGCGGTAGTGCGGAAGTTATTCCAAACTTAACGTTTACATGGGTCGGAATTGCAGCGCTAATTATATTTGTTATAGGATACTATTTTGTTGCAATGGAGGAGAAATATCATATAGATAAAGCTAAACCCGCTCTATTTATCGGTACTTTTATGTTTATATTAATAGCGATTTACTATATGATAAATGAGCTTGACATGGGTCTTGTTCATACTCAGGCACAACATCTAATTCTTGAGATTGCTGAAATTTTCTTCTTCTTATTTGTTGCTATGACATATATTGAGACGCTTATTCATATGAATGTATTTGAGAAGTTAAAATATAATCTTATCTCAAAAGGGTATAGCTACAGAAAACTTTTCTGGTTAACCGGTTTTTTAGCATTTTTTCTATCCCCAATTGCCGATAACTTAACAACTGCGCTTATACTCTCAACCGTGCTTATTACTATTGAGCGTAATAAAACATCGTTTTTAGTCCCAGGTGCTATAAATATAGTTGTTGCAGCAAATGCCGGCGGTGCATGGAGCCCGTTTGGGGATATTACCACTCTTATGGCTTGGACGGCAGGAAAAGGCGCATTTACAGACTTTATGTTTCTCTTTCCGGCATCAATTGGAGGCTATTTAGTCACTGCCTTTTTGTTAAGCAGGTTTGTGCCTGAAACTCAGCCTGATTTTGATGTATCAACCGAAAAAGTTCCTGAATTAATGCAGGGCTCTAGAAATGTAATTGCTCTTGGTATAATTACAATAGCTTCCGCAGTTCTTTCTCATCAGCTTCTTCATCTTCCGGCTATGTGGGGTATGATGTTTGGTTTGGCTCTCTTAAAACTTTATCAGTACAGACTTAAGAGAAAGTATAACTCTCGTCTTAATATATTTGAATCGATGAGTAAGATTGAGAACAATACGCTTCTCTTTTTCTTCGGAATACTTGCTGCTGTTGGAGCTCTTTACTTTATAGGTTGGCTAGGACTTGCCGCCGTAGTTTACGATCCATCTGTTTTAGGTCCTACATGGTCAAACATAGGTGTCGGTTTTCTCTCGGCAATTGTCGATAATGTTCCTGTAATGTCGGCAGTTCTTAAAGCAAGCCCTGAAATGGGACTTGATCAGTGGATGCTTGTAACCTTAGCAGCTGGAGTAGGTGGATCAATGATATCCTTTGGTTCAGCTGCAGGAGTCGGTGTTATGGGTAAACTCCCGGGCATCTACACTTTTGGTGCACATATGAGATATGCATGGACTATAGTTATAGGTTATTTTGTCTCTATTGCTATCTGGTATGTTCAGTATGAAGTGTTAGGCTTCTATATTAAACATTAATCTTAATTATTGTATCCTTTCACAATGTGAAAAGGGTACACCCCTCTTAACGCCTCTTTGGCACTTCAAAACACTTTTTTAAAGGTAATTCAGATGACAAATGTCAGCATCATAGTTTTAGATTTTGGTTCTCAATACACACAACTTATAGCGCGTCGTTTACGTGAAGATAAAATATATTGTGAAATTCTTCCATACCACGCTAGCATAGAAGAGATTAAAGCAAAAAATCCTAAGGGTATCATCCTGAGTGGCGGACCATCTTCCGTATATAGCAAAGACGCATATGAAGTAGATCAGGCTATTTACGATATGGGTATTCCAATTCTTGGTATCTGCTACGGGATGCAAAGAATTGCAGTTGATTTTGGCGGCAGCGTCATAAGAGCAAGCCACCATGAGTATGGAAAAGCGGAGCTTAAAATAATAAATGTAGGGCAAGACTGCTCACCACTTTTAAAAGATTGTGATGATGATAGAATTGTTTGGATGAGCCATAGCGACAGAGTAGATGTACTGCCGGATGGATTTGAACCTATCGCTACATCTGCTAACTCCCCTTATGCTGCAGTTGCAAATGAAGAAAAACGTATATATGCAATGCAGTACCATCCGGAGGTTCAGCACTCAGAAGAGGGGTACTTAATGCTTCGTAACTTCGCAAAAAATATCTGCGGGGTTACCGAAAAATGGAAGATGGAGCACTTTTTAAAAGAGCAGATTAAGATTATTCGCCAAAAGGTGGGGAGCGCAAAAGTTCTTTGCGGATTAAGCGGAGGAGTTGATAGCTCTGTTGTAGCTGCAATGCTTTATGAAGCAATCGGCGATCAGTTAGTTCCTGTTTTTGTAGACAACGGGCTTTTACGAAAAGGCGAGAGAGAACAGGTTGAAGAGGTCTTTAAAATAAATTTAAAAGTTCCCTTAGTTGTTGTAGATGCAAGAGAGAATTTTTTAAGTAAATTAGCAGGTGTAAGTGACCCCGAGAAAAAACGCCAAATTATAGGTCATACTTTTATAGAAGAGTTTGAGAAAGAGGCGAAAAAACATGATGGCATTAAATTTTTGGCGCAAGGTACGCTTTACCCTGACGTAATAGAGTCAATCAGTGTAAACGGTCCCTCTGAGGTTATAAAATCGCATCATAATGTAGGCGGACTTCCCGACTGGATGGATTTTGAGCTAATAGAGCCTCTTCGTGAGCTTTTTAAAGATGAGGTTCGTAAAATCGGTTTAGAACTTGGTCTTCCGGAATCTATGATTAACCGTCATCCATTTCCTGGACCGGGGCTTGCAATTCGTATCATGGGTGATGTAAATGAAACTGATTTGACTATTCTTAGAGAAGCAGATGTTATTTTACTAGATGAGCTAAAAGCAAGTGGATACTATGCAAAGACATGGCAGGCTTTTGCGGTTTTACTTAATGTAAAATCAGTTGGAGTTATGGGTGATAATAGAACTTATGATAATACAATCTGCGTAAGAGTTGTGGAGGCGGTTGATGGAATGACTGCAACATTTGCTCATCTTCCTCATGATTTATTAGAGAGAATAAGCAGAAGAATTATAAATGAGGTTGATGGAATAAATCGTGTAGTTTATGATATCTCTTCAAAGCCGCCGGCAACAATAGAGTGGGAGTAGAGGGAGCATTTTATGTCAAAAAAAATATACCTTTTTGCAACATCAAAAAGCAAGCATGCGGTAAATATAAAATCTTTAGATGTCAGATACCTCAAACCCGATATTAATTTTTCAGAGTATGATTATCTCGTCCTTACATCAAAGCAGACTCTAAAAGCGCTAGAGCAGTATGATAAAAGTGAGTTTATAGATATTCCCGCTCTTTGTGTCTCTGTTAAAACAGCAGATGCCTATAGAGAGTTTGGCGGTAAAATATTGGGTGTCGGTAACGGTTATGGGGATAGTCTTGTAAAAAATATAGAGGAGTTTTCTAAAGAGACAAAGTGGCTTTATCTAAGAGCAGAGCTTATCGCTTCAAGTTTTGTCAAAACATGTAGTGATGAAGGGTATGATATAGATGAGAAGATACTTTATGTAAGTGAGTGCTCAAAGGAGATATTGGATGTAAGAGTAAACGATGACTCAACACTTATATTTACTTCTCCATCCTCAATAGAGTGTTTTTTGAAAAATAACACCATCCACCCAGATGCCAAAGTTGTAGTGATAGGTACGACAACGGCAAATCTTTTACCAGAGGGAATAGAGTACGCAATTAGTCAAAGTACATCTATAGATAGTTGTATAGAACTTGCCTTAAAGTTAAACGAAAAGAGCAAATAACCATTAGCTAAGATAGAAATTTATTTTTTTTTTGTATAATGATATAAGTAGTCTGGACAGTTCGAGATATCGTATCAATGAGGGTTCTACATTTTCAAATAGCGAACAGGTAGGATTTTTGTGTGTCGGTGTTGTCGTTTGAGGTATGTTAACTCTGCCAAGACAATGTCGCCGTTATGAAATACTCTCTTCGCCCAAATTCGGCTTTTAGAACCAAGCCAAATGCGAGACGGCTGTTCGGGCTACTTTAACAGAGATATCTGTTTAGTCCATTTTAATGGATTGAGCAGATATTTTTTAACTTATTTATGGAGTGTTGATGAAAATTTTGATTTTGGGCAGTGGCGGTAGAGAGTACTCTATAGCCAGAGCTATTTTAAACGAAAAAGAGGCTCATGAACTTTTTTTTATGCCCGGAAATGGTGCTACAAACTCTTTGGGAACAAACCTAAATATTAAAGATTATAACGATTTGGCTCTCTATGCTAAAGAAAACGGTATTGAATTGACTATTGTCGGTCCTGAAGCTCCGCTTGTTGAGGGAGTTGTCGATATTTTTAAAGTGCACGGACTTACAATTTTTGGACCAAGTAAAGAGGCTGCAAAGCTTGAAGGTTCAAAAGTTTATATGAAAAACTTTTTAGCAAAATATAGTATTCCAACAGCGCGCTATATAGAGACATCATCAATTGAAGATGCTTTTAAATTTGCAGATACTCTAAGCGCCCCAATCGTAGTAAAAGCCGATGGATTATGTGGCGGTAAAGGTGTAATTATTGCGCAAAATCATGATGAGGCAAAGGTTGCAATCTCAGAGATGCTAAGTGGAAAGAGCTTTGGAGATGCAGGGCTTAAAGTAATTGTGGAAGAGTTTTTAGACGGCTATGAGCTCTCCATGTTTGCCGTATGTGACGGAGATGACTATATTTTGCTTCCTGCAGCGCAAGATCATAAAAGACTTAAAGATAATGATGAGGGTCCAAATACTGGAGGCATGGGCGCGTATGCCCCGACTCCTTTAGTCGATGAAGCGCTTTATCAAAAAGTAAGAGATAGAATAATCCGCCCTACACTCGATGGTATGAAGAAAGAGGGTGCACCATTTGAAGGTGTTCTTTTTATTGGAATAATGGTCGTAAATGGCGAGCCCATTACATTAGAGTTCAATGTTCGCTTTGGAGATCCTGAGTGTGAAATCCTTATGCCGCTTATGACCTCAAGTGTGAGTGATATGTTCTATAAAGCTGCAACAAACAGACTCGGCGAAATAAAAGTCGAGTTCTCAAATCAGTATGCCGTAGGCGTAGTTATGGCAAGTGCTAACTATCCCTACTCAAGCTCAACGCCAGCAGAGATAATAGTTGATGATGTACATCATGAGGCAATCCAGAAGTATACTCATATCTCCTACGCCGGCGTTAGCATGGTTGATGGCGTATTATATGCAGACGGCGGTAGAGTTTTGGTTTGTGTCGGTATTGGAGATAGTATAAAAGAGGCAAGAGATAGAGCCTATATGAGATGCGGGCAAGTTCATTTTGCAGGCAAAAAACTAAGAACCGATATAGCTTATCAAGCTCTGTAGAGAAGAAGAGAAGTGAACGAAGATATTAACAACAGACTTTATCAAGAGGGAATAACCTTAGCAGCTATAAAGAAGAGAGGTATGGCATTTTTTATAGATGAGATGTTACTCTCTTTGTTACTTATTCTCGCACTTGGGGACTCCTTTTTTGAAGCTAAGAGTGTTGAGGAGATGATTATCCTTACAAATACTTTTGTTTTGGAGTATATGGCTATAAAAGTAGTATATCAAGCTTTTTTTGTTATGCAGTATGGCGCGACTCTGGGTAAGATTATTATGAAAATAAGGGTTATAGAGATTAAAACTATGCAAAAACCAAATGTTGTTGCGGCTCTAAACCGTGCAGTTGTCAGGGTTGTTAGTGAAATGATGTTTTATTTGGGATTTGTATGGGGTGTTATGGACCCTGCAAGACAAACTTGGCATGATAAAAGTGCTAAAACTTTGGTAGTAAATGTTTAAGTTACTTACTCTCTTAGTCATACTGACTACGTATATAATAGGGGATGACAAAGTTGAAGTATATGCAACGAGCATGGACACAAAAGATAATATTGTAACAGCAGACGGCGAGGTTGTTGTTATTTATCAAGACTATTATTTGACTGCAAAAAAAGCTATTTATGATAGAAACAACGGGGAGCTTGAGCTTTTTGGAAATATTAGAGCAAATAATGGGGAGAACGTTAAGCTTCTTGGAGAGTATGCAAAATTAAACATAGCCAAAAAGGAGAGAACATTTAAGCCTTTTTATATGCTTGAGCAGACAGCGGATGTATGGATTAGCGGTGATAGTTCTTATGCAAAAGATATAGAAACAGAGGTTGATAGAGGAGTCATGAGTGGATGTGACCCAAATGATCCCATCTGGAAAATGGAGTTTACATCATCTGATTATAACACCGATACAATGTGGTTAAATCTCTATAATGCCAGAATTTATATATATGATATTCCGGTTTTTTATACGCCATATTTTGGTTACTCGCTAGATACAACTAGAAGAACCGGACTTTTACCTCCAATGGTGGGAATCTCTGAGAAAGAGGGATTTTACTATGAGCAAGCGCTATTTATTGCCGAACAAAATTGGTGGGATTTAGAGATTAAACCTCAAATACGAACAAATCGTGGTTCAGGAGTATATAGTACTTTTAGATTTGTTGATAGTGAAGTCTCAAAAGGTTCTCTTGTCGCAGGTTACTTTAAAGAGAAAGAGGATTACTTTTTAGAGAATGAACTTGGAAACAAGAAGCATTACGGTTTTAATTTTTTGTATGAGAACTCTGATGTAATCAATGAGTGGTTTGATACAAGCTTTAAAGGTCAATCCGGATTGTATGCCGACATTGTAAATATGAATGATGTCGAGTATATTAACCTCTCGACTAATGACACGACAAAAAATGCAACTGCTACACAACTTCTCTCAAGAATGAACCTCTTTTATAATACTGATGAGAACTATTTTGGAGCCTATTTCAAACACTATAAGGATTTGACGCTCTCAAGCAACGAAAAAACTCTACAGAACCTTCCTGCAGCGCATTATCACAGCTATCTGGATACTCTGCTAGATGACCATTTTCTATATAGTTTCGATATTATGAGTAACAACTACTACAGGACTCTAGGCAAAAGCGCGACTCAAACAGATATAAATATACCTTTGACGCTTCAGACTCATCTTTTTGATGAGCTTTTAAATCTATCTTATGACTCAAATTTATATGCGCAACATACAATCTTTACCGGAGAAGACGACTCCGCTAATCCATCTATATATGAGTACGACAACGGAATATTTGCAAGAAACTATCATGTTTTCTCTGCATCAACACAGTTGACAAAAGCGTATGAAGAGAGTACTCATGTAGTAGATTTAGGCGCAACGTATCAAAAAGAAGGCTCAAAAACGGAGCAAGGGTATTATGAGGATTATAAAGAGTATACTGATTATTGTAAACTGCCTGCAAATAAGTTAGACCCCGTATGTGAATTTTATAATATCACTGAGATAGAGGAGAATTTGCAGTTGTATTTCTCACACTATCTTTATGATTCCGAAGGTAAGCAGCTCTTTTATCATAGACTCTCACAGAACTACTCATATGAAGATGTAGGCGGAGGGGCAGGCGAACTTGAGAATGAGCTTGATTACCAGATAGCTGAGAATATTAACTTTTATAACAATATGTTTTATAATTATGACGAGAGTGCTTTTTCCAAAAATTTTAATAAAATATCATATAATAATCAGAGTTTTAATATTGGATTGTCACACATGTACAAAGATAGTTTCTTGCCCCAGACCTCTACTTATACCCCGATTACTAGTTATATGACTTCAAGTGTAAGTTATAAATATAACAAGCACTACTCTTACCATTTTAGACTTGATTACGACCTTGAGAGAAGTGAGAAAAAGAGTTTTGAAGTTGGATTTTTATATCAAAAAAGATGCTGGGACTTTGGACTTACATATCTTGAAAACAATAGACCGATTCTTAACCAAGATGGACTCTCAGACTCTGTGTATGACAGATTTATATATCTGACAATTAGGCTTAAGCCTATTATGAAAAATGAAGGCAGGCTATCTGGTTTTGTATATAGACTGCCTGATAAATCAGAGGCAAACTAAGTAATGATAAAATATAAAAATATACTCAAAAACAGAGCAGATGCGGCAAAAAGACTTCAAGAAGTTGTGCCTATGCAAAAGCTTAAAGATGAGAACTGGAAGATAGTAGCGGTATCTAGAGGTGGCTTGGAGCTAGCCCACGAACTTAGAGGCAAGTATAAAAATAGTATTGATTTTCTTTTTTCAGAAGCAATATTGGCGCCAAATAACAGTGAGTGTGAGATAGCTAGAGTCTGCGAAGGAGAGGAGATAGTTATAAACGAGAATCTTGTAGATGCTTTTGAAATAAAATATGACTATATTTATGGTGAAGCGCGTAGAAAAAACGAAGAGAAGATTCTTAGTTATATATATCAATATAGAAAGGGAAGACCCTTTGCATCAATGAATAGTCAAGTTGTTTTATTGGTTGATGAGGGAAGCGAGACGGGACTAAAGTTTGTAACTGCACTTAAGATGATTTTGGCCATGAGACCAAAGGCGGTATATATCGCAGTTCCTGTTATACCGAGTGATGTTTTAGAGTCCTTAGAGCCATTTACGGATAATATATTTTTTCTCTACAATATAGATGATTATGTTGAAACATCTCTCTATTATGAAGAGTTGCAAA
>NZ_JALOAA010000044.1 GCF_023229025.1 Sulfurimonas sp.
AAATTGTTGAAACCGTCATTGGCGTCAAATGCTCTTTGGCGAAGATCTGCACTAACATTAACGCTAGCATTATTTAGTTCTGCAAAAGCAGCTTCTGCTGTCCCCGAAGATTCAGTAACTACTTCCTCTCCAGCGGCAGTTTCTAACTCTTGTATCTCCTCAAGATCTCCACTCGCCTCAAGCATAGCCTCTATGGAGTCTTTTTGCGTAATCGTTTCCTCTTTTGTAAACTCCCGTGTAGCAAGAGAGGCATCAAAAAGTTGCTTCTCTTGCCCTCTTATGACAATAGTTGAAGCATCGGATATAGAGATTTCAATATTATTTAGAGGAGTATTGTTTTTATCGCCAATAAGTACCTCTCCCTCGTAAATATTATCGCCAAGCAAAGCTTTACGAACAGAACCATCAAGACCTTTTATGCTAAATGCACCTTCAAAACTAATAATTTTTCCAATAACTGACGGCATCTCAGACTCCTAAAAATATAATTTTATTTTAGTTAATAATACTATTAATTAGGATTGAAGTATATTGTACCTGAGTACAGTACTGCATAAAAAACAGTTTATGACTTTGACAGAAGTATCTCTATTTATCAATAATTTTACGTTTCGGGGTAGGTAAGGGATTTTAGTTGTTTTTTTAAGGGGATACAAAGTCCTAAAAATAGGGCTTTATGGTGGACAGAGAGGGATTCGAACCCTCGGTACCGTTACCAGTACGCATCCTTAGCAGGGATGTGGTTTCAGCCAACTCACCCATCTATCCTTTGAAGGTTGCAATTATAGTCATATATAAATAATATTCAGCTTAATATAAAATATCTACCAATCCAAGCTCAAAGAGCTAATGCAAAAGGTAAAAAACGATACTTAAATTTTCTCTAAAATCTTTTGAATAACCAAAGCCGGATCTTCAGAGTTATAAATTGGACGACCAACTACTATAAAATCAACGCTCGCTCTTTTTGCAAAAGCTACATCTGCAACCCTCTGTTGATCTGCTGCATCTTCTCCAAACGGGCGAATACCTGGAGTCAAAGTCATAAAGTTTTTATTTGTAATATTTTTTATTGATTCACTCTCATAAGCAGAACATACAACTCCGTCTAATTTGCACTCATAGGCATCTTTTGCAAAGCTATCCGCTTTATCGGCAATAGAGCTTTCATAAACTTCTCTAAACTCATCTTCACTAAAAGAGGTAAGTGCTGTTACGGCTAGGACGATTGGTCTGGTTTCATAAGAGGAGAGTCTCTCCATAACCTCACTCATTGCACGTCTTCCTGCGCTTGCATGAACATTAAACATGTCAACACCGAGTCCCATAATAGACTCTGCGGCATCTGCCATTGTATTTGGAATGTCATAGAGTTTTAGGTCTAAAAATATTTTAAAATCAGGATTTATCTTTTTTATATCTTTTATAAACTCTTCCCCGTCGCGAATATAACTGCGAAGTCCAATCTTTAGCCAAATGTTATAATTTTTTATCTTATGTATTAAATCTAAATTTTCTTCTTTTGTTGGTAAATCCAGAGCTACACAAAGTTTCATACTTTCTCTTTATAATTATTTTATAACGCAATTATATCATTTTCTATAATGCTTCTTTTAGTTATATATAGGCAGCACTTTAACAGTGCTGCTTTTATGTATATTTAGAGTTTACAAGACCTAACAGCGGTAACTATTGTAGCAACAATGGATGGGTCTTCAAGAGTTGATATATCTTGAGTAATCTCTTGACCTTTTGCAATTGAGCGAAGAATTCTTCTCATAATTTTTCCTGAACGAGTTTTAGGCAACCCTGATACAAAGACGACATCATCGCAAAGAGCAATATTACCTATCTCTCTTTGAATTACCTTATTAATAGCTTTTACCTCTTCAATCTCATCTGCTATACCGCAGTCTGATTTGAGAACAATATATGCAAAAATGCCCTCACCTTTTATCTCATGTGGCTTGCCGACAACTGCAACTTCTGCAACATTTGAATGTTTTTTGATAGCTGCTTCTACCTCAGCCGTGCCCATTCTATGACCTGAAACATTTATAACATCATCTGTACGACCGGTAATTGTTATATAGCCGTCTTCATCATAATGTGCACCATCTCCGGTAAAATAGACCGGTTTGCCCTCTTTTTTTACATCTTCAAAGTATGATTTTTTATACCTCTTCTCATCTCCCCATACTCCGCGAATCATTGAAGGCCAAGGACGAGTTATACACAAATAACCACTCTCGCCTACTTCTACCTTTTTGCCACTCTGAGGATCTAAAACTTCAGCTATAATCCCGGGAAGAGGAAATGTTGCACATCCTGGTTTGATAGGCGTAGCCCCTGGAAGCGGAGATACTATGTGTCCTCCTGTCTCAGTCTGCCAGTAAGTATCGACGATAGCACATCTACTGCCTCCTACTTTTTCATAGTACCATTTCCATGCAGGAGGATCAATCGGCTCGCCGACCGTTCCTAAAACTTTTAAGCTTGAGAGGTCATATTTAGCAGGCTCATGCTCCCCCATCTTATGAAGCACACGAATAGCAGTCGGAGCTGTGTAGAACTGATTAATTCTATGCTCTTCTACCATTCTCCAAGGGCGACCGGCATCCGGATGAGTGATAACACCCTCAAACATTACAGTCGTTGCACCCATGGCAAGTGGACCGTAAACTATGTAAGTATGCCCTGTAATCCAGCCTATATCAGCCGTACACCAGTAGGTATCATTCTCTTTTACGTCAAATACCCACTCCATAGTCATTTGAGCCCATAAAATATAGCCTGCAGAGTTGTGTTGAACACCCTTTGGTTGACCTGTACTTCCGGATGTATAAAGCAAGAAAAGTGGATCTTCGCTATCCATAACTTCTGGCTCACATGTGACTCTCTGATGTTTAATTAACTCATTATAAGAGTAGTCTCTTCCTGCTACCCACGTGACATCTTCACCGTTTCTCTCAACAACTAAAACCTTTTTAACAGGCGTTTTACCGCTTAATGCCTCATCAACGACCGGCTTTAGCATGTAAGGCTTATCTTTTCTATAAGCTCCATCAGCCGTGATTACAACTTTAGCCTCTGCATCTTCGATTCTATCTTTTAGAGCTTCAGATGAGAATCCTCCAAATACTATAGAGTGAATCGCTCCGATTCTAGCACATGCGAGCATTGCATAAGCAGCCTCTGGAATCATCGGCATATAGATTACTACTCTGTCGCCTTTTTTTACGTCAAACTCATTTTTTAGTAAATTTGCAAATCTGTTTACATTATAGTAGAGATCAAGATAAGTTATGATTTGTTTATCGCCTCTATCGCCTTCAAAAATAATTGCTGCTTTATTTTTACGTGTATCTAAATGTCTATCGATACACTGAGTAGATACGTTTAATTTTCCGCCCTCAAACCACTTTACAAACGGGAAATTACTCTCATCGAGTACATTTGTAAAAGGTGTAACCCAATCTATCTTCTCTTTAGCATAACCGCCCCAAAAACCTTCATAATCTTCAGTAGCAGCATCTTGTAATGCTTGATATTCACACATGTTTTTTATACGTGCATCTTTTGCAAAACCTCTGTTTGGCTTAAAAATCTCTTTTTTCATCTATTTTTTCCTTGTGTTAATTTTAAATATATCATAGCCGTCATTATTGCGTCATTGACGGCATTGTGTACTCCCATATTTGGAATACCGCAGTTTTTTAAGATTGTATCAAATCGTAAATCAATATTTCCTTGAGGAATCAACGAAATTGTTTTATCAAAATATATTTCAGATACCTCAATCATTCTGTTTGGAAGAGTAATGCCGAGCATCTTTTTTGTGTACTTATTTATCATACTTACATCAAACTCCAAGTAATACCCTATAAGTGGTCTTGAACCCACAAAATTTAAAAATTCTACAATGCCCTCCTCTGTTGTTTTTGCCTCTTTTAAGTCAAAAGGACGAATATGGTGAATTTTAATACTTCTTGAACTTATCTCTTTGGGGCTTTTTAAAAAAACTTCAAAAGTCTGTGAGGTGAGGATTTTATTATCCTTAATCTTCACAGCCCCTATTGAGAGTATCTCATCCTCTTTTGGATTTAATCCCGTTGTTTCCGTGTCAAAAACTACATACTCACCGCTATCATCTTTATCAAACAAAAACTCAAAATTTTTATCTTTTAATCTTGAGCGGTTTGCCTCTGCTTTTAGCTTTGCAAAAAAAGAGAATAACATTACAAAACCATACCAAGATGAAAATGAAAACTCATAAATTTTTTGAATTTATTTATAACTTTAAAGCTATCTTTTAATAAATCTCTCTCAATCTTTTGTAGTTTATTTGGGTTTATATAGTTGCCCTCATTGACATTTTTTGCCTCAAGCATAGCTTTTAGACGGATAGAACTAAGTGTGTCAAAACTCTCTATAAGCTCTGTTGCAAAGACTTTGTCTATTACACCCATATTGTTTAGTTCTTTGATTCTCTCTATTGTATTTGTGGCACTGATTCCATATTTAAGACTAAGCGTTCTTACGCCATGAACCAAGGCAAAAATGCCACCTTTTTTCAAATCAAGTCTATTGTCATGCTCTTTTTCTATAACAAATCCCAAAAACATTGAGAGTGGTGTTTCAAAATTGAGTATCGCTTTTGCAATATGAGCCAAGACATCATCTCTTGCGCGAAAATTATTCTTTAAATAATCTCTTAACTCCTCAAGCAAAGAGTCATCTCCCGCTACATATTTTGCATCTAAAAATATACTTATATTTTTAACACTCTCATCACTCATGTCGTAAGCCCATCTATCTATAAGAGCTTTATAAGAAGCCACACTTCTTCGCCAATACTCATTGCTTACCATCACATCTCCGCTACATTTTGGAAATCCAAGTTCAAGAAGGTAGCCGTTTAGCTTCATCATAGGCTCTTTAAAAAGCTGAGTATCTACGCCATCTCTGATAATTAGTGCATTGTCTTGATCGCTCTTTATAATCTGCTCTTGCCTACCTTCGCTTCCCATAACGATTAAAGCGCAATCTTTTTGAAGCTCCGGTTTTACACACATATCAAAGAGTTTTTTATATATCTTGTCATTTAGTGATGAGAGTAGTTTTGTTATATATCTTACTTTAACACCTTTAGTTTTAAGTGAGACTATAAGATTTTTAAAATCACTTCCAAGCACTTTTAGGTCTTCAAATGTTTGCGCTTTATCTATTTGCACGGCTATTAGATGAGAGTGACTTGCAAAATAACTCAGCAAGTCAAGCTGCTCTAAAACACCGACTATCTCCTCTTTATCTCTTACGACTACTCTTTTTATCCCTTTTTGTGTCATAAGTAAAAGTGCATTAAATAAAAAATCATTTTTATCTATGGTGATTAAATCATAACTCGCTATTTTATGAACGTTATCCTCTACATTAGCACCACCAAGAAGAACTTTTTCTCTTAAGTCTGTATCTGTTATAATCCCGTATCTACTGCCAGATTTAACAATAATAACACTTGCCTTTGACTCTTTTTGTCTCTTTAGAGCATTTTGAATTGACTCTTTTTCATCTACTATACATGCGTTATGTAAAAAAATATCTGAAACCCTTGAGATTAAAAACGGTGTGAGTTCACTCTGAGTAGAGTAGTTTTTAAGGTGCTGATGCCGTGTGATGAAATCTTTTAAGAAGTATCCTTGAACACTCTTCTCTTGCATGAGTTCCATAAAGTCATCTTTTTTTATCTCATAGCAGATAAGCTCCTCTTCTACAATAAAATCTCCGTTTGACTCCCCATATATAAGAGCATCGGCATCAAAACTGTCTCCTTGGCTAAAGAGGTTATATATCTCCCCGTCTATTATCTCTTTTACCGAGCCTTTTATAACTATATAAAAAGCTACGGAAGGGAGATTTTTTGAGATTAAAAGTGTCTCTTTGGGGTAATACGCTATGTCAATCTTCTTCATAAGATTATCCATAGTTATTGGATTTAACAACTCAAACGGGTGAATAGATTCTATTAGTTTTCTCTGCTCAAGTATGCTCACAATATCTGCTCCATTATTACTCTGCTTTAGTGCTCTGTAGCACCCTCTGCACCGATACCTG
This sequence comes from Sulfurimonas sp., assembly GCF_023229025.1. Taxonomy (GTDB): domain Bacteria; phylum Campylobacterota; class Campylobacteria; order Campylobacterales; family Sulfurimonadaceae; genus Sulfurimonas. The sequence continues at coordinate 6,115 of NZ_JALOAA010000044.1, forward strand.
TTTGTGCTCTGATATATTGAGCTTCAAAAGCCTCTGCTTCATCTTTTGCACCCTCAGAGTTATCGGTTACCGAGAAAATATAAGTTGCAATAAATGCTACTATGATAGAGAAGAGAGCCGGATACTTATATGGAAATATAGCTGTCTCATTCTCTAAAATATCAACCCAGACAATTGGACCAAGAATAACAAGAATAACAGCAGTTGCTAAACCTAAGCCTCCACCTATAACTGCACCGCGAGTTGTCAATCCTCTCCAATACATAGATAAAAACAGAATCGGAAAGTTTGCAGATGCCGCAATAGCAAAAGCAAGACCTACAACAAAAGCGATATTTTGCTGCTCAAACAATATTCCCATGATTATTGCCACAACTCCCAAAACAACGGTAGCAGCTTTAGATACTTTCATCTCCGTTATGGAGTCAACTTTACCTTTTTTAATCACAGAAGCATACAAGTCATGAGATATTGCCGAAGCACCCGCTAAGGTTAGACCGGAGACAACCGCTAAAATAGTAGCAAATGCAACCGCTGAGATAAAGCCTAAGAAAAAGTCACCGCCAACTGCATGACTTAAGTGGATTGCTGCCATATTGTTGCCGCCAAATATAGGGTATCCACCATCAATAGCCTGTTTTGCAACATCCAAATACTCAGGATTTTTAAAAATCATAACGATAGCGCCAAAGCCGATTATAAAAGTCAGTATATAAAAATAACCGATAAAACCGGTTGCATAAAATACCGACTTTCGCGCCTCTTTTGCATCACTTACCGTAAAAAATCTCATCAAAATATGTGGAAGACCGGCTACACCAAAAATAAGTGCGACCGCAAGTGAAATCGCCGAAACAGGGTCGCTAATTAGACCACCGGGACTCATAATCTCTACTCCCTTTAGCTCCGTTGCATGTGCGAACAACTGACCAAAATCAAAACTGTAGTGCGCCATAACAGCCACTGCCATAAATGTTGCACCTGAGAGTAGTAAAAATGCTTTAATAATCTGAACCCATGTAGTAGCAAGCATACCGCCGAAAGTAACGTAAAGCATCATCAATATACCCACGATAATTACTGCCACTTCATACTCAAGACCAAATAGAAGCTGAATCAGCTTACCTGAACCGACCATCTGTGCGATAAGATATAAAACTACTGTTGCTATAGAACCGGATGCCGCCAAGATACGGATTGGGGTCTGTCTAAGTCTATATGATGCAACATCGGCAAATGTATATTTTCCCAGATTTCTTAAAGGTTCTGCAATCATAAATAATATTATGGGCCAGCCTACTAAAAATCCTATTGAGTAGATAAGTCCATCATATCCATTAAGATAAACAAGCCCTGAAATACCAAGAAATGATGCTGCAGACATATAATCGCCTGCTATTGCCATACCGTTTTGAAAACCTGTTATTCCGCCGCCTGCCGTATAAAAATCTTTTGCACTCTTTGTGCGCTTTGCCGCCCAGTATGTTATAACAAGAGTTGCACCGACAAAAATCACAAACATTACTATTGCAGAGAGATTAAGCTCTCTTTGCATAGCCTCACCCTCAATAGCGGCTGCCGCTAAAAGAGATACGGCTCCAAGAATCAATAGTAAAAATATTCTGCTTATCATCTATATCTCCTCCCTTACGCTTTCTTTAATTTTATTGTTTAACTCATCAAATTCACTATTTGCTCTTTTTGTATATATACCCGTTAAAACAAAAGCAAAAAATATTATGGCAATTCCTACAGGAATACCGACAGTAGTTACCGAGTCGCCTGACAAAGGAGTACCTAAGAAAGAGGGATCAAATGCAATAGTGAGAATAAATGCAAAATATACTATTAACATTAAAATAGTAAGTTTTATTGAAAATGAGCTTCTTTTTGAAACCAACTCTTGATAATCCGGATTGTTCTTAATTTTTTCTACCATCTCTTTATTCATTCTATTCTCCTTAAAAGTTATAGTTTACTATAAATCTATACTCATTCCAACCTGTTTTTCCGGCTGTAGTCTCGGCATATTCCCTTGGAAAGTTTCCACGAAGACGAAGTTGAAGATTTTTTATATCTTTTGGATTAAAAATTGTATCAAAACCAGCCTCGCTAGCTCTTCTCTCTACGCCGTATCCGCTGTTTGCGTCCATATCAAATAAGGCGTAATATACTGCTGTACTTAAGCCTATCTCTTTAAAGTTGTAACTTGCCGCAACTTTGCTAGCAGAAGTTCCGGCTAAAAACATATGCCGCGTTACCATGCCTTGCGTATAAGCCGGCATACCGCCCCATGGAGTTACAATTGCACTTGTAATTCCGCCGCTTAATAGTTCTGAAGCACTATTTTCACCGGTTTTTGAGTATGCAAACGAAATATCTAACCTCTCTATCTTAAGCCCTACTTTTAGAGCTGTAAATATACTATCTATCTTGCCGCCAACCTCATCCCCTATCGAGTCCTCTTTTATTATTTGCACTCCTGTATATGGCTTTAATGTCTCACTAAAGAGAAGTTTTGGCGAGTAGTTTGCTTCTGCATAAGTTATGTTCATTATGTCATGCGCGTAGTAGTTCCATAGCTCAAGCTTTAGATTATCAATACCTGTGTAGTCGATAGATGCCATAGTTATGCCATCCGTTGACTCATTAAAAGCATACGTGCCTACATTTGTAAAACTTCCAACATGATTTAGGCTATCAACATAAGAGTAACCCGATGTTGCGGATAAAATTCCGCCGTTATAACTTCTACCAAATGTCCCTTGAGCAAACTTTGTTACATGTCCTAATGTCAATGTCATGTTTACAATATCTCTGTTTGTGAGAACATAGGCCTCAAAAAGGTTTGGAATCATTCTGGCGTCATCATCGCCTAGCATAGGTGTTGAGAGCTTTTGACGTCCACCTTTGAAGGTTGTGTTTTTGTATCTATAGTGAAGATAGGCTTCACCTAAAATTGAGTAGTTTTCATTATCTCTCCCTAAGAGAGTCCGATCCTTTGTACTACGAGAGTCAAGCTCATTTGTAGTGTAAAATGCGGCTGCTACACTCAAACCGTTAAACTCTGCACTCTCATACTTTAAATGTCCGCCAAGAGCGCTTGAGCCTCTATGTGTCTGATTACCGGCACTCCCTTGATACTCTCTGTCTATCCAAAACACTCTTATCTGCCCGCTTACCTTACCCTCACTAAACATAGCATTTAAATCTTCTGCTGCACTAAGAGTAGTTGTTATAATGAAACTCAGTACCACAACACTAAGCGCTAACTCCTTTTTCATACTCCTCCCTTATTATTAAACGCTCTAATCCTAAAACAAGAAAATAGCATGAACATAGCATTGAGTCTAAAAACTAAAATTTGGATTTGGAGTTTTAACAAGTGAGTAAAATAGTAACTTATACTTAAATATTCAACAAAACTTAAAAAAAGTGATTTTTAATTTTATAGAAAAAATATCTAAACTGTTTGCACTATAATAGTAGCTTTAGCATATCGATATTAAATATTTTTTGAACAAAAAAAGGATGGTGTGACATGAAAGAAGTTATAAATATCTATAGAAAACAGAAAGTTAATGTGGACTCTTTTATAAAAAGGCTTATAGATAGCCTTCCCGAAGATTATATGACCGAAGCGCCAAAAATACTCAAAGAGTACACATATATTCAGCTTATGTATGGTGTAAACTCTGAGTATAAACAGATAACTCCCATAATGTATAAAAACGGGTCAGACTCTAAACAGATTGGAAGTAGTAAGAGCCATTACTTTTTAAAACTTAATCTTGATGAGAACAAAATATATATATCCAATCCATACATTCACTATAAAACAGGAAAAGCGAGCATCTCTGTTGTTCACTTTGTAGATTCAACTTACTATATCTTTGATATTAATCTTGTTAATCTCTTAGAAGAGCTCAGACTTATAGAGTACAATGGTTTTCATGACAGGGTTAAACGAGTTATCTATTTTTTCGGCTCTACCGCTCTAGCCTTAGTCGCCATTGCCCTTATAGGATACGGTGTATTTGTGTTTTTCGTTTTAATGTCCTCTTTGGCAGATTCGGATTTTTTACATGATATATTTAAATCAATAATCTCCATAACTCTTGGTCTTGCAATTTACGATCTTGCAAAACAGATTTTTGAGTATGAGGTTATGTACCAATCCTTCCACAAGTCCGAAGATAAGCAGTATAAAGTATTAGGAAGATTTTTAATCTCAATTATTATTGCGCTATCTATTGAGACATTGATGGTGGTGTTTAAAATTGCACTTGAAGATCTCTCAAACATGGCATCGGCTTTTTATCTATTAATAGGAACAACTATCATGCTTGTAGGGCTTGCATACTTTTATAAGACAATTCAAGAAGCAACACCAAAAGAGGAAGATTCAATATAAATCAAGTATGGGTTTAAGGTTTATCTACCATATACCCCATCCCGCGCACGTTGATTATAAAATCCTCCTTGAGATTTTTTTTAAGGCGGTTTATCTCTGCGCGGATGGTTGCGTTATCAACTATCTGCTCACTCCAGACATAGGTTTGAAACTGCTCAAAATCAACGACTCGTCCTCTGTTTCTTGAGAGGAGGTCTATTATTTGAGATTGTCTTTTTGTAAGAACATGAGTCTCTTGATTGAAAAGTAGCGTGGAGTGCTCTTGATCATAGCTGTAGTTTTTAGAGAGTCTTAAGTGCACCCTTGGAGTGGTGTCAAGAATCTTAACTCTGCTTACTCTAAGAGATAGCTCCTTTAAATGAAACGGTTTTTTCAAGTAGTCGTTGCATCCCAAATCATACGCACGTGAAATATCCTCAATATCTACAAGAGCGCTAATATAAATTACCGGCACATGTATCTTTATAACGTGAATCTTCTCTAAAAAGGAGAGTCCGTCAAGCCCTGGGACGGTAATATCTAAAATCAAAAGGTCATACGCCTTCTCTTTTATAGCCTCTAGCGCATTAAGCCCATCAAAAAAGCTCTCAACCTGATGCCCCTCCGCCTCAAGATATTCACAGATTGATTCATTTAACATAACCTCATCTTCTAGGAGCAGTATCTTCATCAATTACCCATCAATTTAAATTTATAATTAAATGTTGTCATTAAGTCCTCTGAGACAACTCCCACCTCAACTCCCTCTTCATCACAGATACTCTTAACAAGCCTAAGCCCAAGCCCAAAACCGTCTCTACTCTTCTCTTCTCTATAATATGCTTCAAAAACTTTATCGGTATCTTGTATGATTTTTGATTTGCTACTTACTGAAAACTTAACATATGCACCCATTTTTAGCAGCTCAACATAAGCACTCTCTTTTGGGAGTGTATATTTTATTGCATTTGTCAGGGTGTTATCTATGATTCTTTGGAGTTTTGTCTCATTGATATGTACATACATCTCCTCTTGTGGCGGAGTGTACTCAAATTTTACAAGCGAGAATTCGGCGACTTCTCTAAAAAAATCTATTCTGCTGTTTAAAAAATTATTTAGATTTATAGGCTTTTTTTTGTACTCTATATGATCTTTCTTAACCAAATAGCTCAAATCGTCATATATACTAAAGATATTTTTTGCCGCAGCCTCTATTTTAGAGAGCTGCCTATCTTTTGGATGACTCTTCAAGTATAACTCTATACTAGTTAATATAACACTAAGCGGAGTATTTGTCTCATGTACGGTGTATCTTAAAAACTCTTTTTGCGCTTTTAATAAATCCTGAGAGAAGTTTTTCTCCTTTTGGAGGTTTTCATTTATCTGCAAAAGTGCCGCTGTTTTTCTTTTAACTCTCTCTTCAAGCTCTAAATTAAGGCTCTTCAGGCTCCTCTTTTGTTCATTGATTTTACTGACCATCTCATTTGCATAGCCGACCATCTCTTTAAAATCTTTAAAAAATATACTCTTCTCATCCATCATCTCTTCACGATCAACAGCTTTTTTAAAAAAGTCCAAAAAGGTCTCGGTATCTTTTTGCAAAAATTTATTAAAGAGATTATTTATCCCTAAAAATATGGCAAAAAGTATAAATGAGAGAGTAACTATTGCCAAAACTGTACTTATAAGAAGCGTTTTTAATTTTTTTTGATTTTTCTGCTGTAGCTCTGTATCTTTAATATCGTAGCTCTCTATTTGAGCGCTCTGCTTCAAAGAGCTCTCATACTCCTCATACATCTCCTCTACAAGGAGTCCTACAAAGACCATTGTTAGTAAAAAAACAACAGTTATAGTAAAAATATCTGCCTGTTTTATGCTGATATTGTCAAAGAGTGGTTTTATTTTCATGATTATGATTATACACTTATTATTTTTCAACAAAAGTATCTGTTTAAAATATTTAGACTATAATTGCAAAAAAATATCTACATAAAGGTTATCCATGTTTGGAAGAAAACTAAGAAAATACGAGTTGAGTGCCGAGGAGATAAATAAATTTCAATGGGCAAAAATAGCAACAGGCAAAGGCGATATCTGGGTAAAACTGCTTCCCGAGGAGGCTCCTAACACGGTTGCGAACTTTGCACACTTAGCAGAGTCGGGTTTTTATAATGACCTTAATTTCCACCGCGTTATACCTGGATTTATGGCTCAAGGCGGATGTCCGCAGGGAACGGGAACAGGCGGACCTGACTGGGCAATTCCTTGTGAGACAGATACAAACACAACAAAACATAGAAGAGGCGCACTCTCTATGGCTCATGCAGGACCAAATACCGGAGGAAGCCAATTCTTTATCACATTTGTAGCAACTCCGCACTTAGACGGTGTACACACGGTATTTGGCGTTATAGAAGAGGATGATGCCGATAGCTTTGAAGTTCTTGACTCAATTAAAGGGCAAGACGCAATCAACTCTATTGAGGTTTTTGAAACTCGTTCATGAAAAAAATCTCTCTGAGTATTAAATGCTAGTTCACATCTGCTGTAGTGTTGATTCACATTTTTTTCTAGAAAAACTACAGCGTGACTACCCTCAGGAGAAGCTAACCGGCTTCTTTTACGACCCAAATATTCACCCCTACTCCGAGTATCAGCTTCGTCTGCTTGATGTAAAGCGTTCATGTAAAAAGCTAGGCATTGAGCTCCTTGAAGGAGAGTACGATTTTGAAGCTTGGCTCCAAGCAGTTAGAGGTTTAGAGAATGAACCGGAGAAGGGCAAAAGATGCGAAGTCTGTTTTGACAGACGTTTTGAAGTAAGTGCAAAAAAAGCACTCTCTCTCGGCGAGAAGAAAATAACCACTACACTCCTTGTTAGCCCACTAAAATCACAAGAACAGCTAAAATTAAGCGGTGATAAATTTTTCAAAAAACATGGCGTTGAGTTTATAGCATTTGACTACAGAACAGATGGCGGAACACAGGAGCAGAGCCGCGTCACAAAAGAGGAACAGCTATACCGCCAAGACTACTGCGGCTGCATCTATGGACTCACCATGCAAAGAGAGCAGCAAGATCGCCTCATGGATGAGATGTTCTCCCCTATCTCAAACCAGACTCTGCCCTCCTCTATCGAAGAGAGGCTTAAGATGTATAAATACAGAAATGAGCTTGAAGACAAAAACATCGCCTACAGAATTATAAGAGAGAAGTTTTTAAACTACCGCCAGTTCAACTTTAAAGTCACTGCAAACAAAAGTGAAATCATCCCTGCCCATGCACTATTTTACTCTACACTCTCAAGAAAAAAAGCGCAGGGCAGAGTAGAGTTTTTTGACAATGATATCGCTTACTTTAACCGTGAAGAGATAAAGTTTGTAACCTTAGAGTTCTTTAACTCTACTCTTTGTCTTAACTATAAAAATATAAATGAGCTTATATTTAATCCACCCACATTTAATGAAGAGATTAAATTTAGGACTACTTTAACAGATACAGCTTATGACCTAAGCCCCATAATTATTGTAGATAAAATATCCCAAGATAAGCTCACAATTGAGCTTGATGCTAAAGTTTACGAAGATACCAGAGAAAAACTAATCAT
>NZ_JALOAA010000006.1 GCF_023229025.1 Sulfurimonas sp.
ATAGTATAGAGTATTACAAGGGAAAAGAAAAAGTTTTTGGAAAGCTTCATTACAGCTTTAATTTAGCTCAAATTTAGCTTTAAAAGCTTTAGAAATAGCTTGGTTGGAGCTTTAGTTGTCATTTACAAGAACTAATGTTACTCGTAGACAATTAAGCATTTTCGGCTTAATTAAAAAAAAGAATCATAGAAGCCAAAATTTATTCATATTTTGTACCTTTTAAATTAGTGATAATTTTGTTTAAGAACTGTAAAATATTGATGGCATTTTCACACTCTTTTTTATATATCTCAGCATTAGCATCATCATGTGATGTTGGATTTAAGATGAAGTTTTTATAAAACTCACCTCGTTTAATTAGAGCTTTAATTGTTTCGTTAGAAATTGTCCCGTCAGCATTTTGAATTTTTTCAGTAAACTCAATTTCTGTTTTGTTTAATGGGTTAAATGAAGATTTAATACAATTAATTTTAACTTGTTCATTTTTTGTAGAATCATCCAAAATTTTTTGCACACTCTGATAAAAACGATTTGTTACTTTGTGCGACCGAATATAATGCTTGTCTTCAGATTTTAAAGTATCTATAATTTTTTGTAACTCCTCCACTCTCCCCAACTCTAAAAGTTGTTCAAATTCTGTAATAATTCTCTCAAACTCTTTTCGTATAAAATTCCCAGCAGAGTATTCATCACCAGTTGAAAGGCTACCCTTTGCATCTGTTAAATAGCTAATATCTTTATCGTACAAAAAGGCTTGATGATCGTGTACAAAAAGTTTTTGTACTTTCCATTGATTAGCTTCTTCACTATCTAAATTGATCAATTTTCTTGCCATATTAAAAAACTGTAAATTATGGGTCAAAATAAGCTTTTGATAATCTTGGAACTCTTCTAAAATATACTTCATAATCAATTTTCGATTCGCCATATCAAGGGACGTCAAAAAATCATCTAATACCAAAAGTTTAAATCCACCATTTTCAGCTTCATATTTTTTAGCAAGAGCAAAATAGATAGCCACACCGATAAGTTTGAGTTTGGCTTCATTGAAATGGTGTGAAAGTTTTCCATCATATTCGATATCATCAATTTTTATTTTTATGGTAGGTGGATTAAACTCTAAAACTTCACTATTTCCAGATTGTGCAGGCGTAATTACAAAGGAAATTTCAAATGTTTCATCAAATTTTTTAATAATTTTATTAATTTCTTTAGTTGGAAAAAAATGTCCAAATACAAACTGCAATAATTCGTTCTCTGACTTAAGTATATCTTCAAACTCAGTCCTAACTGCATCAACATCATCATTGCCAATTTTATCAATTATCTTTTTTTTTAACGTGTCTAGATTGCTAAATTGAGCATAGCGCTTAAAATGATGATTTTCATCAGCACCTGCATAAGGACTTTTCATCTGCGGAAAATCTTCAAATAGCGTCTCATTTAGTGCAATGTAAAAATTTTCTTTTGTAAGCCTATTTAGTACTTTTTCATTCGCAAAGTAAATAGTTGGTTCTATAGAATTGAAAAATGCTTGGTTTCCAGTTTTTTCTACTCTCATGACATTAAAATCAGAAAGTTCATCTGTGATACGGTTTAACTCTTTGCCTGCATCAAAGCTAATATTAACTTCTAAATTTTCTGTTTCACATCCTCTCGATCTATACGTTTCTTGTATGTTTGAAGCAATATTTTTATCTAACCTTTTTTGATGATAAAAATTTGAGTATAAAGCCTCATAAATAGAACTTTTTCCTGTTCCATTTTCACCATAAATCAGTAAACTCTTCCCATCAAAATCAACAGTTAAATCTTTATGAAATTTAAAATATTTAAGTTCGGCTGTTTGAATTTTCATTATTCGCCTCTAAAAAACTGTTTGTAAAGGTTGCAAGACTCTTTACTTGGAGTGTCACTCATCCTTCGTTTTAATTTATAAGGGTATATTGAAAGTTGATTTGGATCTAAATACTTTTCTAAAAGTTCAAACCCTCTATACAATCTACCAAAACCATCTGGACAAATATAATCTTTATCATAAAATACTTCCCATTTGTTGTACATAATTTTAATCGTTAAATCATACATATCATTCTTAATGTAAGTCGTAGAACCTTTTGCATACGATTGTCTTACAAGTGATTGGGCAAACTTAACTACAGTATTGTTATTACTGTTTAAATCATTTTGAACTAAATAGACTATTATTGCATCTTTTGGATAAGCATTGGTGTACAAATCTATAAGTTGAAACCATTTTGCAAGTTCATTATCAGCTTGTTGTTTCCTTGATTCAAAAAATTCAACAGCATCAACGATACGACTTAAATCATTTAAAATTTCTTTATATGTTTTCTTTTTAAACGGTGAATATTCCATTTTTTCAAAAAAATCTCGTAGCCCTATTTCTGAGCTCTTAATCCCTTGCTCACCTCTTATAATATATGAATAAATCTTAAACGCTCTAAGTTTGAGCTTGTCATCTGTCGCTTCACATCGTTCATCGAAAGATTTCCAAAGTTCCACAAAAGTATCCTGTTCTTCATCTCTGTTTGCCATATAGTAGAGATTTGATTTAAAAATATCACTATCATCAAGCGGCATCCCTCTATTGTTCATAGTTTCAAAAATTTTCAAAGCTTTTTCTCTCGCTTTAGCAGTATTTTCACCTTCTGAAAAAATGGGGAGCAATGAAACATCATAAAGAATAAAATCTATAAAATCTTTTATATCGTTCCCATCTTGATAAATTAAATTTTTGACTTTTTCATAGAAAAAATAGATATTTGTTTTAAATTTATCTTTTTTATCTTTTGGCTTTTGATATTGATAATTTTCACTTAATACTTCATTAAAAGATTGTGAATCCCTTTCTATAAAAATATTTGTTTTGACTCTTTGCTCTATGATTGCATCTGTTCTATCATCTAATATCCAAATTGTATTTTTGAGTTTTCTATTGTTTGCATCAAAAGCCCATAAAACTTTTAGAAACATAATCAATGTTGTTAAACGTTGCTGTCCATCTATAACCTCAAATTCATCCCTGACAGATGTTGCAAGTACAAGATTGCCAATAAAATAGCCTTCTGATTTATTTTTCTGAAATGCTGTTTTTAAATCCTCAAAAAGTTCTTCACATTCACTTTCAGTCCAAGAATAAGCTCTTTGATATGGAGGAATAATATATTTGGTTCTATCACCAAAAATTTTTAATATATATTTTTGTTCTGCATTGAGTTGTAAAGCCATTTTTATCCCTTTAACATAGATGAAATAAGATATGTTTTGTGATTAATTCTACCTAAACTGATATGAAGAAGGTATAAAAAAATTTTAAACTATTTGAATTTGCCATATTAATTTGTATTTAATGATAATTGTCCTTTGCATTTGCTCACACTTTAAATACTTTTTATCATAAATATTTGTACCATAATAGCATTTAGCAACTACTTATATTATGCTTCAGGTCAAAATTATTTCCAAAAATATATAAACTAATGTTACAAAATATATTTATAAAGATTAATATATTTATTTTTATAATAACTAATGTTATTAAATTTACATTTAAAATTATTTTTTATTTTGATATAATTTTTATATGGCAGTCAGAAAAATAAAGAAAAGTTACATCTCTTGTGTCGGATATTTTAAAAGTTATAAAAACAACAAGCAGTTGGCTTTTGAATCAATCTTGGAAAGAGATTTTTTCATGTTGTTAGAGTTTGATAAAGATGTTGTTTCGTTTGAAGAGCAGCCACTGAAAATCAAATACAAGCTAAAAGCAAAAAACACAAGATATACCCCTGATGTACTAGTGATATATAAAGATGGCTCAAAAAAAATCTTTGAAGTTAAATACCAAAGTGATATAGACTCAGATCAAGAGCTACAACATAAGATATCTGTTTTAAAAGAAGAGATTTCCCGACAAATGTCACTTCCCTTTGAAACATTTACAGATGCACAAATAGACCAAATATATTTCAAAAACTGTATTTTTCTCTATAAAAATGCTTTTATCTCTGAAAGTCAAACTATGACCAATAAAGTACTAGAGAATATCAATAAGCTTTCTGAGCCCATTTCTATCAAATCATTTTTAGAACTTTTATCAACCAATCAAACTGAACAATTGCAAATCCTTCCCTATCTTTGGCATGAGATATTCAAAAACCCTGCCTTGATAAATATGAATCAAAAGATCACTATGTCATCTCTTATCGCAAAAGGAGCAAGTCATGAGTAAACTAGACCTCTCAATCGGTTCCAAAGTCTTTTACAATAACGTTGAGCATATCATATTAAAAGCTGTCAATTTTCACACTCTATCCATAGCTCCAACAGATAATCAAGCTGAAATTATCAATGTAAAAATACAAGATCTATCCTCAAAGCCTCAAGAGGAAAAAACTCAGCTAGACAGTTACACGGAAGAAGAGTGGAGTGGGGCAAAAAAGAAATACGATGCTATTAAAGAGCTCGTCTTTAGAAAAAAGTCACGTGACGAAGTTGAAGAGGTAGCTGCTAAATACAATGTGACCGCTATGACAGTCTATCGTTGGATAAAGACCTATGAAGAATCAGAAAAAATCAGTTCACTTATCTCAAGCAAACATAAGCGCGGTAAAAAAGGAAGTCGCATAGAGCCTTTGACTAATAAGATCATTGAAGATGTTATAGAAGAACTATATCTTACCAAACAAAGAATCGGTTTTCCTAAAATCTTCAACACAATTAAAGCAGAATGCAAGAAGCTCAACATAACCGCTCCACATGAAAACACTGTCCGCAATAGAATAAAAATAATCGATCCTAAATTCGCTCTGAAAAAACGCTTTAGTGCAAAAAAAGCAAATGAAAAATATGGAAATTTTGAAGGGGAATATCCAGAGGGAGACTCTCCTTTGGAAGTGTATCAGATCGACCATACTCCGCTTGATATCATACTCGTTGACTCTCACTCAAGAAAACCTCTTGGCAGACCTTATTTGACACTTGCAATTGACGTGTATTCAAGAATGGTTGCAGGATTCTATCTCTCTTTGCAAGCACCTGGATACTTCAGTGTGAGCCAATGTCTCTATAATGCTTTTTTACCAAAAGATGATTTTCTAAAAAAATACGAAGTTCAAGGCGAATGGGAAATATACGGGATTCCTTCCAAATATGCCGTTGATAACGGAAAAGATTTAATTGGGCTTGACATGCAAAGAGTCTGTGACGAATTTGGCATGACTATGGTTCGAAGACCGGTCGGAAGACCACAATATGGGAGCCACGTAGAGAGGGTTTTTGGGACCATAAACAAAGAGATTCATAATTTACCAGGTACTACATTTTCTAATATATCCGAAAAAGCTGAGTATGATTCCATCAAAAACGCAACTTTTACCCTTGATGAGATAACAAAGTGGCTCACTGAGTTTATCGTCAATGTTTATCATAACCGTGTACATCATGGAATAGGCATGACACCAAGACAAAAATACAGTTTAGGTATCTTTGGCGATGATGAGAATCCGGGTACAGGCTTGCCGCCGATTGTAGAAGATCAAGAGACGATTAAAATCGCTCTCTTGCCTGCATTTTACCGAACCGTTCAAAAAGACGGTATCACACTTGATGGCATTACGTACTATTCGGATGTTCTGAGAACTTGGATAAACAGGGATGATGAGCAAGGCAATAAGCTAAAGTTTAAAGTCAAAAGAGACCCACTTAGCATCCAAAAACTTTATTTCTTTGATCCAGAGCTCAAAGAGTATTTTGAGTTAAGCTACAGAAAGCTTCATGCTCCAGATATGACCGTATGGGATCTGTATGCAGCCAAGAGATATCTAAAAGAGAATAGCATCAAAGATACAAACGAAGATGATCTCTTTGATGCTTACGAACGGCTCACACATATAGAAAAACAGGCAAAAGAGAAAACAGCCAAACATAAAATGAGAAAAAGCAAAGCACCTAAAATGAGCGACATCAAGTCAAAAAGCAAAACAGAGAGTCAAGTTGTAAAAGAAAAAAATACAAAGCCAACTGATGACGTTTTTCATGACCTCTTTGACAACATAGAAACTTTTCACATTAAAGAGTAGCGTATGAATATTGAACTGACAGAAGAAACAAAAAAAATACTTGGCAGCTCTGATGAAGAGAGGATCAAATATATCAATGAAGAGTATTGGATTGACTATCCTATCGCTCAAAACATCTTAGAAAAGATGGAAGATATTTACGATTTTGGATATGGCAAGACCAGGTACATTAGCATCTTGCTTGTTGGCGGGAGCAACAACGGAAAGACATCTCTGCTCAAGCAGTTTTTAGAGAAGCATCCGCCCTACGATTACAATATCGATGGCGAACAGCCTGATTGGATTGCAGATGACTTCTTTGATAAATACACAGGCATTGGCAGACCTGTTTTATATGTCATCTCACCAACAGAACCAAGCGAAAGCAGACTCTACAGTATTATCTTGGAGCAGTTGAATATACCCTATAAAACACGAGACTCCTTGGATGTAAAAGCCAAACTCGTAGAGTACTACCTTAAAGCCTTAAGTGTCAGAGTCCTAGTTATTGATGAGATTCATAACATACTAAATGGTTCACCTGCACGACAAAAGCAGATAATGAGTGCCATAAGAGATTTAAGCAGCAAGCTAAAAATGCCCGTAATTTTGGCAGGCGTTAAAGAGGCTTTGCGTGCTGTCAATACAGAGGACCAAATCAGCAGTAGATACAGACCGGAATATCTAACTAAATGGAAGATGGATAAAGATTATATAAGTCTATTAGCCACTACAATAAGCAAACTGCCACTCAAAAAACAATCTACTATCATCAACAAGGATGATGCACAAGAGATTCTTGAGCTATGCAACGGATATATCGGGGAGATTGTAAACCTGATCAAAGCTGCTGCCGTATATGCAATAAAAACTGGCAGCGAGAGAGTTACCATCAACGAGATAAAAGAGTGTGGATTTAATACTCTGCAAAATATTCATAAGACTATGAATCTCAAAGATATATGATCAAAAAGATAAACTTTCCGGAACTAAAAAATGAAAACTTTGTAATCATCCCTCTGCCGCTTGAAGATGAACTGCTTTCCTCCTGGATAGTCCGCACAGCCTATGCCCACAAAACGCATCCGCATACCTTCACTAACCAATATCTAAACTACAGACACCACTCTTTTTTTCTTTCCCAAAGCGATCTTACTTTAGATCCAGAGATGATCAAAATCATTGAAGAAAAAAGTCATCACAAAATAGATATCCGTTCCCTAATGCTAACGACTTACTCTGGATATATTCAAGAAAATATCTATGAGAATAATCCGGCTACATTTTTTACCCATCAAAAATATTGTCCCATCTGCCTGCGTGAAGATAAAGTACCCTACTTTAGAAAAAAATGGCGGGTTGTTTTTTACAATATTTGTCATAAACATCAATGCCGTTTATACGAACATTGTCCTTCTTGCGAAACAAAACTCGATATCTCGCAGATGTATAAAAATAAGCTACCATACACATACTGCCACCACTGTGAATTTGAACTGAAAAAAGGAAGAAAATTGCCAATTCATAAAAAGTATATTTCAAGTCTTGACTATCAAAACAAGATTTTTAAAACTATAGAAAACGGCTATATTCAGCTTGGCGAAACTTCTATCTACTCTTTTTTATTTTTCGAAGTGTTTTCAAAACTATCCAAGCTTATACTTCTAAACGGTAAACATCAATTTATAAAAAAACATCCGTTATTTTCACTCATAAAAGATGCAAAACAACAAAAAGTCAACCATCCTATATTTAAAAAAGTAGATGCAAAAGCACAATCAGCGCTTTTTGGGTTGATTATGTATATTTTTGAAAATTTTCCACACAATTTAAAAGTCTATATCCAAGCAAACAAGCTTACATATCACGACTTGACAACAAAAATGTCAGATATACCGTTTTGGTATGAAAAAGGTGTCAATGAAATCACACCTCGGTATTTGCCACATAGCATGACCGTAACCAAAGAAGAAGTGGAACATGCAGAAGAATATTTAAAGTCTATTGGTAAAGATGTCAATAAAGCGAACCTAACAAGACTGTTTGGATGCAATTTCGGGAGCAATGATAATGATTTGAAAAATTTCATTCAACAATCATAATACCACTACTTCAAGTGTAAATATGATATTCCATATCCCAAAAATGAGCCCCCATATCTTTTCTTTCAAGCAAAGATTTAAAGTCTCTCCTTATTAACCTACTAGACACGGTTTTTAGATTGTTTACAAATGAAGATAGCTTTATATGAGGAGGAGCACTAAAATGAATTATAACTTTTGACTGCTCCTCTATTGTGATGTCTATAAGCTCACATTTATGCTTGTCGATATTTTGTAATATGATATTTTTTAGATTTTCTTCTAGTGCATCATATATAATTTTTTTATCCTCAAATATACTTACAACTAAATAATAATTAAGGTTATAAAATGAGTGTCTATTCCGCTTAAATTCAGTGTTTAACAATATAATTAATCCTTGACAACTAAATATTTTTTGTGTATAATATTATATATTAGCATTGTTTGTCAAGAGTTTTAAAAATATGACAAATTGCAATAAATTTTTGAATTTTAAAATATTTTCTATACTCTTCTTTTATATAAAATATTTTTGGATAGAATACCAAAGGAGTTAACATGACAATGATGCCAAACAGAACTAAAATTCTTGAAAAAAGTCTATGCGATTACTACTGGGCTTATTCTGATATCCTTAGGGATATAGGGATTAATGAATCTACTTATGATCAAAGAATCATGGCTTTTATGGCTTTAAAACTTCTAATTGACAATGACAAGCTTATGTTCACTTTTGAATATAATAATAATTTTGGCTTGGATCATGCAATATTTGCTAAATATGACTTGGGTGAAACAAAAAAAACTTTTCTAAATATTATAAAAAATATAGAAAAGCTTGGGCAAAATCTAAATTATTTCACACAAGAGAGCAAATATAATCCAGATACCTCTAAAAATATTTTGACCTATTTAAATCATTTTAAAACATTTGAACTTGAAAGATACATTCAAGAGCTACCTAATAATTATCTTGAAAATGTACTTGACATTTACACATATAAGGCAAATTTTAGAGACTATCCAAAAGAACAGTACAAAGACTTGTATGAAGCTACTATTTCAAGAATGAAAAAACTTAGTGGTGATTTAACAGGGCAACATTTCACTCAAAAATCTATCGTGCATCTTATGTGTGAGGTTTCTAAGTTTGAAGCTGAGGGCTATGATAAGCTTGCCATTTACGACCCTACTTGTGGGACGGCTAGTATGCTTATGGAATCAGCACACTACTTTTATAATAAAAATAAAATAGAAAATATTGAGGTTTATGGACAAGAGTTACACGGGCAAACTTGGCTTTTAGCAAAAATATTTTTAGAAATAAGTTCTCTTGATGGAAAATCACAAGGTATTAAAAATACGATAGCTTATGGCAATACCTTAACTAATCCTGCTTTTGCTAATGGAATCAATGGAGATACAAGCTTCGACTTCATCATAGCAAACCCACCATTCGGCGTGGATTGGAAGCATAACTATGATGAAATAGTACAAAATATGAACAGCAAAAAAAGTGATTTTTTTGTAGTCAAAGATGAAAAGAACAAAGTAGTAACTCCTAAAAAATCTGATGGGCAATTTTTGTTTATGCAACACATAATAAATCTGATGAAGTCAGAAAAAAGAAGAAACAAACATGCTCATGCAGCGATAATCAGCTCTTCTACGCTTATAAGTACAGGTAGTGCCACAAGCAGTGAAGCAATGATACGAAAAGCTATATTTGGTACAGGTTTTGTAAGTGCTGTACTTGAGCAACCAAATGCAATGTTTACTAATACAGATATAAGTTCGCATATATGGTTTTTGGATAGTGATCCAAGCGAAAAAATCACAATAGTAAAAGCAGACACAAAAGAGGAAGAGCTTTTTTCACCACATCCTCAAGCAAAAGATAAGATGAAAAATACGTATAGCGTAAAAAATATTCGCAGACTTGCCACTCTTATCAACAGTAAAAAAGAGTTTAAATATAAATCAAAATTTATAAATTCAAAAGATATATATGAGATAAATATATCAAATGAGATAGGTTTCAAAGATGACACGGAAGAGTTAAGCTTTGATGATCTTACAAATGAACTCAATTCTATCATGAAAGAGATGTGTAATGAGTTTCAAAATAATCCATTGTTTGGGACAAAATAGATGATAGGTACTTTAGATAGTCAGGTTATCGATAAGTATAAAGAGTTTCAAAATAAGTCTGGTGAATATCTTGATTTAGATATTGAAAGAGTTGAGTTTAAGAAAATCTCTTTGTCTGATAACACATTTTTTGAAATAAATCCAAAAAAAAGCGAGATAGATATTTCTTTAAAAAACTCAAATATAGATGTGTCATTTGTCCCATTAGAGAAAATAGATGCACAAAAAGGCATAATGGACTCTTCTGTAACTAGAAAAATAATTGAAGTTTATAATGGTTACACATATTTTAAAGAGAATGATGTGATTTTTACAAAAGTTACTCCTTCTATGGAAAATGGTAATTTTGCTATTGCTAAAAACTTAACAAATGGAATAGGTTTTGGCTCAAGTGAATATCATGTTTTTAGATGCAAAAATTTTATACCTGAACTATTGTGGCTATTGTTTAGAGCAGATTTTTTTAGAAAAAGAGCACAAAAAATAATGCGTGGTGCAGGTGGCTTAAAAAGAGTTCCCGTAGATTTTTTTGATACTCAATATATACCTATCCCGCAAGATTATAGTGAAAAGTATAAATCAATTGATATTCAAAGAGCTCTAGTTGCATTTTTAGAATTTTGGAAAATAAATTATACTGATGTTTTTAGAAAAACTATGAATCAACAACAACCTATATTTAAAAAAATTAAAAATACTTTAGTCCCTGCTACATTTAGGCATGATGATACTTTAGTCAAAAGCTTTAATGAGTTTGCTAAAAGAAGTGGATATGAAATTAAATTAGATGAAATAACTTTTGAAAAAATAGATTTTTTTGATATTAAAAAGGCTGATTTATTGTCTCCAAAGAAATTGGAAAAAAATCAAGATTTAATATTACAAAATGCAGAAACAAATGGTTTTCCTGTTTATTCTGGTGCTTCTGAGTACCTTTGTAAAGTTAGTGAATTAAATTATCCAGGTAAAATATTCATTCCAAATAAAGAAAACCCAGATATTTCATTTGCAAATAACGGTGATGGTTCTGCTGGTAGAAATTTTTTTATTCATTATGATAAGTATTTTATAAATCAAGAAAGAACTGTAATATCATTTTCTAATGATATTAAATTTTATAGTTTATTTATTCTAAATCAAATTAATAATATGAGAGCCAAATATAATATGAATCGTGAAAATCGCCCAACTCCAAAAGATTTACCAAAATTTGGTATTCAAATAGTAGTGCCATTTCATAAAAAAGTTAATTCATTTGAAACACAAAAAATTCTTGTTGAATTTTGGAATTGTATTTTTGATGATATATCTAAAAAATTTAACAATTTTGAAAAGATTAGTGATTTAACAGCGAAAATTGATGAAGTACTTTTGCATAAAACATTTAATGAAATATATTGGAGAAAATGATGAGCAAAGAAAGCATTTATAAACAAATAGAAAACTTCAACAATACAAAAGAAAATCCAAATGACCCCAAACCCTTAGGTAGTAAATATTTTTATATAGATTCAAAAAAAGCAAGCGAATCAGCATTATTTATTAAAGAGTTAATTCATCTCTCCAAATTAAGTCTAAGTAACAGCTTAAATATTATGGATCTTTGCTTTGGAAGTGCTAATTTAACTAGTCATGTAATATTTGATACACCGTTAAATATTGACCATATATATTTGAATGATCTTGAAACAAGTGTCACAAATCAAAATATTGACTTAGATTCAAAAATAACTATATTAAATAATGATTTTTTAAATTTTACTCAATTTTTAAGCTATGAGAAAACGATTGATTTTTTAGTATTTAATCCTACAATTAGCGATACAGAAAGATTTAGAAAAATTTCCATTCAAGATAGTGATAAAATTATTGAGTACAAAACAACACTTCCAATTAAAGATGCTTTTGAAGATTATTACAAAACATCAAATTATATAATTAAATCTTTTGCTGTTGATTCTACTTTTAAGCTGATAACCATAGAATTTGATAATACTACAGATGAACTTACAGATTTACCAAATAGTTTTAATAATTATTCTATTAAATATAAAACAAAAAGAATGAATGATTATAAAGATAAATCCTCTACTATTACAGAGATAAACAAAACAATTTCTACTGTATTAAAAGATGATGGAGTTGTACTATTTGTTGGTACAGATTCACAAAGAAAAGCAATCTTTCAAAATTATAATGTTACATATCGTTATATTAGAAGTGACAATGATGTCTTTATAATGCAAAAAAAAGATATCAAGGTAATAGAATGTTATGAATTAATAGACAATAGTTTTGTATTAAATGAAGATTGTCAGGCTACTAAAATTAATGATGCAGCTTCAAATGATAACATCAATGATCTTTTTAAAGAATTAGATGACTTAAATACTTCCTCAAGCGTAAAATGTATAAATTTAAATATTAAACAAGCAGATAAAACAATGAAAACAGGCGAAATTGAAAAATTCATGTTTTCAAATGCACTAAAAGGCAAATTAACCTTTCCACATAAAAATATTCTTTTAAAAGGTGTTCCCGGAACAGGGAAAAGTAAAACTATTGATAATATTATTTTTGATGATGACAAACTAAACATGGGTGAAATACAAAACAATATTCTTCGTATCAATATTCATTCTGCTTCATCAAATAGTGATCTTATGCAAGGTATATCTATATCAACAACTGACAATAAACAAAATGTAATATATAAAGAAAAACAGGGGGCTATCTTAAGTCATATTTTTAAAGCTATTTATAAACCAAAACAACCATTTGTCTTGATACTTGAAGAGATACAAGAAAATAGTTTGAATGAATTAATCGGAGATTTGATTTATCTTATTGAAGATACTAAAAGAACTGCAATCGAGCTAGATATTCCAGATGGCACTGGAATATCTTATGATGAATTATTTAATAAAATAGACCAAAAATTTAAAGAAAACGATAAAACTTTACATCATGTAGAGCTACCAAGTTTGGTTGAAAACAGCGATACTAATATCAAAATGATTATTCCTAAAAATCTTTTTATTTTTTGTACTTCAAATTATAGAGACGATAAAAAAGTAATTGAAGATAATCTTTTAAGAAGATTTGATGTGATTGAGATCTATCCAAAAAATAGAAAACAAGTAGGAAAAGATGAAAATGGTGAATACATTTTCAAATCTGATGATGTGTCTAAATTTCTTGAAAAATTAAATAACCAAATATTAGAACAATTCAAAAATGAAACTCATCCTGATAGATATATGATAGGTCATGCCAATTGGCTTGACATACAAGAAGACAGTGAAGATAGTCAAATTGCATTTTACAAAGCACTATTAAAAGTGATTATTGAGTTTAAGGAGATAAGAGAAATAGACTTTGATAGTGAGGTAAAGCCTATATTAGAAGAAGTGTTTAGAAAAGATGAAAATATATCAAATCGACTAGAAGGATATTTAAAAATATTTTATAATGATGATAAGTTGGAACTCAAATCATATAAGAATATTGTAGATATTTTACAGCAAAAAGTTTATAAATCATTTTTTTAAAATGAGCTTTGATGATGGTAAAAACAATATTCCTACAAGAAAATGAAAAAAATATCTTTCAAGCTTTAGAAAATCAAGGAATAAATACAAAGGTATTCGAAAATCATTTTGAAAATCTTTTTAACAAGCTGTATAACAATGAGGTTGGATATTATATTTTCAACCAAAATGATTTCATTTATCGGTTGATAGTTTTACCAAAGACTATCAATAAAAATAGCATTACAAAAGAGAAAGATTTTGTAAATTATCTACTTCATTACTACAGAGTGAACAATAAATACCAATTTGATAACACAAAGCGAATAGCTGATTCACTTTTAAGTCTTGCATTTGACAATATTAACGATGAGTCTAATGCTTCACATTTGCCACTTGACGAATTTGAATTTTACAAATATGAAGCTATCCTCAATAGAATAGAGCATTTTTTTAAAAATCACAAAAACTATAAAAGAGTAAAAGTTGACTACAAATCACAAGACATTAAACACAAACTACATTTAGCCAATAACATAAAAGAGATTGATAAAACAAAAATACATCAAATACATACTATAGATATGCTGTATTCCCAAATAGCTACTATTTCATATCATGCACTAAAGTTTTTTAAATCTCACAGGATAAACAATATTGATCCAATATATCAAAAAAATTTAGTTTATAATGCAAAAAAAGTACTCAGCTTTATAGCCAACAAATTCACGGTAGATAAAAGTTATAAAATCACTCTTTCAAAACTCAATAACCTCAAAATGCTCAAAGTATTTAATGCAAAAACTGAGACTCAACAGCTATTAGTAGATATCAAATCTTTATTTGGTTTTGAGCAGATGTATCAAGATAATGAAGTGTATGTTAGCAATCGATATGATTTAACTACAACATCATTTTTTATCAATCCTTCAACATTCTATGAATGGTATGTTTATGAAATTTTAAAAGATTTTGCAGAAAATAAAAAGTATAAAATTTTCTTTGATAAGGACAAAGAGAATAAAACTACAACTAAATATAATTTGGTTTCAAAAGAGCATGGAGAGGATAAAAAAAGAAGTTCTAATCCTGATTATATATTAATAGATGAAGATAAAAAACTAAAAATTATTTTTGATGCAAAATGGAAAAATATTAATGCATTGGCGGATATACAATCTAGTGATTTTTTAAAACTTAAACATGATGCTTCATTGTTAGATGATAATGACTATAGAACAATACCTTATTTAATTTATCCAAAGTATTTAGGCAGTGAAGATAGTATTAGTATCTCAAAAAATGAAAGTATACATTTTGATTTTGGTATTTTACAAATTGATATGAACTTTGATAAAGAAAAAAATAGTATAGATTTTAAATATGATTTTGAGAAAATTGAAAAGCAGATTGAAAAAGAAAAATATGAAAAAAATATTCAAGGAAGTTCTGATAAGTTAACTAGTGAAATAGATATTCGTAGAAGCGAGTTAATAACTCAACTTTTAAACAGGGAGGGTCTTGAAAACAAAGAAGAAATATTTGGAAAACTTGATAATACACTTTTAGAATCAGCAACAAAATTAAGTGAAGAAATAGGAGAGAAAATATCTCCAGAAGTTCAAGAAGTGCTTGACCAATATAGTGATATTTTAGAGGAAGATAGTATAAAGTTTTTAAAATCTTCTTCTTCAATATACAACTATTACGTAGCTAGAAACTTTGAACATTTTGATTATTCTATGCCCGCAAGTGGTTTATGGAAACTAGTTGAACTTGAGCTTAATACGTCTTTTTCATGGTTTCTAAGAATCAAAAGTAATGTATGTAATAATACTTCTCCTTGGACAAATATATCAAACTCAAGACGAAGTATCACTCAAGATTTAGAGAATAGAAAGCAAGTGAAGTTAAATCAATTCGAACACAATAATATAAGTAAACTTCAAGGCATAATGCTAGGTGGAATTATTTTGCTTCTTAAAGATGCAAAAACAATTGAGGAGTTTGATGAAATAGAAAATTTGAATAGAGTATTTTTCACATCAGAATTAACTGGATTTCTCTCAGAAATTATTAACTTAAGAAATGAACATGCACATATAAAAGCAATGTCATTAGAAAAATTTGATGAACTTTATAAAAAATTATTTATCAATAATGATTTAACAAAAACAAATATTTACAAACTATTAGAATTTAAAAAATCAACCAAATCTTTTATTACAAAATAATTTTTTTCAAAACACTCTCGCACCACCTCTCAATACTATCATCATCAACATCGCCTTTTTTATGCTCTTTTTGCTCAAATAAAAGAGAGTAGTTCTTTGCAACATACTGAGCAAGGTCTTTATACGGCAAATCCTCTTCAATGTAGTGCTCAATTATATCTCGCATATCATCTTCAGCATACGGTTCTGTATCATCAGATGTAAAAAATATCCAAGTAGAAGGTCCCCAACTGCTGTCTTGCTCTATCTCCACAATGTATACTGCTTTTTGATCATAAGCAAGCTCTCCAAACAAAAATCTTCTTTGCTTGTTTTCATCACCATAAAGTAATGATTTTGCCTTAGTTGACTTTCGTTTTTTATTTTGAATTTTACTAATACTTAACGGTCCGACGAGTTCTGAACCTTCTACAAATGCAAAAGTCAGTAAAGCCTCATAAAACTGATAAAAATTTTCAAGGTTAAATATCTTTTTCTCGGTATTATTTTCTTCTGGGTCATTTGATATGGCAATTTCACCAAGATCTTTATCTCCGTCAGCTGTCGGAGTTTCAAAACTGTTCCCCACCGTTTTTGGAATATTATCAACAAGCAGTTCTGATTCATTCTCTAAATAGATAGTTGTTTCATGCATAGGTACTTTGTTTTTATAGTATTCATCTTCGTTTGTGCATATGATATATGTTAAATACTCACTAGATGGTGTGCCCGTATAAATCTTATTGCTTCTTTGAGGCTTTTTTCTTTTGAACTTTTTCTTAGGCGGCTTGGGAATATTATATTGCTCAGGACCAATATCTCTAGGGTCTGCTTTGGCACTAAACTGTTTATAGTAAAGCTCTTCAAATCCTAGCGCTGAGTTGTCCGAATGTATATTTAGGACCAAGTACTTAGGCTTACCTCTTTCATCATCTCCTAGGTATATGTATGAAGCGTATATCTCAAAAGGATTTTTAACAGGGAATTGCGCCTTGATTTGTTGATACTCAAAGCTCGCACTTAAAGATTTTTGATTTGAAATATATTCAAGTCTTGCTCTTGCAAAAGAATTACCTATAAAACGACATAAAAAAGGCAGGTCTTTTTTTCCCGCTTTCTTTTTAATATGCAGCTTTATGACAGTTTCTCCTTTGGCATTTTTTTCATTATGGAAACTACCTTCATAATAAAGCTCTCCAAGCGTCTCACTCATAATCGCATGTTTCATAGATGAAGATAAGAAGTAGAATCTATTTGCTATCGTATAGCACGGTATTATAAGTGTACATTCGTCTTGTATTTCTACATGGGCATATTGTCTCAACAGGTACTTAGTTACATCTTCATAATCTATTATGTTTTTAGCCTCTTCTTCACTAAGAACAGTTGATAAACGCACAAGATTTACATCAATATTTTCATTGACTGTAAACTCTCCTTTGAGTAAAGTTTTATTCTGACCGACATGCTCACCGTCAGTATATATATGTCCAACTTTATATTTGTATCTCATCATCTCTGGAACAAGAAACCGGGAAAAGTATCTATTGGTTCTTATGTTTCTAAAAATTGCTTTGTAGTAGTTTGGATGTTCTTTTATATTTATGTCGGTGACTGTGACAAATTCAAATGGTTGATTGGGGAATTTTGAGAAGAAATCGAGGATTGTTGAATTGTTTTGTGACAAATCTCAATCCTCCTGTAACATTTATTGTTGTTGAGTAACTTTTGTTCTTGTAAATGACATTTATGTCCTGTAGTCGGCGTTTATCTTAACGTATTCATGCCCTAAATCACACCCGTACGCCTTAAAGCTGCCATCGCCTATTCCAAGGTCGCAAGAGATGGTAAATTTTTTATGCTGCATCACTGCTGCGCACTTCTTCTCCATCTCAGCGTCAAAGTAGAGATTGCCTTTGTCATAAACGCAAAGGTTATCAAAGGAGATACTCAGCTTCTCTTCATAAGCCTCAACTCCGCTTGCTCCGATTGTAGAGGCAACTCTTCCCCAGTTTGGGTCCTCTCCAAAGAGTGCAGTTTTAACCAAAAGCGAATCAGAGAGTGCTTTTGCTGCAATCTCTGCATCTCTATCATCTTTTGCACCTGTTACTTTGTAAGTTACTAGCTTTGTAGCGCCTTCGCCATCACGCACCATCTCCAGTGCTAAAAAGTGCATTACTTTAAAGAGTACCTCTTTAAATGCCTCTTTATCATAAGCACCGCTTCTGCCGTTTGAGAGAAGCAAAACTGTATCGTTAGTAGAGGTGTCACCATCAACGCTTATGGCATTAAAGGTAGTCTTTACACACTCATCAAGAGCCTCTTGCATCTCCTCTTTACTTACTTTTGCATCAGTAGTAATAAAACAGAGCATTGTTGCCATTGCAGGGTTTATCATCCCCGCACCCTTAGCAATTGCTCCGATATTAAAACTACTTCCATCTTCCAATATAACTTTAAATGCGACCTCTTTAGCAAATGTATCTGTTGTCATGATAGCCTTTGCAGCTGCCGCAGAATCTCTTTTTGTCAAGTCAAAAAGTTTCATCCCCTCTATGATTTTAGCTTTTGGAAGCCTAACACCAATCACGCCAGTTGAGCTCATGATAGGGTTTTTCACATTCGCTGGAGATGCAGATAGCACTTCATCTATATCTTCAATACCTGCTTTGCCCGTCATCGCATTTGCATTTTTTGAGTTTATAAGAACAAAGTTTGTTTTAAAATTACCCATTTGACGAAAGTGCTTAATCGGTGCAGCACACATCTTATTTGTAGTAAAAAGCGAAGCAACCTCGCACTCATCTTCACTGTAGATAAATGCCATATCTTTGGCACCATCTTTTTTTAACCCTGCACTCACACCATCTGCAAAAAAACCATCACTTGCACAAACTCCGCTGTTTGAGTAGATTATATTATACAAATTTCAGCTCCTTTGGCTTCTCTCTTCTTCTTAAGAGCTCTTTTGTTACGTTAATACCATGCTGTGTTCCCACAACCAGAAGCTTACACTCGCTTGTTATTAAAACATCGCCCTTTGGCATTGCTATAAACTTACCATCTTTTTTGGTAATCCCCACTACCGAAGTGTTTGTTGTCCCTCTAATATGAGTCTCTTTTAGTTTTTTAAGAACTGCCCAGCTATATTTTGGCACCTCTATCTCTTCCATATTAAGTGGATTATCACTCTTGTATAAAAACTCTTCAAGCAAGTTTTCCATATCCGGACGTGCTGCCATTGCGCTTACTCTTTGAGCTGTTAGTTTTGTAGGAGAGACTACTGTATCAGCTCCGAGTTTTTTTAGTTTATCTACATCACTTACACTCTCTGCTGAAGATATTACATAATATGGTCTTGGCAGAAAATGCTCTTTTTCAAAAAGTCTAACAGAGGCAATAAGGGCAATATTATCAGATATTGAGTTAGAGAGAGTGATAAGACCTTTTGCCGATGAGAGATGAGCTTTTAACATAGTCAGCTCAGCATGAGGCTCCGCCTTTAAATACGTAGTATATTTATGCTCTTCAGCCCACTGATGTATCTCCTCTCTGGGATCAATGACAACAAAAGGTATATGATTTTTTCTTAGCTCTTTTGTTACCTCAAGTGTATACTCATTGTGATAACATACTACAAAGTGCTTTTTCAACCTTGCTATACTGTACAACATTCTTCTCTCCTTTACTATTCTCCTAAGCTCGCCTTTTCTTACAACATCAACAACAATACCCATAGCAATGGTAAAAACCGTAAAACCTAAAATAATAAGCGTTACTGTAAAAATTTGTCCTGCCGGAGAAAACTCTCCCTCTTTCATAGAACCAAATCCAACGGTGGTAAATGTATATCCTGCCTGAAAAATCGCATCCATTATGGAGTAATTTTCTAGATAAATGTATCCTATAGTACCTATAAGCATAAGTATCTGGACTAATATTAGAGGTGTTCTAAAAGGTAAAAATTGGGAATAGAGTTCACTATTGAGTGTTACATGAGGTTTGGGAGATGACTCCCAATGTAGAAATTTTCGAATCCTCTCTAGGAGATTCAAGCTAATTTCCTAATTATACTTAAGAGTTTTTCTTAAGTGTGCGCAACTCTTTTGCAGATATCTTAACCTTTTGAGTTGTACCATCTTCTAAAGTGATACGTACTGTTCTAAGGTTTAACAAAAAACGACGTTTAGTTCTATTTTTAGCATGAGAAACATTGTTTCCGCTCATTGGGCCTTTGCCACTTATAGCGCATCTTCTTGCCATATTAGCTTCCTTGTATTAAGTTTAATTAAAGTTGCGAATTATATCAATCCTAAACAAAACTTCTCCTTAAGTAAAGCTATAACGAAAAGAGTCAGAAAATCCCTTTTATATTTGTTTTATACGTTTGTAGATAGAATAAAGAAAATTAACGCATGTAAGTGATTTATGATAAAAAAAGAGAAAATAGAGAGTTTCATAGAGAAAATTCCGCCCGCTCCAAAGACTTTAAATGAAACTTTTAAGTTATTAAAACTTGGGGAATTAATAAAAGCTGCAAAAGTTGCAGAGAGTGATATGGCACTTAAATCCTATCTTAAAAATATTGTCAACAAACCTATCTACGGATTTAAAAATGATGTCAGCGATATATCTCAAATATTTGGCATACTTGGCGTGCAACTCTCACAGCAGAGTGTCTATAACTACATGATTTCTCTTTTGAGTCCAAACAGATGGACTCTCTTTAAGTTAAACGCTCAACTCTTTTACGAGCTTCAGGCAAACTTATCAAAAAAGTGGCAAAACATACTCGAGCATCTAAATATAGATGATAAAGATAGATGCGCTGCTATAACGCTTTTGCCTGCAAGCATCATTGTAACCGAAGCTCTTTTTAATGAGAAAGTAGATGAAGTAAACCTTCTGCGAACTACAAAAGCAATTGACTATAATACTATTTTAACACGCCTTTGCGGAGTCGATATTTTTGATATTTGTGGGCAAATTGCAAAAAAATGGGAGATGAATGAAAATATCTATAAAATAGTTCAAGCTGCATCCGGAGTAAAACCATCCGGTGAGCAAGAGATAGATATGCTTGGAAAGTGGATGCATCTTCTGCTCTTTTATGAACTCTCAAATCCAAAATTTATCGAAGCCGGATTAAATGATTTTGTTGATTTTCAAATTGAGTATGTCGCTGATATATATGATGAGTTTTCATCACTTATGGAGATTGAATGAAAGCGGTTTTAAAAGGCGGAATTGCAACATTTTCACCGCAAGGCTTTTTAGACGGCAATAACGCAAGTACCTACTTAAGCGTCGAAGATGTAGAAGCCGCAATAAACTTAAAAGCTGATATGATTTTAGTCTCTCTTAAAAGAGTTATATTCTTCAACCGTAACGGTCTGGATATTTTTATAAAACTTTTCTCTAAAATTCGTAAAAAAAATAGTGCAACAATTGGGTTTTGTGACTATGACCAAAATAAGTATGCCGCTATAAGGAGATTTTACAAAGAGGATATAAACTTTTCACTCTTTAAAAGCCTTGAAATTGCATATCTGTTTTCATCAAGCTATAAAGACCAAAACAAAAGAGTAATTATATATAGCGATGATAAATCTCAACGCTCCGCAATTGCTATAGAGCTACATGACAACGGTCATACTCCCTCAATCGCAAAGTCTTTAGATGAGTACAAAGAGAAAAAAAGCAGTTTTGACTACTCTGTAGATTCGACTTTTTTAGGGCAGATGGGACAAAAAATTGCCACTAGAGTAAGCGGAAATGCAATTATCTATACTATATCATCCTTTTTAGATGTAGAGATAAATGATAATTTTAATATTGAGTACCACAATAACTCGCTTAATGTAGGTTTTAGGCTTTTTATCTTTGATGCCTATAAGGTAATTAGCATGAATGTGCATGCTCTTAACTTCTTCTCTAAACTCTCAACATCAGCCGCTGAGTATAATGCTACTATATGCTTTGTCGGGATGAAATTTGACAAAACAGCCATAACTTTTAAAGAGAATATGGAAGATGCCGGAATACTTTTTTATGACCATATGGATGATATATTGCAAAACAAAAAGCTTTTAAAAGAGCTAGGTGCAAGCAGTGCCGCTAATATAAAAAATAAAAGAGTCTTAAATAAAGAGACGGTAATAGAGCTTCCAAAATTTATAAACGCTGCGGCAACAACGATAGAGATGATGACTAACTCAAAAGCTATCAAAGAGTCTGCGAATGTCCAAAACCTCCTTATTGATAAAAAAGAGGGGAAAATTGCAAGCTCTATCGGTTACTACGGTGATCTTGACGGTATGGTTGTATTAGTTTTTCCATCTGCTATTGCAAAAAAGGCGTGTGAGCTTCTAATTGGTAAAAATACTAACGATATGGATATGATTTTAGATACACTAGCAGAACTTGTAAACATAGTCGGCGGAAAGATAAAAACCCTTCTAGCTGATGAAGGTATATCCGTAAATATAACGTTACCTAGAACCTATCAAGATGTAGAGAGCCTGCTTGAGGTTGTTGAAAACAGAAAAGGAGTTCAAGTAGAACTCTCTTTTGACAATGATAAATTTCTCTTTTTCTTAACAAGATAAAAGATACAAAATTGTACAATTTCGCTTAAATTGTAAAGGAAGATGAATGAAAGTAGCTCCAAGCGTTTTATCTGCTGACTTTGGAAACCTCCAAAGGGATGTTGAAGCCATATGTGAAGCCGGTTGTGATTTTGTACATGTAGATGTTATGGATGGGCATTTTGTTCCAAACTTAACAATTGGTCCGGTCGTAGTCTCCGCTATAGCTAAATCTGCTACAAAACCGCTTGATATTCACCTTATGGTAGAGAACAACACTTTCTTTGTTGACCTTTTTGCTCCCCTAAAACCGGAGTATATCTCTTTTCACATAGAAGAGGAGAAGCATCCGCATAGACTTATACAAAAAATTCGCTCTCTTGGCATAAAGCCGGCAATTGTTTTAAACCCTCATACTCCGCCCGAAGCACTTGAGTATCTGCTTAGGGATTTAGATATGGTTCTTCTGATGAGCGTAAACCCGGGTTTTGGCGGTCAAAGCTTTATTGATAGTGTAGTTTTAAAAGCAAAAAAACTAAGTGCCATGAGAGACAAGATAAATCCAAACTGCCTTATAGAAGTTGACGGCGGGGTAAGCGATAAAAACGTACATCTCCTAAAGGAGGCAGGCGTAGATATTGTTGTTGCAGGAAGCTATGTATTTAATCACACAAATAAAAAAGAAGCTATAGAGAGTTTAAAAATCTAATGCGCACTAAAATTTGCGGTATTACATCATATGAGGATGCTATGATAGCGATAGAAGCAGGTGCAGATGCACTGGGCTTTGTTTTTTATGAGGAGTCACCCAGATATATTTCACCATGCAAGGCTAGAGATATCATAAAAAGACTTCCTCCTTTTGTAGAAAAAGTAGCTCTTTTTGTAAATAGCGATGCTCAAGTTATAAACTCCTACTGCCAAGAGGCCGGAGCAACTTTAGCTCAAATTCATTTTGAAGCCCCAGAAGAGCTTTACGAGCAACTTTTTGTTCCATACATAAAAGTTATTCGCGCAAAAGAAGCTGGGGATGTTTTAAAATTTAGTGATGAGTATAGACTAATAGATGCCTACAGCAAAACTTACGGCGGAAGCGGCAAAAGATTAAATCTAGAGTGGTTTAAAAATATAGATTGCTCAAAGATAGTTTTAGCCGGCGGACTTGATGCAGATATTCTCTGCTCTTTAAAAGAGTATGGTTTTTACGGTGTTGATGTTAGTAGCGGAGTAGAACTCTCATATGGCAAAAAAGATGCATATAAGGTTAAGGAGTTTATTAAAAATGCTAAGCAGTGACTTCTCTTTAGATGCAAAGTGTATTAATAAACTCTCTTCAAAAGGTCTCTCTATTAAAACAATTAAAGAGCAGATAGATGAAGATTTGGAGCTTTTACTCCAACTTTGGCATTCGCAAGGCTTAGAGATTTTAAAACAGCAGGGAAACTTCTATTTTGCGACTAAATTTATCCCCCTAGAAGATGCTGAGTTTTGCATAGTTGATATTGAAACAAACGGCTCAAAAATAGAAAAACATCAGATAATAGAGATTGCTGCCGTTAAGATAAAAAATGGTGAGATTATTAATACTTTTGACTCTCTTGTTAACTGCAAAGAGATAAATCCGCATATTACACAAATAACGGGAATTAGTGCCCAAGACACAAAAGATGCACCTACTCTAAAAGAGGTTATGTTTACGTTTAAAAACTTTCTTGCAGACTCGGTATTTGTAGCACATGACGTAAAATTTGATTATAGATTTATCTCACAAAGCATGCAAAAGGTAGGATTAGCCCCTCTTTTAAACAGAAGCTTATGCTCTTTATCTTTAGCTGAGAGAACCATTGAATCTTATAGATATGCGCTCTCTTATCTAAATGAATCATTTGGCTTAAACCCGAGTGCGGTACATCATAGAGCCATGAGCGATGTTCTTACCACTTACGAGCTTTTTAAGTTGTCAATTGTAAATTTAAATGAGAATATAAAAAACGTTGAGGATATTATAAAGTTTTCAAAAGAGGGGAAAATTCTAAAAAGACCAAAGTTTGACCCCCTATTAAAAGAGAGCCAAAAATAAAACTACTCGCTATATGCTCCAACACCTACTAGTTTATTATATCTAGCTTCCATTCTCTGCTCATCAGAAATATCACGAAGTTTTGTAAGCTCTTCTAAAAAATACTCCCCTATCGCAGCCGCAGCTCCATCTCTGTCTCTGTGCGCACCGATTAACGGCTCTGCAACTATATCATCTATCAAGCCTAGCTCTTTTAAATCTTGACTTGTAATTTTCATAGCATTTGTAGCTGCTTCAGCTTTTGCAGGATCATTCCATAAAATTGCAGAACAACCTTCTGGGGATATAACACTAAAAACCGAGTATCTCATCATAGCAAACTTATCTGCCACGCCTATTGCAAGTGCCCCGCCGCTTCCACCTTCTCCAATTACTATCGAGATTGTAGGAGTTTTAAGCTCTGAGAGCTCAAGTAGATTTCTGGCAATCGCTTCACTCTGATTTCTCTCCTCTGCTCCTATTCCCGGATACGCACCCGGAGTATCGATAAGCATTAGTACGGGTATATTGAACTTTTCAGCTAATTTTGCCGCGCGAAGAGCTTTTCTGTAACCTTCAGGGTGAGGCATACCAAAATTTCTTTTTATCTTGTTTTTTGTTCCGCGCCCTTTTTGCTCACCGATAACCATAACTCTTTCATTTCCTATATAGCCGATGTAGCAGAGAATTGCTGCATCATCACGAAAGTGTCTATCCCCATGAATTTCATACTTATCTCTCATAAGCAGATTTATGTAATCAAGCGCATAAGGTCTATCTGCATGACGAGCTAACTGAAGTTTTTGAAAAGGGGAGAGGTTATTAAAGATCTTTGAGACCTCTTTTTCTAAATCTTTTTGAAGAGATTCGACTGCAAGCTCATCATGACGAACTTGCGCAGATATAATATCTTCTTGAATAAATTTTATTTTATACTCAAAGTCTAAATATGTTGCCAATTTAAATCCTTATACTTAGATTTTTTTGAATATTAATACGCCGTTTGTTCCACCAAAACCAAAAGAGTTACTCATTACTGTATTTAACTCTGCTTTTCTGGCAACATTAGGAACAATATCAAGATCACAATTTTCATCAGGTGTTTCGTAATTAATAGTAGGTGGAATTATTCCATCACGCATAGCCATTAGGCAAGTAACGGCTTCAATCCCACCGGCTGCACCAAGACAATGCCCAATCTGCCCTTTTATAGAACTCATTGGAGGGCAGTTCTCCTTTCCACCCAATAAATCTTTAACGGCAGCAGTCTCATTCTTGTCATTTATCGGAGTACTTGTTCCATGTGCATTAACATAATCAAGTTTAGGTCTGCCAGCCATGTTGTATGCGGCTTTCATTGCACGCGCAGGGCCGTCAAGACTTGGTGTAGTGATATGGTTTGCATCTCCACTCTCGCCAAAACCGATAATCTCGCCATAGATATTTGCCCCACGAGCCACTGCATCTTCATACACCTCTAAAACAAGAGCTGCCGCACCTTCTCCCATGACAAACCCGTCACGATCTGCGTCAAATGGGCGAGAAGCACCTTTTGGGTCATCATTTCTTGTAGAGAGTGCCTTCATTGAGGCAAATCCGCCGACACCCGCACCTGTAATTGCACACTCTGCCGAGACTACTAGCATCTTATCTGCACCACCGCACATAATAGTTTTTACGGCTTCGCTTATTGCGTGAGTTCCCGCAGCACATGCAGTTACGCTTGAGAGATTTGGACCTTTTGTCCCATGCTCTATAGAGACAAAGCCGCCAAGCATATTAACAAGAGCTCCGGGAATAAAAAACGGGCTTATTCTTCTTGGACCTTTAGTCTCAATAATAATAGAGTTTTTTTCAATAGATGGAAGTCCACCAATTCCAGAACCTGCGCTTATACCAAATCTTTCCATATCCGTATCTTCGCCAAAGTTAGCTTCAGCCATCGCCTCTTGTGCAGCTTTTAATCCAAGATGAATAAATCTATCAGCTTTTTTAACCTCTTTTGCTTCCATTACAGTCGAGGGGTCAAAATCTTTAACTTCAGCTGCTATTTTCACGCTGTAATTTTCTGGGTCAAAAAGAGTAATTGTATCTATTCCGCACTTGCCTTCGCACATAGCTTTGAAAGAACTATCTTTATCATTTCCAACTGCATTTATCATGCCTAAACCAGTAACTACAACTCTTCTCATTAAAAATCTCCGTAAAAAATATAAAATACTTTTTAAAAATCATAAAAATCTGATTTTTAAAAAAAACTCGACTACCGAGGAGTCCTCAGTAGATTTTAGACGATTATTTATTCTCTATATAGCTAACTACGTCTTTGACTGTTTGAATTTTTTCTGCTTCATCATCAGGAATTTCGATATCAAATTTCTCTTCTAGTGCCATTACTAATTCAACTACATCAAGGCTATCTGCACCTAAATCTTCAACAAACTTTGCGTCTTCTTTAACTTCATCAGCATTTACGCCTAATTGTTCAACTACTACTTCTCTAATATCATCTAAAAGTGCCATTCTAGCTCCTATGTTTTATGTGTAAAATCTCGTAATTGTAGCATATTTAACTTAAATAAACTAGCTATTTAAAAATAAAAAGGGGTTCAATTTGAACTAAAGAGTCCCTTATATCAGCCTTTATTTAACATTTCTTTTCTCTGTTTTTGAGCTCTACTTCTCTTAAATATGCCTCTGCAATAGTTTGGTTTAAAAGGATTGAGCTTTTTTTAGCAATTGCTACTTTAAAATTATGCTCATAGCTTGAGAAAAGCTCTGCAAAAGGGAGTTTTTTATGATTTAGAACTATCTCTTTGAGCAATCTATAAAGTTTCTCATCTTTTGCCTGCAACAAAAACTTATTTTTTGCATGAAAAGCCTCTAGAGAGTGCATACTATTTTTCTCTTTTAGCTTCTCTATAGAGTTATAAGCAAAAAGATGAACAATAAAATTTTCTCTACGATTCTCATCTTCAAGTCCACTCTCATCTTCCATTGGTAAAAGTGGGAATTTTTCTCTACATAGTGCTGCAAAGATGCCGTCTGCGCTTGAGTCTATTAAACTGCTATTTTGATAAACTTTTGCACTCCCTAATCCGCAACTTGGCGAGCGAGCTTTAAATATGATACCGCTAAGATTTGCATCTATAATTTTTTGAAGTTCCTCGTTAGCTTTATCCAGCAACTCTTTACTTAGATTTATGCCACCTTCATTTGTAATGACAAGAATCTTCTCATTTTTTTCTACAAGTTTTACAGATGGTCTTGTAGTGCCAAAGGCTATAGCTTCCGGACAAAATGGAACAAATGAAGCGTAACGTCCAAGCTCATGGGTTACAAATCTGTTATGTTTGTCTCCGCCGTCATAGCGGACATTATGACCGAGAAGACACGCAGATACTGCTATCTTCATACTGTTTCCTTGTTTTTTTGGCTTACGCCATATTCATCCCGCCGTTAACCTTGAGCGTCTCGCCTGTTATATAGCTTGAGTGATCTGAGAGCAAAAATGCCGTCGCTTGGGCCACTTCGGTAGGATTTCCAAAACGTCCCATCGGGATTTTTGATGTAAAACTGCTTTTTACCTCATCGCTTAAAACATCTGTCATCTCAGTTGCTATAAAGCCCGGAGTCACGGTGTTGTAGCGGATACCGCTTGTAGCTGATTCTATTGCAAAACTTTTTGTCATGGCAATAACACCGCCCTTACTTGCCGAGTAGTTTGTCTGACCGCCGTTTCCTGTCTCGCCCACAATTGAAGCTATATTTACCACTGAACCGAATTTTTTCTTTCTCATTACTTTCATAGCTTCACGACATCCTATAAAACATGATAAAAGGTTTGCGTTAATTACAGAGATAAAATCTTCACTCTTCATACGAATAGCTAGTTTATCGTTAGTTATTCCAGCATTATTTACAAGATAACTTAGCTCTCCGTCACAATCAATAATAGTCTTAATCGCATCTACAAATGCATCTTCACTACTTACGTCAAAACCGATAACAGCCGCACTCCCACCTGAAGCTTCGATAGCATCTTTGATTGCATCTGCCTCTGCGGCACCGCTTCTGTAGTTTATCCAGACTTTAAGTCCATACCCTGCCAAAGTTTTTGCAATCTCTGCGCCTATTCCTCTACTTGACCCCGTAACTAAAACATTTTTCCCGCTAAATTTCATTACTATTCTCCTTGATTTTTAAATTAAGCTATGATCCATCTCAAAAGGGATATCTAGACCCATAAGTTCTAAAACTGTAGGCGCTATATTATTCAAAGCACCGCTTTTAACATTTGTAACACCATCTGCTTCAATAAAACATAATACTTTTCCAACTGTATGATTTGTTAAGATATTCCCTTCATCATCTCTCATCTCTTCACAATTTCCATGATCAGACGTAATAACAACTCCGTAATCCTTCTCTTTTGCTTTTTGTAAAATTCTGCCAAGCTCGGTATCGACCGTATTAACTGCTATCTTTGCAGCTTCAAAATCTCCGGTGTGTCCTACCATGTCGCCGTTTGCAAAATTAACTACTACAAAATCATACTCATCATCCATAGCTTTTAAGACAACATCACCGACCTCAGGAGCACTCATCTGCGGCTTCATATCATATGTTTTTACATTTGGCGAAGGGATTAAAACTCTCGTCTCATTCTCATAAGGCTCCTCAATTCCGCCGTTAAAAAAGAATGTCACATGCGCATACTTTTCAGTCTCAGCAGTATGAAGCTGTCTAAGACCTGCTTTTGAAATTACTTCTGAGAGCGTATTTTTGGGAACCTCTTTTTTAAACAAAACAGGATAAGGGAAACTCTTATCATACTCTGTAATCGTTGCAAGGTTTACACCAACATGCTCTCTTTGAAATCCGCTAAAATTTTTATCTGCGATAGCTGTTACAATCTCTCTCATTCTATCGCTTCTAAAGTTTATAGTAAGGACGCTATCGCCCTCTCTCATGCCATCATATCCGTTAAATGCCACAGGCTCTAAAAACTCATCTGTCTCATTTTTTGCATATGAAGCGTCAATATACTCTAAAGGCTCCATAGTAGTTTTTGGTTCTGCAGTTACTATCGCATCGTAACCTTTTTTGACTCTATCCCAGCGGTTATCTCTATCCATTGTATAAAAACGCCCTGAAATTGTAGCTATTTTTATATTTTTGCCTACATGCTTGTTTACCTGTTCTAAGTACTTTTTTGCAGAAGTAGGAGATACATCCCTACCATCGGTTATAAGATGCAAGAAAACCTCTTTTCCTTCATCAGAGGCGATATCCGCTATGCCCATAAAATGGTCTATATGTGAATGAACACCCCCATCACTCATGAGACCTATAAGATGCACTCTGTTTGATTTTTCCAAAAGATTTTTAAATTCGCTGTTTTGTTTAAATCTATTTTCGCTTAAAGCTAGAGATATTTTTACCAAATCTTGGTATAAAACTCTTCCGCTACCTATACTCATGTGTCCTACTTCAGAGTTACCCATCTGTCCCTCAGGCAATCCGACACTCAAACCAAAAGTGTCAATTAACGAATACGGTGTATTGCTAAATAGTTTATCATATGTAGGTTTTAGAGCATTGTAAAATGCATTATACTGGGTTTTAAAAGAGTAACCAATACCGTCGGTTATGACTAAGATAGCCTTTTTTGCCAATTCTGACTCCTTTACTAAGTGTTCTTCTAACAAAAATTTTATGCAATTATACTATAATGTCATTTTTTATTTATAAGGACTACTTACTTTGCTATATTGGCTTTCAGAAATTTTTCATATAAACCTACTTGGATACATAACAATTCGCGCTGGAATAGCTTTCTTTTTAGCTCTTTTTTTTACGCTATTTTTACTTCCGCGTTTTATAAGATGGGCACAGAGGACATCTAGCGTTCAACCAATTAATAACTGGGCACCCCAGCGCCATCAAGGCAAAGCAAAAACGCCTACAATGGGCGGTATTGTATTTATTTTTGCAACAATAGTTGCATCTTTAATAACAATAAAGTTTTCAAACATCTATGCTGTTGGCGGTGTTATGACTCTTGTCATGTTTGCACTTATCGGCTTTAAAGATGACTACGCAAAGATTAAAAAAAATGAGAACTTAGCAGGGTTAAAAGCTAGAACAAAGCTTTTTCTTCAAATACTCTCTGCACTTTTTATATCAGTTTTTCTATATGTTTTTTCAGATTTTAGCACTAACCTTTATCTACCATTTATTAAAAATCCTGTCTGGGATATGGGCGGCTTTGCGCTTCTCTTCTGGGTTGTAGTTATCATAGCCACTTCAAATGCCGTAAATCTTACAGACGGACTAGACGGGCTTGCAACAGTGCCTTCTATCATTGCTCTTACCTCTTTTAGCATCATAATCTACATAACCGGAAATGCAGTAATGAGCTCTTACTTGCTTATGCCAAATATAAATATAGGAGAGGTGGCAATAGTATCAAGTGCTCTTATCGGGGCACTAACAGGGTTTTTGTGGTATAACTGCCACCCTGCAGAGGTCTTTATGGGAGATAGTGGCTCGCTGACAATCGGAGCGTTTCTAGGTTATCTTGCTATTATCTCAAAAAGTGAAATTTTACTTCTTTTAATCGGTTCTATTTTTGTAATAGAGACGCTCTCAGTCATTCTTCAAGTAGGTAGCTATAAGCTTAGAAAAAAAAGAGTCTTTTTAATGGCACCGATTCATCACCATTTTGAGATGAAACAGTGGGCAGAGAATAAGATAATTGTTAGGTTTTGGATTATCGCTATACTCTCAAATATTATTGCCCTTATCTCACTAAAGATTCGCTAATGTTACGAGTATCTCTCTTTGGATATGGCAAAACCACAAAAGCACTCACTAAACTCTACCCAAACGCAATTTTTTATGATGACAAATGTACAAAACCATTTATAGATGAGAACGGCTTTAAGGTCAAACCCTCATCTGATTTTAACCCAAAATACTCCGACTTGGAGATTACGTCCCCGGGAATTCCTCCCTCAAATCCGCTTATACAAAGAGCAAAAAACCTCATAAGCGAGTATGATGTTTTTGCAAAGAGTGCACCTCTGTCTGTATGGATTAGCGGAACAAACGGCAAGACCACTACAACTCAGATGATGCAGCATCTGCTTCAAGAGAGAGGCTCAGAGGCGGGTGGAAATATCGGAACACCGCTAGGCGAGTTGGATTTAAATGCATCGCTATGGATACTTGAGACTAGCTCTTTTACTACCCACTATACAAACAAAGCCGCACCGAACATCTATGTTCTGCTTCCTATAACACCGGACCATCTCAGCTGGCACGGCGATATAAACGAGTACATACAAGCAAAGCTAAAGCCAGTTACCATGATGCGTGAGGGAGAAATTGCAATAGTTCCCCAAGCTTACAAGAATATCAAAACATCGGCTTGTGTTATTAGTTACAAAGATGAAAAAGATTTAGCACTACACTTTGGTATAGAGATAGATAAAATAGACTTCAAAGGTGCTTTTTTGGCTGATGCCATTTTGGCTATGAGTGTTAATAAAATACTTTTTGATAAAATAGAGTATGAAAAAATTAACTCCTTTGTAGTTGACCCACACAGGCAAGAGGAGCTAAGAGATAGCAAAAACCGTCTATGGGTTAACGATACTAAGGCTACTAATCTTGATGCCACTATTGCTGCCATGAAGAGATATAAAGAGTATCATGTCCATCTTATTTTAGGCGGTGACGATAAGGGTGTCGATTTGAGTGAACTGCTTGTCTATCTGCAGGGTTGTAGTGTAAGGATTTATAATATCGGCTCAAATAAAGAGAAGCTCTCCTCTTTGGCAAAAAAGTACAACATAGCTTTTGAATTATGTAAAAATTTAGTAGATGCCGTTAAAAAAATAGATAAAAATCTAAAAACAGATGAAGTTGCCCTACTCTCTCCGGCAGCCGCTAGTCTTGATGAGTTCAACTCATATGCACATAGAGGCGACCTGTTTAAAAATAGCATAAAAGAGCTCTGATGATAAAAGTAGCAATACTTGCATCTCATAATGGCAGTAGTTTCAACGCTCTGTATGAAGCAACAAGAAATAGAGAGATAGATGTAGAGATAGTTTTACTTATCTCAAATAACCCAGATTCAAATGCCCTTAAAAGTGCCTCTAATTACAAGATTGACAATTTTGTCGTCAACTCAAAAACAGACGAAGATCCTGATGAAAAGATAGAACAACTCTTAAGGAGATATAGATGCGAATATATATTTTTATCAGGATATATGAAAAAACTCTCTAGCAAATTAACAACAAATTTTAAAATTATCAATACTCATCCGGCACTTCTGCCAAAATATGGCGGGGAGGGAATGTATGGACGATTTGTCCATGAAGCTGTCATTAAAAACAGAGAAAAAGAGAGCGGTGTCACTATCCATGCGGTAAATGAAAACTATGACGAGGGAGAAATCCTTCTACAAAAAAGACTCACTCTAAGAGAAGATGAGAGCGTTTTCTCACTAGAACAAAGGATTAAAAAACTCGAACAAACCGCTATCGTCGAACTCTTCAAAAAGATTCAAGAAAGCACTTTGTAAGTTTCCTTTCAGTCCCTAAAAGATATAATTGCGCTCTTTAAAAGATGGCCAATTAGCTCAGTCGGTAGAGCAAGTGACTGAAAATCACTGTGTCCTTGGTTCGATTCCGAGATTGGCCACCACCTCTTTTAAACAACTTCACGGCCAATTAGCTCAGTCGGTAGAGCAAGTGACTGAAAATCACTGTGTCCTTGGTTCGATTCCGAGATTGGCCACCACCTCTTTTAAAAAAATCAATATCTTTCTTCAATAATTGAGGATTTAACAACAAATTCCATTTTTTAATTTCTTTTTTTTGAAAATCTTCCGCCTGCTGGTTTTAGTGCCATTATATATCCTTCTCTTATACTCTGACAAGTTCCATTAAAGGCTCAAATACAAAAAGAGCGGCTCTTCTGCCAGAAGGTTCTTCTATAACTTTTAATAAGTTATTTTCTAAAAGAACTCTAGTAAATCTAGCTGCTGTTTGAGTAGGAATACCACTATTTTGTGTAAATTTATTATTTCTAAATACAGGATTTGTAAATATATAATCAAATGCTTGAACACTAAATTTGGATGCTAATATTTTGCTAAATTTATTTTTCTTACTGTCGTACAGTTTACTTATATTTTCTGCAATTGTTAAATTCCTAATTGCTTGTTCTTCAATTGCTTTTAAAAAAATATGACCCATGGTGTCCAGTCATTATTTGCGGAGACATTTTTCATTATATCTATATATTCATTTTTATGTTCCTCGAAATAGCTACTAATATAAAAATGCGGTGCAGATATGACACCTTCATTCCATAACATTAATGTTATCAACATTCTACCAATACGCTCATTACCGTCTTTAATATAGCTAAATAATTTCTCAGTACCTTCTTGTAGCTTTATTGGACTTATTGGTATAAAAAGGATATTTCTTTTTGTTCTATCAACTAGGTAATTTTGTTCTGTTTTGTATTGACCTGGTGTTTTTGCAGCTCCTCTTCCAAAAGAGAATAATTTTTCATGAGCAGATTTTATTATATACTCTGACAAGAGGTACCCCTCTGTTATTGCTCGTTGTGATGCCAATAATGCTCTTTAATAAAGAATCGTTTCAATTACTTCAGCTCTTGTTTGTGAGGTGGAGTCATCACTCTCACTATAATCTGCTTCATACTTTAAAATTTCATCCATTGTACTGACTGTTCCCTCCATACGTGAAGAAATGACTGCTTCTTGGTTACGTAAAGGGGCTAAAAGGATTTCGCTGTTATGCATTTTTTTAATATTTGATTAAACCTAGCAATAGCATCAGTTGCTAAAACTAATTGATTCATCAATTGTTTGTAATCTAAATTTGATGGAGGAAATTTATCATAATGATAATCTACAGCATTATCAAAATTTAATTCACTCAGAGGCATAGACATAATTAATATGTTGTCAATAATTATAAAATAATTAATATCTATATAGTTTCAATATCAACTAACTCAATGCGTTGACAATCTTTTTTCAACAATTTTTTGTTTCTTGCATCTTCTTCGGCAAGAGAAAGCAAATCAGCGTAATCATCTTTAGAGACTTCAAAAGAATGTACCTTTCTTATTGTCTCAAGCTTTATAGTCGCTTCTGTATTTGAAGAGAATTCAACATTTCTTGTGCCTTTTGCAAACGCTGATTTTATGGCTTTTAAAACATTTTCATTTTTAAGTAGCTCTTGGAGTGATATTTCTGTGTTTAAATCTGTATCACATAAAATTTTATACGTAACCATAATAGTGCCATCCATATTTATAATTCCCTTATCGAAAGTTTAAAGTTACAGCTCATATCTACTCTCTTGTCTGTTTAACTTAAGACATTATAGTTAAAAATATAAGACTATGTAAAATATACTACCCAAAATTGTTATTAAAACTTCAATACAACCTTAGTTAAACCACTCTCTTGAGACTCTATCTCTATATCAATCTTATATCTTTGACAAACTCTTTTTACAATATCTAAGCCTACTCCAAAACCGCCCTCATGTTCATTAGCTCTATAAAATCTCTCAAAAATCCTGCTTTGCTGCTCTTTTGCTATGCCCTTGCCGCTGTTTGTGATGCTAAACTTATCTGCCGTGAGCTTTAGCTTTATCTCTCCGCCATGTTTGTTGTATTTTATGGCATTAGATATTAAGTTGCCAAAGAGTCTCTGAGCACTTATCTCATCCATACTAAAACTGCTCTCTTGGAGCTCTTTATGGATAGAGATAGATTTTTTTAGCGCCAAATCTTCATAAAGTGAGAGTTCGTTTTCTACGGTTTTTTTTATATCTAACTGCTTTATTTCTTGATGTTGATTCTCAAGCAGTAGATATGTCAAATCGGAGTAGATTTTTTGAACTCTTTTTGCGCTAATGTCCACTCTTTTTAAAATCTTCTCATCGATGCTCTCTTTTTTTAACCTCTCTATACTCATAAGTATCGCAGTGATTGGGGTGTTTAGCTCATGCGTTGAGTCTTTTATGAATTTGTCTAGTTTTACTCTCTCGTTTTGAATGGGCTTTAAAAACATTTTAGACAAGAAGTAGCCGACAACTGCTATAAGGGCAACAGAAAAAAGTGCAACAAATAGTATCTCTTGGAGCAGTTTTAAAATCTCTTTGTCTGTTTTTTTGCTCTTTAGTATCAGATACTTCACGCCATGATGGAGTTGCGGGCTAAGATCTATAAAATACTCAAAATTCCTATCTGTATAAAAGCCCTGCTCTAGTGCAATATCTTCAACCTCTTCGCCATATATAAGTACTCTATTTTCATCATAAAGCGTGATTTCATATCCATGAGCGCTCTCTACATGTAGCGGCTCTGAGCGCATATAAGAGGAGATGATTTTAGAGGAGAGAGTTAGTGCAAAATTTTGCATCTTCTCCTTTTTCATAGAGATAATCTTTGAGGATTCATAGCTGTAAAAACTAACGGCAATAAATAGGATGAGAAAGATTGAAGAGCTAAGATATAGCCCTAAAAAGCCCCAGAATGACTTTTTTTCACTAGATGTTAACTCTATAGCCGACTCCTTTTACGGTAGTTATAAAATCCCTGCCTAGATGCGCTCTGATATTTTTTATATATGTTCTTAGCGTTGCATCACTTGGCACTTCGCCATCAAGCCAGATATTTGCAACAAGCTCGTCATGAGAGATAATTCTATCTTTTTGCGATAAAAAATATCTAATAATTTCAAAATCCTTTTTAGAGAGTTTTATCTTTTGTCCATCTTTGACAAGCTCATATGTGCTCATGTCAAGATAGTTTTGTGAGTCGATTTTCATATGCGCGGCATCTAGATTATAAACTTTTATAAGATGCTCTATCCTTGCGTCTAACTCTAAGAGCTCAAATGGCTTTTTTAGATAATCATCACACCCAAAATCAAAACCTTTTT
Organism: Sulfurimonas sp.; assembly: GCF_023229025.1. Classification (GTDB taxonomy): domain Bacteria; phylum Campylobacterota; class Campylobacteria; order Campylobacterales; family Sulfurimonadaceae; genus Sulfurimonas. The sequence continues at coordinate 36,718 of NZ_JALOAA010000006.1, forward strand.
TTAGGTCATGCGCAGAATCAAGTGAGGTGATAAAGATGGCAGGGGTAGTAATATGCTGCTCTTTTAAGAGTTTTAGTAGCTCAAAACCACTTAAAAGCGGCACGTTTACATCAAGAAGCATCAAATCATAGCGTTCTTTGAGTATCATCTCATAAGCCTCCTCACCGTCATAAACAGCCGATACAACAAACCCTTTTTCGCTTAAATGCTCACAAAGAATTTCTGATAATATAACATCATCTTCAAGTAGTAAAATATTCATATGAGTATTTTACACTCTTTTTCTTAGAGAGTATAAAACAGGGATAATTAGCAGTGTTAAAATCGCAGAAGTTACTATGCCGCCTATCATAGGTGCTGCGATTCTCTGCATAACCTCGCTTCCGACTCCATCTATGTACATGATAGGAACTAGTCCGCCAAGAATTGCAAAAACGGTCATCAGTTTTGGTCTTAATCGTCCAGCCGAACCTCTCATGATAGCCTCTTTGTGTGATATATCTTTCTCCTGCAGGGCTTCATCAAGATATATAACCATCACTATAGCCGTCTCTGCCGCAACACCAAGGAGTGCTAAAAAGCCGACAATTACGGCAACAGAGAGATTAAATCCTAAAAAGTCAACATAGAGTAGTCCACCCAAAACGGCAAAGGGAAGAGTTGAGAAGACGATAAGTGAATTTTTTACATCTCCTAGCGCAAAATATATAAGTATAAAAATAGCAAAAACCACCATAGGAACTATAAAACTAAGCCTCTCTTTTGCAGACTCTAAGTACTCGCTTTGCCCTGCAAACTCATAGTAGTAACCCTTTGGGAGTTCGATATTTTCTAAAAGAGCTCTTGCTTCTTTTTTATACTCATCCACACTCACCTCGCTCTTTGGCGTGATGTAAACAAAGGAGACTTTCATCCCTTTTTCGCTCTTTATAACGCTTGGACCCTCGGTGTATTTTATATCTGCAAACATCTCTAGAGGTAAAAATCCTGATTTTGTTTTAACCTTTAGCGCTTTTATCTTCTTTATATCATCTCTTTGATCTGAAGCAACTCTCATTGAGATAGGGTGACGTTTGAGTCCATCTATAAAGGTGCTCACACCCAACCCGCCTACTCCAAAGGAGATGGTATCTAGTATCTCCTGCTTTGAGAGGCCATATCTTGAGAGAGCATCTTGCTTTATCTCAACATCTAAAAAGTAGCCGCTGTTTGATTTATCGGCAGAGACACTAAGTGTGAGCGGGCTTCTCTTTAGCCTCTGCTCCATTTGCGAGGATATCTCCTCTAATTTTTTATTGTCATCTCCGTAAAGTTTTATCCCCAAAGGCGTGCGAATCCCAGTTAAGAGCATATCTATTCTGCCGCGTATCGGGTATGTCCATGAGTTGATAAGCCCTTTTACTTCAAGCGCTTTGTTCATCTCATACATCAACTTCTCATAACTCATCCCCTCTCTCCAGAGAGATTCATCCTTAAATGTAATGATACTCTCTATCATGGCTAAAGGAGCGGGGTCTGTTGCTGTATTTGCGCGACCTGCCTTGCCAAACACAGTATCAACTTCGGGAAAACTTTTTATAATCTTGTTTGTCTCTTGAGTCAACTCTTTGGCAAGCTCAACACTAAGTCCGTATGGAGTAACAGGCATATACATAAAGTCCTGCTCATTTAAAAGCGGCATAAACTCCCATTTTTGAGAGTTATAAAGAGGGTATATATATGCCATGGCAGCCAAAGCTAAAACAATAACAAGATACTTTAACTTTAAAAATAGTTTTAGCACAGGAGTATATAAAAATGTAAAAAAGCGGTTTATAGCACTATCTTGCTCTTTTTTTATCTCTCCCTTTAGTAGCAGTATCATCAAAACAGGCACCAAAGTAATGGATAAAATAGCACCCACTAGCATCGCAAATGTTTTTGTATAAGCAAGTGGGGAGAAGAGCCTTGCTTCTTGTCCTTCTAGCGCAAAAACAGGTAAAAAGGAGACAACGATAAGGATAAGAGCAAAGAAGATAGGACGCCCAACCTGTTGTGAGGAGCCAATTATTATCTCAACTCTGCTTTTTGAACCGTCACTTCTGCTTAGATGTTTATGGGCATTTTCTATCATGATGATGGAAGCATCCACCATAGCGCCTATTGCGATGGCAATTCCTCCTAAACTCATAATATTTGAGCCTATGTTAAAAAAGCTCATAAGCCAAAAACTAAGTAAAACAGTTAGCGGTAGAACAATGACTACAACCAAAGCACTCCTAAAATGAAAGAGAAACAGAGCAATAATGATAATGACGATAATCGACTCTTCGATTAGCGTATTTTTAAGTGTGTTTATAGCTCTATCGATTAGTTTGCTTCTGTCATAAGCAGTAACAATCTCTACATCTGCGCTCTTTAGGGACTCTATCTTGGCTTTTATCTTTTTAATCACCTCATAGGTGTTCTCTTTGTAACGCACTAAGACTATACCGCCGACTACTTCGCCCTCTCCATTAAACTCGGCAACTCCGCGTCTTGGCTGTGGCACCAAAGAGAGTTCTCCTATATCGCTAAGCTTGAGAGGAACTACACCGTTTAACTTGAGTGTTATATTTTCTATATCTGCAATACTTGTGGCGTATCCGCGGGCTTGAACGATGTTTTCATAGCCGTTTTGTGAAATTACACCGCCGCCCATATCTTGATTGTTATTTTTTAGAGCTTTTGTTATTTCATTGATTCCGATGTTATACTTAACCATCTTATCTTGATCTACAAGCAGTTGGTAGTTCTTTACAAACCCACCTACAGCCGCAACTTCGCTGACACCATCAACTCCTAGTAGTCCATACTTTAAGTAAAAATCCTGATAATCCCTAAGCTCGGCAAGATTAAGTTTGTCTGATTTTAGTATATATTGATACGCCCAACCTACACCCGTTGCATCGGGACCCATGCTCACTTTTGCATTTGATGGCAGAGTCGGCAAGATGGAGGAGAGCTGCTCTAGTATCCTGCTTCTTGCATCATATATATCGGTATCGTCTTTAAAGATGATATATATAAGTCCGTTTTCAAAACTACTCATCGCCCTGATAGTCTTGATGTTTGGCAACGACATCAAAGAGCTGATAAGCGGATAAGAGACCTGTTCTTCTATGATTTTAGGTGACTGTCCGGAGTAAGAGACTTGAAGAATCACCTGCGGAGGCGAGAGGTCTGGCAGAGCATCGAGTGAGATATTTTTAAGACTATAAAGGCTTAAACCCGTCAATAATGCACAGAGTATAAGAACTAAAAATATATTTTTAGCACTATAACCTATAATCTTCTCAATCATCTCATCACCACTCTTCACTCATATATGAGCCGTTTGTTATAGCATCGCTATCAAGCAAAAAGAGCGCATTTTGAGCTACTTCGCTACTCTCGTCTAAACCGTGAAGTATCCGGTAGTACCCGCCGATATATTTAGCTCCCACCTCTCTTGGCTCATACTCACTTTGAGAGATTTTTACAAAGACATAAAACTTATCTGCTCTTTTTATCACGGCATCCTTTGGAAGTGTGAGCGCTTTGCTTACTTTTTTGCTAAAACTCACCTTTGCAAACATATCCGGAAATATCTTAGAGTTAAAATTTTTAACACTCATCCTAACATCAAAGGTTAGATTCTCTTTGTTCATTTTTGGATAAATTTTATCTACTTTTGCAGCGATAGGCTCGCTTAAACCCTCCACATCTATAAGTGCGTTCATGCCCTTATATACAAACTCTATATCCTTTTGATACACCTTGGCAACAACCCACATCAAGGAGTCATCTACGATACGCAAGAGTGTTGTGCCGGCTTTTGCATAAGAGCCTTCATAAATATTTTTTTGGATGATTTTTCCGCTATATTTGCTATAAAAAGGGATAGCCGCATCTTTTGAAGCGATTGCTTTTTCTTCAACTTCATAGAGCTTTAACTTCTGCAAAATTGTTGCATTTAGCGTTTGGAGATTTTTTGTACTCTCAAGCTCTTTTTTTAAGGTATATATCTCTTTGGAGTAGATATCAAAGAGTCTCTGCCCCTTTTTAACGCTCTTATAGAGCTCATTTGCCTCAAGATTCTCAATATTTCCATCAAATCGCAATACAACCTCATAGATTTTTTGCTCATCATAAGCGGTTGTTGCATAGTAGCTTTTAGTTATTTTTTGCATCTGCATTTTAGGCTTAATAATCTCAACATTAAAAGCCTGCTCAAATGTTTTTGAGTGCGCTAAAGTAGATATCAAAAGAATTAAAAGTAGCGTTTTCATCATATACTCTCTTTCGTGATATAAAAAAGCTCCAAGAGAGCAGTTTTTATCTCTAGTTTATATTTTAGTCTCTCTATCTCTAAATCAAGCAGTAGATTCTCATTTTCTATATTTTTTTCAAGCGTAATGCTGTTTTTGATATTTGCATTTTCATACTCTCGCAGCTCCCTATACCTCTTTATAATAGCATCAAGATTTTGGACTCTTTTACTTAAGTGCTCTACTCTTTCAAGATTGTTATCAAAAACCATAATGCTATTTTGCAGATAGTTTTGCGTGTTTTGAAGGCTCTCTTGTTTTAGGTAGCGTGTTTTTCTAACTTTTGCATCTTCCGTGCCGTAAATCGGGAGTGCAAAAGATGTTGATACAGAGAGGTAGTCATCAAACTTTTCACGATAGTTGTAGCTAGCAGAGAGGGTTATGTTTGAGTATTTGCTTCTCTGCTCAAGCTTTGCAATAATCTCTAACTGCCTGCTTTTTAACTCTAAAATCTTATATTTTGGGGATTTTTTTATCTCTTCTTTGGCAAACTCTTCACTAATTTGCACTTTTTTTACATCAGTAAAATCCTGATTTGCCAGATATTTAAACTCATTTTTAGCCTTTTGCACACTCTCTTGAAGCTCTAAAATTCTATCTTCTACTAAAAAAATATCCTTTTGCAGTAAGACGCTTTTTTTAAACCCATCTTGAGTGTCAATGCTACTCTCATAGTAGTTTTGCAATATCTCGAGATTTGCCTTTTTTTGCTCCAAAGAGTCTAAAAGAGTTGAAAATGTAGCCACCTTCTCCACAGCTAAAGCCATCTTTTTATATAAATCGAGCTTCAAATCTTCTAACTCATACTCCAAAATAAGAGTATCAGCTCTAAGTATTGCCTCTTTAATTTCAAGCTTGCCAAAGGTTTCAAACTCCTGCGAGATTCCTACAAATAGTGTCTGCATAGATTCAACATCTCTTTTTAAAAAGTTCTCATTTAAAAGTAAATCATTAGCTCCTATTGAGATAACGGGGTTTTTATATACCGCTTCGCCTCTTATAGCCTCATGTGAGGCTAAAATCTTCTCTTGCTTTGCACGCAAAAGAGGCGACTTAAGCACTGCCTTTTGGAAAACTTCGCTAAACTCGGCACCAAAACATAGTAGCGGAGCTAAAAAAAGAGTTAAAATCCTCATGCAAATCCCCTTAATGATGATGCGCCGAAGAAGCCTGTCCTAGATTAGCACTGCCTCTGTATTTATAATCTTTACCCTGCTCATCTTTGATAAATACTTGATACTGCCAAGTTCCATCCATAGCAAAGTTTACATCACATTCAAAATAATTTTGCACTTTTTTACAAATATCTTTAGACTCCATGTAAGGCATTCCGGGCATCTCAGGCATAAAAAACTTAATACGAACATCATTAGCCGCAACACTTGCTCCATCATGAGAGCCTTTTTTTATCTCTACTTTGATTTTGTTTTGTCCTTGGCTAAGCACCTTATCACTTGAGAGCATCACATGTAAGTCACCACTCATTCCCATATCCATAAATCCGCCTGCAAAAGAGAGGCTTGCACATAACAGCATTGAAGCTATAAACTTTTTCATAACTCTTACTCCTTTTTTTTGAAGTATATACTCTTTGGCGTGTAGTAATCGTGTAGTTTATTTTCTTTACTGTCTGTATATAAAAGTTTGGTATAATTACACTCATGGGGCTGACCTGGTTTCGACGGGATCAAGTAGCTTCTAACTGCATGTCGGACTGAGCATTTCCGTTACGCGGCTCAACTTGCTTAAACGCAAACAATACAAATTACCGCCCAGCTTACGCAGTAGCATAAGTTTCAACCCCTCGCAAGAGGTGGGCTGCTTCACTTAGTGACTCTAGATAGCTAGGATTTGAAGTATAACCCTTATGTAGATATATTTTACGTCTGTCTCGAGCGTAAAGCGAACCTAAGAGGCTCGTCTTGTGTAGCTTTGCAAGTTGTGTGAAGCAAGATTAAACTTTAACGACTTTACTAAACATGTAGACGTTAGGAGTAGCGTGGTTTCGGACTGGAGTTCGATCCTCCACAGCTCCACCAATCACAACAAATAAATCAATCTTTTCCGATATTAAATATCCCTTTTATAAAGTAGTACAAAACAAATAAAAAGGCAAGTGGCAGAAGCATTGTCTGAAATATAAATACGGTTATAAGGTCAACAATATATTCACTAGAACTATCAGCTGCATTTTGATACTCCGCTATTTTTTTATCATAATAATCTGAGCCGAATTTTTCAACTACTTTATCAAAAAAAGAGCTCTCTTGCTTTTGTCCAATGGTCTCGTTTGTTACTCTACTTACCTCTTCTTTTGTCTTAATGATATTTTGGTTTAGTATCTCTATGTTATATTGAGGCTTGACGAAGTTATCATAAGCTAGTTCATTTACAAATCCCATAAACGGTATAGCAAATCTCAAAAAAATCAAAACTATTGTTACCTTAAAGAACAGAGACCTTGCCTTCTCATCCTTTTTGAATCTAAAAAAAAGCCAGATATTTAAAATAATTAGAGAAGTAGCCAAGATTATATTATAGAGTTTGCTTGTCACAATTGCCATCAATATTTTTTGAATACCCAAAGAAGTCATGCTAGCGAGCATTACAACAGAAAACTGCTCAATAAGATCGTTAATGGGATCTAATATTTCACCAATAGTTACCGTTAAAAAAGGGAGATTAACCTCTGTTCCCTGAGCGAGCGATATAACCGCATTTAAAGCTTTTGCGCTACCAAATACTACTATTGCCTGAGCCAAAGACTCATCTATTAGCTCTTTTGCTTTTATATCTATGGCAAAAGTAAAGGCTAGTATCATAATTACAATGCTAAAGATTACGATAACTATCTTATTCCACTCTTTGCAAATCATACTCTCACTTTAAAATAATATTTTTCTTAATTGTAGCACATAAAAAATGATTCTATATCCTTCATCGTTGTATTGCATAAACACATATGTGTTATCATTCTTAGTATGAATAGTAAAAAATATTTATCATCCATTGGTATTGAGAATAAAATAGAAACTCTTAGTGACATAGAGTTGTTAATTAAAAGTCATATTAGTACATTTGCGTTTAGTAGTATCTCTGTACTACTTAAAAAAGAGCTCTCATTAGATTTATCTGATATTTTACAAAGATTCATTGATAAGAAGGCAGGCGGTTACTGTTTTGAGCACAACAAAATCATGTATGAAACACTTAAATCACATGGGTTTGAAGTTAAATCTATTTTTGGTAGAGTCCTAAACAACAGAAAAGATATTACTCCCCCTAAGACACATCGCTTTAATCTTTTAAAGTATAGAGGTGAAGAGTACATTATTGATGTTGGGTTTGGATATATGTCCCCATCAAAACCTATAAAATTTGGCAATACTCCCACAAAAGCAACTTTAGATAAATCATACATTATAAAAAATATAAATAATTCATCATATGAACTTCAGATAATAACTGAAAATGCTCCCTATATCCTTTATTCATTTGATCTTCAAAACTATAATGAAATTGATTTTGAAGTAGGGCATTTTTATTCCCATAAGCATCCGGAGGCAGTTTTTGTGAATAATTTAGTGTTGTCACTCATTAAAGAAAATGAGATACTTTCATTGAGAAACAATAGTTTTCAAAAACTATCTAAAGATAAAAAAGAGGAACTGATTATTGATAGTGTTGATAAATTTAAATATATATTAGAATCAGACTTTAATTACTCTTTGAATGAAGATGATGCAGATTTTTTATACAAAAATTTTGTGGAAAAATTGACTCGTGATTAGAGAATCGTAGTTTAAAAATCGCACCCTATTTAGGGTACGATTAATAGAAAATTTATAACATAGTCAAAGAGTGACTACATCATACCGGGCATTCCACCCATGCCGCCCATTCCGCCCATGCCACTCATATCAGGCATTTCAGGTTTTTCTTCAGGTAACTCATATATAGCCGCTTCGGTTGTTAAAAGCAGACTTGAGATAGAAGTAGCGTTTGTAAGAGCTACGCGTCCCACTTTAAGTGGGTCAATAACGCCCGCTTCAAACATATCTACATACTCGCCTGTTGCTGCGTTAAAACCGATGTTTTCATTTGTAGCGCTCTCAACAGCATTAACAACCACACCTGCATCGTAACCCGCATTTGTCGCTATCTGCTTTAGTGGAGCTTTTATAGCACGAAGAATTATCTCACAACCGATTTTTTGATCGCCAGTAAGGTCTAGTTTTACTTTTGAAGCAGCGCGTACTAGAGCAGCTCCGCCACCGATAACGATGCCCTCTTCAACAGCAGCTTTTGTAGCAGATAGTGCATCATCAACTCTATCCTTTTTCTCTTTCATCTCAGTCTCGCTTGCCGCACCTACTTTGATGACCGCAACACCGCCGCTTAGTTTTGCCAGACGCTCTTGAAGTTTCTCTTTGTCGTACTCGCTTGAAGTAGCATCTATCTGAACTTTGATTTCAGAGATTCTTTTTTGTACGTTGCTAGCTTCTCCTGCTCCATTTACTATTACGGTATTGTCTTTATCTATTACAACACGTGAAGCTTGACCTAGTTGTTCCATTGTTGCTCCACTAAGAGTGTGTCCTGTCTCTTCAGAGATAACCGTTCCTGCTGTTAAGATAGCAATATCTTGAAGCATCGCTTTTCTTCTATCTCCAAAACCAGGAGCTTTTACCGCAGAGATATTTAAAACACCGCGAAGTTTGTTTACAACCAGAGTTGAGAGTGCTTCACCCTCTACATCTTCTGCAATTATGAGAAGCGGGCGTGAACTCTTTTGAACCTGCTCTAAAACAGGTAGCAAATCTTTTAATGAAGTGATTTTGCTGTCAACAAGTAAAATCCAAGGGTTTTCAATCTCAGCTGTCATCTTCTCAGTATTTGTAATAAAGTATGGGCTTAAATATCCACGATCAAACTGCATACCCTCTACAACATCAAGCTCATCAGCTATACCCTTAGCCTCTTCAACAGTTATAACACCATCTTGCCCTACTTTTTCCATAGCTTCGGCAATCATGTCTCCTATTGCTGTATCTGAGTTAGCAGAGATTGTTGCAATTTGTGCAATATCTTTTTTACCGCTTACTGCTTTACTAGATGCTTTTAAATTTGCTAAAATCGCTTCGCAAGCCTTGTCCATACCGCGTTTAACTTCGATAGGATTCGCACCTGCAGTAATGTTTCTAAGACCTTCAGAAAAGATTGCATTTGCCAAAACTGTCGCAGTTGTAGTTCCATCTCCCGCCTCATCGGCAGTTTTTGAAGCAACATCCTTTACAAGTGAAGCACCCATATTTTCCAATTTATCTTTTAGCTCTATCTCTCTTGCAACTGAAACTCCATCTTTTGTGATTACAGGGTTACCGTAACTCTTTTGTATAAGTACGTTACGTCCGCGAGGGCCCATTGTCACTTTTACCGCATCTGTTAGTTTTGCAACACCGCGAGCTAACGAATTTCTTGCATTGTCTGAAAAAATTATCTCTTTTGCCATTTTGTCTTCCTTATCTTAGTTTATTTTTTTATGATTCCAAAAATATCTTCAGTCTCTAAAACTAGAAACTTCTCGCCATCAAGCGAAATTTCACTACCGGAAAACTTTCCAAAAACGACTAAGTCCCCGCACTTAACTTCGCTTACTTCGGAGCTAACAGCCACCACTTCGCCTTTTGAAGGCTTCTCTTGTGCATTATCAGGAATAATAATACCACTACTCGTAGTATTTGCCTCTTCTACTCTTTTTACTAGGACTCTTTTGCCTAATGGTTGAAAATTCATTTAAACTCCTTAAATAATATGATTTACGAGCGCAATATTACAAAAAAAAGGTAACAAAGTCAACATCTTTAGTTGACTACACTAAACTTTTCTTATTAATTATAGTCAATGTTTTTGATATTAATCTATTTTTTTACTTTTTGGATTATCTTTGTACTTTTTGATTGGCTTTTTTAACTTCTTAGCTTATTTAAAGTTTTAAAGAAGTATAATTCTGCCTCTTAAAAGATGTCAGGGTAGCTCAGCTGGTTAGAGCGCTGGTCTCATAAGCCGGAGGTCGAGAGTTCAAGTCTCTCCTTTGACACCATTTTTTAAGACTCTTCAAATATTCCGGATTAGCTCAGCGGTAGAGTAGGTGACTGTTAATCACTTGGTCACTGGTTCGAATCCAGTATCCGGAGCCATTTATATATCAATATTTAACGACGAAAATCAAATCTATTACAACGATTTAAACAACCTCTATCTTTACATCGGCTATCTCTATAGTATCTCCACAAACAATTTTTGCTCTTTTTCTAAGTTCAATCTCACCGTTTCTTTTTACATGTCCATCAGCTATAATCATTTTTGCCTCTGCTCCGCTGTCAACTAAATCCAAAACTTTTAGAAGCTTGTAGAGTTCTATGAACTCATCTTTTAACTCATACTTCATGCTCTTTTTCCTTTTTTGTGTGAAATAGTATCAGACAACTCTGATATTTCAACACAAAATCAGCATTAAACACCCTCATCTATTATTGAAAATCCAAGATCATACATAGCTTTGTCAACCATCTCTATAGCTTTTGCCATAGTTTTTTGTGAAATTTCCGGAAGTTCCCCTCCCCACATAGCTTCTGCTTCTTTAAACCCCTGAATCATCCCTTCACGCCCTGCACGAAATCTACTCTCATCATTACCTGCCCCGTTTATGACAAACTCAGCTATTCTAGTAGAGGTCTTATCTATGCCAAAAAAACCATCTTCGCTTACAAGCTCTGATGCCTCCTCTTTTGAGAGTTGAGCAATCGGTTTTCCATCATATCCAATGCTTGTTAAAAAATTTCCAAACTCCTCATGCTGTTTTTTAAAAAGGTCATCCTCTTTGGAGATACCACCTTGTATAGCAGTCGAATTAAAAGCTACAGCATTTGCATTTTGTCTTATCTGTTCTCTAATCTCTGATGCCTCATCTTTTGTAAGCTTCTGGGTAAAAAGAGGTTTAATCTCTATACTTTTTTTTGCAGGCTCAAAAACCTGACTATTTGAAGATATTTGCATTGCAAACTCCTTTGCATTATTTACACATTATAAATCGGCTAAATCCATTTATTGTGTAAAGTTTAAAAATTTGTATGTAAAAATAAAAACTTTTGATATAATGTTTTTGATGAAAGATTTGTGTGAGTTCATCTATTAGTATATTCTGCTAGACAAACGACTCCCCTATATTTTGACTCCACTTCCAAAAAGAAGTGAATTTTTACCAAAGAGGTACTCCAACATGGCAGAATTGCTAGACGGATCAGTTAAATGGTTCAATGAAGAAAAAGGTTATGGTTTTATTCAACAAGAAAATGGCGGTAAAGATGTATTTGTACACTTTCGCCAAGTAAACAGAACGGGTCCAGGTCGCGTCTCTTTATCTGAAGGTCAAAGGGTAACTTTTGAACTAGGAGAAGGACAAAAAGGTCCTCAAGCTGAGAACGTAACTCCGTTATAGGTTTTACTTTGCAGGTTTCATCCTTGTGATGGACCTGTAAATCTTCTAATCTAGATCTTTAAAGAAATCTAACTCAAACTCTCTTTAAAAAAACAAAACTTTTTTTCTCAAAACCATTTTGCTCATAAAATTTATGTGCACCTTCTCTTTTAAACCCCGAAGATAGAACTATATTTTCACACATTCCCATCTTTGCATAGTCATGTAGGTACTCAAGTATCATTTTTCCATATCCGCTACCTCTATACTTTTTATCTGTAACTAAATCAAAAACAAAAAGATGCCTTTTGTGATAAAGATTTGTCTGAATAGCAACACCGGCATAAGTTATCAATATTTCATCATCCATAACTCCTATCATTTTATACTCTATGCTTCTCATCTCATATATAAGATCTTCAAACTCATCATAAGTTAATTCCGTTCGAAGTTGTGATACAACATCATAAACACTAAGTAGCTCTTTTAAGTCCAACTCTCTAATCTGCATATATACCTCGTGCTTAAAAAATTATAAAATATTATACTAAATTCGCTACAATACAACTAAAAAAGAGTCAAACAATGAACGGTGATTTATAAAATGGCAACAAAAAATTTTGAAGTAATAATTGTCGGAGCCGGAATATCAGGAACGGCACTAGCATATGAGTTAGCAAGATATACAGATATAAAATCCATAGCTATTTTAGAAAAATATGAAAATATAGCCACCCTTAACTCCTCTGGGACTAGCAACTCTCAAACTATACATGTAGGGGATATTGAGACAAACTATACGCTTCAAAAAGCCGCAATTACAAAACGTACGGCAAAGATGGTTGAGAAGTACTGCTTAGGACACCGCTATCAAAACAAGATAATATTTTCACATCAAAAAATGGCTCTGGGAGTAGGCAAAAAAGAGGTTGAGTTTCTACTGCATCGTTATGAAGAGTTTTCTGAACTCTTTCCATATCTTGAAGTTTGGGACAAGGAGAGATTAAAAGAGCTTGAACCTCGTGTCGTATTTGATGAAGATGGCAATGAACGCAAAGAGGATATAGTAGGTATAGGCGCTAAAGATCAGTGGACTACTGTTGATTTTGGAAAACTCTCAACCTCATTTATAGAAAATGCAAAAAAAGAAAAAGATGTAGAACTAGAGCTTTTTTTAAATACAAAAGTAGAAAAAATTCAAAAGAGTAAAAAACGCGGGTATGTCGTTAAAACAAAAAACGATACCTTCTATGCTGATTTTGTAGTTGTAGATGCAGGTGCGCACTCTCTGTTTTTAGCACACAAAATGGGCTTTGGCTTAAACCTCGGATGTCTTCCGGTAGCGGGGAGTTTTTATATTACTAATGAAAAGATGTTAAATGGTAAAGTCTATATGATCCAAAATCCAAAACTCCCTTTTGCGGCTCTTCATGGTGATCCTGATGTCTTAGCAGATTCAAATACACGATTTGGTCCGACTGCTTTAATGCTTCCAAAACTAGAGCGTTACAAAAAAGGAACTTACTTAGATTTCTTTAAAACTTTAAGATTTGATAAAAATATAGCCATTGCTCTTTGGAAACTTCTAAAAGAGCGCGATATACGCAGATATATCTTTAGAAACTTTCTTTTTGAAATCCCTTTCTTAAATAAATATCTATTCTTAAAAGATGCCAGAAAAATTGTTCCCTCTCTAAAACTCGATGAGTTTAGATATGCAAAAGGCTTTGGCGGTGTTCGTCCACAAGTTCTAAACAAAGATGAGCAAAAACTCCTGCTTGGGGAAGCCTCTATCTATACGGGAGAGGGTTTAATATTTAACATGACACCATCCCCGGGTGCGACATCTTGTCTTGGAAATGCAGAGAGAGATTTAAAATATATCGTTAAATATCTAGGGAAAAATTTTGATGAAAAAAAATTTAATGATGAGCTTACAGATGGTGAATATTGCGTGCTTCCTGAACCTATTGCATCTCAAAAAGCTATAGTAAATCTCATCAGAGCAGAGATTCAAAGAACAGAAGAGAAGTATCTCAAAGATACTTATCAAAATAAACCTGATGCTGATTTTTGGGATAAACCACACAGTAAAATATAAGGCAAATATATGAAATTTTTATCTCTTTTAGTTATCACTCTTTTGTTACTATCTGGATGTAGTGCAAAAGAGTTCAATGATGGTGTAGATAGCATTACTAGCGATATAACAAATGCTTTTGATGCCGGAAAAGACAAATCCACAGACTAGCAATAATCAAGCTTTAAACAACAATCAGCTATAATCGCGAAAAATAAGAGGCAGAGATAGATTTTTTGCCTAAGCGAGAGTGAACAATGGTAACAGTACAAAATTTAATAATGCGTTATGGAAATAGAGTTCTATTTCAAGATATAAACCTTAAACTAGATCGTCACAAAAGATATGGACTAATCGGTGCAAACGGTGCCGGAAAAACAACCTTTTTAAAAATACTAAGCGGTCAGATTAAGGAGTATGAGGGTGAAGTTATAATCCCAAAAACAAATAAGGTTGGGGTTTTAGAACAAAATCAATACGCTTATGAAAATTTCACTATTGCTGATGCGGTTCTTTATGGAAATAAAAGACTCTATGATGCAATCAAAGAAAAAGAGGAAATCTACGCAACAGGAGACTTTGAAGATGATGCCGTAAACAATCGGCTTGCAGAGCTTGAGACTATCTGTGTTGAAGAAGACCCTACTTATGAGTATGATGTAAACATAGCAAAAATTCTTGAGAATGTAGGGATTCCTGCAACTAAACATAATGAACTTATGAGCACACTTGATAGTGCCGATAAGTTCAAAGTACTTCTAGCTCAGGTTCTATATCCAAGACCTGACGTACTATTCTTAGATGAGCCTACAAACAACCTCGATATCCAAACAATCAGCTGGCTAGAGGATGAACTACAGCGTCATGAGGGGACTATGGTAGTAATCTCTCATGATAGACACTTCCTAAATGCTGTTGTCACAAATATTCTTGATGTTGATTATCAAAAAATCCGCGAATTTACAGGCAACTATGATGATTGGTATATTGCTGCAAATGTTATGGCTAAACAGCAAGAGCTTGATAATGCAAAAAAACAAAAAGAGAAAGAGCAGCTTGAAGCTTTTGTTCGCCGTTTCTCTGCAAATGCATCAAAAGCAAAACAGGCTACCTCAAGACAGAAGCAACTTGAAAAATTAAATATAGAAGATATAAAACCATCATCTCGCCGTGACCCGAGTATTGTTTTTAAAGCAAAAAGAGTTATGGGCGATGAGGCTCTAAATTTGATTGATATAAACCACTCTTATGGTGATAACGAAGTTCTTAAAAATATCAATCTCAAATTTGACCCGGATGAAAAAGTTGCACTAATCGGTCCAAACGGTGTGGGTAAAACAACTCTTTTAAAGATAATAATGGAAGAGATAAAACCTAATAGTGGAGAGGTTCACTGGGGTGCAACTATTGAGAGCAGCTACTTTCCACAAGATACGGCTGACATTATCAAAGGCGATGGAACTCTATATGATTGGCTAAGAGGGTTCGACCCAAAACGCGATATTGCAGAGATTAGAAACTGTTTGGGGAGAATGCTCTTTTCCGGTGAACAGCAAGAAAAATCAGTTGTAAGCATCTCAGGTGGAGAAAAACATAGAATGATGCTTAGCAAGATGATGCTTGAGGGCGGAAACTTCTTAGTTTTAGATGAGCCATCAAATCATCTTGACTTAGAAGCAATCATCGCACTCGGAGAAGCTCTTTATAACTTCAAAGGCAATGTTATATGTGTCTCTCATGACCGTGAACTTTTAGATGCTTTTGCAAATCGCATAATTGAGCTAAGAGAAGATGGCAGCTATGTAGACTTTAAAGGGAGCTACGAAGAGTTTGCAGAGGCTAAGGAAAAAGGTGAAATATAAAAATTTTTTAGGACTTGGGATTGCCGGCAACTTTGCGCTTCATTTAGCTCAAGCCGGTGAGCTTGAAGATTTTAAAGATGTGATTACCGCAGATGAAGCAGCACCTAAAGGGATGTTCCCTTTTTACCTGCCTCTACCTGTTAAAGAGGCAAAAGCTATCTTAAACACATATCCTCTATCTAGTTCTACTATCAAACATCCAAACGAGAGCCTCAATATACAAGCAGAACCTGAAGTTGCTCTTATATGTAAACTTGAGTACAAAGAGAACAAGCTCTTTAGAATAACACCTACTCATTTTGGAGCCTATAACGACTGCTCCATAAGGGTTGCAGGTGCCAGCAAAATCAGTGATAAAAAGAACTGGGGAGCTGACTCTAAGGGCATAAGTGATAACTTAATCGCCATAGAGAGCTTTAGTGAAGGCTCCATAATGGACAGCTACTCCATCTGCAGTTTTTTAAAAAGAGACGGCGAAGTTCATGCATATGGAGAGGATGTTGAGCTAAGCGGCTATAGCTACTTTTATGAGAAACTGCTTGATTGGATGATAAAGCAGATAAATACTCAAGAGGATTTTGGTCCACTTGAGCCGCTTAGCGAGTACATAAGTGCATGTGCATACCCAACTGACGCGATAATTAGCATAGGTGCGACAAGATACACCTCTTATGGGGAGAACACTTTTTTAAAAGAGGGCGATGAAGTTTTTGTAATACTTTATAACAGCAAGACTTTATCTTATAAAGAGATTTTACAAAATGTAAAAAACAACACTTTAAACAGTGCAGATATAAGCATCTTGAGGCAAACTGTTATATCATGAGCAGAGGAAAGAAGCTTGACATCTTTATTGGTGCAGATATAGAAGATGGCTGGGCAGAAATAGAGTCACCACGAAAAACAGTAGTTGCAAATGAGATACTAGAACCATCCAAGCACTCTTTATTATTTAAAAAAGAGAAGCGGCGCGGCAAGGTTGTTACCATTGTTGGGGAGTTTCAACTCCAAGAGAGTGATTCTGAAGCTATATTAAAAATGCTAAAGAAAAAACTAGGCTGCGGCGGCACTATAAAAGATGGTTGGATGGAGTTTCAAGGAGAGCCCAGAGATAAACTAAGAGCTCTTCTTGTCCAAGAGGGCTTTAAATTTAGGCAGGGGCATTAGCCTCCTCTGTTAACCCTCTAGCTCCTAAATTACCATACCTGTGATATGAGTCTGTAACACTCTGCTCTATAAAGTAGTGAAGTAGCTCTACCCTGCCATGAGAGACAAAAGGCTCACTTATTATCTGTTTTGCTTCATCTTTTATAGCATCATAGATAGTTTTACCTACATGTGAAGGGTTTAAAAATCTAACTCTTTGTACTTTTTTTATCGACTCTATCAGCTCCTGCTCATTTTGAAGCTCTAAGATATCCTCTTTTTCCAAAATATCTTTAGAGTTATTTATAAGCCATGCAAGCTCATCGCTATCTATCTTTTTAGGGAGTGAGATGTGAAGCTTTGCACCTGCAATCTTTGCCGCAGAGATTGATGATAATATCTCATGGAGCAAATCACTATTTTCACATCTAAGCAAAACAGATTTGACACCCAAGTACCTAATTACATTGCTCTCGCCTCTTATATTTGAATAGTCATGCTCTTTACTAAACTCCTCCTCATACCAGCAACTAAACTCCTCTTCTATCCTTTTTGCCCTCTCTAATTCATCCGGTATTTTAGATTTCGCTGTAGTATCTGTTGCTCTTATATTCATAAACTGCGTTACATAGTTAAATCCGCCGGCTTTCTTACCGCTTCCTATTGCAGATTTGCCCATTCCGCCAAAAGGCTGTCTTATCACTATTGCGCCTGTTGTACCACGATTTATATATAGATTCCCTGCTCTTAAAGACTCTTTCCAAATCTCCTGTTCTCTATTATCAAGGCTCTCTATACCGGATGTCAGACCGTAGCCTGTCGAGTTTACAATATTGATAGCATCATTTAAATCTTTTGCACGCATTACACTAAGAACAGGTCCAAAAAGTTCATTCATATGACAAAAGTCACCGACTGTTGTTCCCCATCTAATGGAGGGTTTTAACATATAAGGGTTGTCGTTGTTTGCGTAGCTTGGTTTTATAAGCCACTCTTCGCCCTCATCTAAAAAGCTTAAAGCTTTTTCCAAATTACCCGAAGGTTTTGAGCTAAGTGTTCCGATTCTATTTTTAAAATCCCAAACCGAGCCTACCTCAAGAGAAGACGTTGCATCTATAAGCATTTTTTTGAAACTCTCATCACTATACAACTCCTCTTCTAAAACAAGCAGTGATGTTGCAGAGCACTTCTGTCCGGAGTTGTTAAATGCGGAAGCTACGACATTTTTAACAGCCTGATCACGATCTGCCATAGATGTGACTATAGTCGCATCTTTACCGCCTGTCTCTGCACTAAGGTGAATATCAGGACGCAGTTTTATCATGTCGTATGCTGTCTGCTCGCCTCCTGTAAATATTGTAAAATCTATATCTCTATTTGTAACAAGCTCTTCTCCTGCTAAAGCTCCGCTTGATGGAAGAAACTGAAGCGTATTTTTACTCACACCCGCACTCCAAAAACATTCACAAACCATATGTGCGCAAAGAACCGCATCTGATGCAGGCTTTAGTATAACGGTGTTTCCAGCTGCAAGTGCTGCAGCAACACCGCCTGCCGGAATCGCTATAGGGAAGTTCCAAGGACTCACTACAAGCCCCACTCCTTTTGGAGCTGTTTGTACACCCTCTAGCTCCTCTATCTTTCTAGCGCTATATGGATAAAAGTTTAAAAAATCTACAGCCTCTGAAACCTCAACATCTGTTTCTGTAAAAACCTTTCCTACCTCTGCAGCTGCAATCCCGATAAGGTCACCCCTTCTCTTTCTAAATTCATGTGCGGCGTCCATAAGTATTCTCTGGCGCTCATTTAAAGCTAGTTTTCGCCACCCATCGGGATCTTTTTTTGCTACCCTCACGGCTTCTTGCATCTCTTTTGCACCTGCTTTTATGTATGAACCGACTACTATTCCATCATAATATTGCGATTTATCTATCACCTCTACAACATCACCACTCTTTACCTCTTTTGAGGCGACTACGGGCTGTACATGGTATCCACCCTCTTTTGCTATATTTTTATACTTATTTGCAATAGAGTCAGCCCACTTTTTATTTTGAAGAAGAGTAAAATCCGTATCTGCCTCACCATTATAAACATAGCTATCAAAATCAACCTCAGGCTTTATCGGCTCTATATTTCTATCTTGTGTTCTATATGGAGTTAATCTTAAATCTGCTATCTCTTTTATCGCATCATCATAACTTTTTATAAGGGTATCCCAAGCCTCTGAACCTACTTTAAGCCCAAAACTATGGCGTAAAAAGTTCTGCTGTGCCGTATTTTCATCAAATCTTCTAACAAGATAAGCTATTGCATTTGTGAAGGTCTTTTTAGTTGCAGTCGGAGCATAAAGTATGACATCGACTCCCTCCTTTTTTAAGACTCTGTAAGCCGTCTCACTCATTCCCTCTAGCATCTCTGCACTATAAAATTCCTCAACACCTCTCTCTTTTGCCATAAGCATTCCAAGCGCATGATCAAAAAGATTGTGCGAAGCAACTCCAAGGTGCACATACGGTGCTATATCTGGATCTAAAAGATAATCCATAATCAGCTTAAAGCTTGCATCGCTTTGAGATTTTTTTCTATATGTAACGCACTCCCATCCCCTAAGGCTTGCCTCGGTAAGCTCCATCTCTTGATTTGCACCTTTGACCAGACGAATCTTTATAGGTGCACCACCATCTTTTACTCTCTCTTTGGCCCAAATAACCAAATCTTTCGCCAGCTCAAAAGCTTCGGGAAGATATGCTTGAAGAACAATTCCCGCATGAAGATCTTTAAACTGCTCTAATGAGAGTGTCTTTTTAAATACATCGATTGTTAAATGAACATCTTTATACTCTTCCATATCCAGATTTACAAACTTATCTTTTTCTCTACCATCAACATCGATAAACCTGTTTTGCATTGCTACACTATATATTTTTTCAAGCTTCTTTGAAACATGCTCAACGCTCCAATCATGAGCTAGAGGATTTATCTGAGAAAAAATTGTAGATATCTTTATGGAGATATAGTCTATGTGCGGATTTTGCAAAGTTTTTATATATTTATTTACTCTCTCATCCGCCTCTATCTCACCTAAAACTATCTCGCCGATTATATTTACATTTACTCTTGTTCCCTCTTTTTTCCTCTTTTTTATATGCTCTATGAGATACTTCTCTTCTCCAGGGATTACTACATTTTTTATATCGTTTCTTAAATATTTTATAAAAATCGGAATAGAGATATTTGTCATATATATGCCGACCTTACGAAATGAGAGTACAAGAAGCTCTTCAAAAGTGCTAAAAAAACTCGCATCTTTATACTTCTTAAAAATATACTCTATCTGATCTGCTACTCTTCTTGGGTTGTTTGAACGAAAGCTCTGATCTAAAAGCTCGATTAAAAATATCTTATTTATTGGATCTTTTAACATTCTTCCCATAGTGTCATGAAACTTATGCTCAGTCGAATCTCTATGCTCATCTATGTATAATTGCCACTCTTTTGCAATACTTTTTGCCTCTTGTAATCTATCTTTTCTATCTTTGGATATATTCATTATTATAACTTCCCATTCAATACAGTTTGCTGCTAGCCTATCTAAAAAATAGAGGTTTAGTCAATAAAAACTACCCAATTCATACATATATTTACGTTTTTTTAATGATTTTTGGAGTATTATCCCTACATATTTTAAAAGTAAGGAAACTGTATGCCGTATGTTAAAGAAGTATTTGAATATTTAAAGAGATCTAGCCCGTCTCAAAAAGAGTTTTATCAGGCTGCTGAAGAGGTACTTGAGTCATTACGACCTTTAATGATTAAATATCCAAAATATAGAGATCACAAAATTATAGAGAGAATTGTTGAGCCTGAGAGACAGATACTCTTTCGTGTAAACTGGGTTGATGACAATGGCGAGATTCAAGTAAACAAAGGTTATCGTATAGAATTTAACTCCGCACTTGGACCCTATAAAGGCGGTTTGAGATTTCATCCAAGTGTAAATGCCGGTGTTATCAAGTTCTTAGGTTTTGAGCAAATATTTAAAAACGCTCTTACGGGACTTCAAATCGGAGGCGGAAAAGGGGGGAGTGATTTCAACCCTAAAGGCAAATCTAACAATGAAATTATGAGATTTTGTCAAGCTTTTATGAGCGAACTATTTAGACATATAGGCGCAAATACAGATGTTCCTGCCGGAGATATTGGAGTCGGAGCAAGAGAGATTGGCTATATGTTTGGAATGTACAAAAAACTTGCAAATAAATATGAGGGCGTACTAACCGGAAAATCGCTAAAATGGGGCGGTTCACTCGCAAGAACAGAGGCTACGGGCTATGGCGCTGTTTACTTTGCAAAATATATGCTTGAAGATAGAGGCGAGACACTAGAGGGCAAAAAATGTGTAGTCTCAGGAAGTGGAAATGTCTCTATCTATACAATTGAAAAACTTTATCATCTAGGAGCTACTCCTATTACATGTAGTGATTCAAACGGTATGATTTATGATGCAGAGGGAATTGATTTAGAACTTCTAAAAGAGCTAAAAGAGGTAAAAAGAGAGAGACTTACTGAGTATATAAAACATAGACCAAATGCAATATACACTCCGGTTGAAGAGTACCCAGAGGATTGTAATGGAGTTTACACAGTTCCTTGTTATGCAGCATTTCCAAGTGCTACGCAAAACGAATTAAATCTAAATGATGCAAAAAACCTCCTTGCAAACGGCTGTTTCTGCGTAAGCGAAGGTGCAAATATGCCATCAACTCTTGATGCTGTTCACGCCTTTATTGACGCAAAAATTTGTTACGGTCCGGGTAAAGCTGCAAATGCGGGAGGTGTTGCTACAAGTCAATTAGAGATGGCTCAAAACGCCTCTATGGTTAACTGGACTTTTGAAGAGGTTGATACAAAACTAGCTCAAATTATGAAAAGTATCTATGTAAGTGCGAGTGCTACGGCTGCCGAATTTGGCGAACCGACAAACTTGGTTTTGGGTGCAAATATCGCAGGATTTAGAAAAGTAGCAGACGCTATGATTGAGCAGGGGCTAGTTTAAGCACTTGCTTCCTCCGCTACATGCGGAGTTGTAACGCTTATGTTTGTAGTTATACAGTAACCGTCTCTTCCACTCTCTTTTGCCTTGTATAGCATCTCATCGGCTTTGCTTATCAAAATCTCCTCATCTAGTGCTTCATCGGCAAGGCAGTTAGCAACACCGATAGAGACGGTTAAAAACTTATTTATTTTAGAGCCTTCATGTTTAATCTCGCGTGCTTTTATAGAGTCACAAATATTTCTAGCAATTATTGCGCTGTTATCTTCGGTTACTTCTGTTAAGAGTATTCCAAACTCCTCGCCTCCTAACCTAAATACAAAATCACTCGGACGCTTAAGAACATCTTTGAAAACTTTTGCGACACTCTTAAGCGCGAAATCTCCCTCTATATGCCCATAAATATCGTTATACTGCTTAAAGTAGTCGATATCAAGCATCATAAACGTAATATTGCTATGATTTCTTTTTGCTCTTTTAATCTCTCTATCATATACAAGGTTGAAATATCTTCTATTATGTAGATTAGTAAGCGAGTCGGTATATGAAGCGTTTTCTAACTTTTTATTTGCAATTTTTAACTTTTTTGTTGTTATCTCTAACGCAGTCTGATCATTTTGTATGCTCTTAAAAACATAAAAAGAGATTATCATGACACAAAAAATTACCATTATTAAAATTGAACCGACTTTTACTAATATACCTTCATAGAGCGTTAGGAAGTTTTTCCGCTCATATCTAGCAACATCAACCTCATATGATATCAACTTGTTTACAACCTGATGAACATGTGCTACTTTTTTTTCAATATTGCTAATTGATAGTTTTTTTGTGTCATTTCCCTGTGATATAGCTTCTACTATTCTATATAGATAGCTGTTTATAGCTTTTATCTCTGATGCGGCATACTCAACATAACCAAGCTCATAATCTCTTTTAAAATGAGATTCATAGCTTTTCCACTCTTTTTCAACACTCTGTATTGTATTTTTAATTTGTGATTTTACTTCATGCGGAGCAATCTCTGCATTTTTTGCTCTATAGAGTGTATTTGCCAATGTGCCTTGATATGTTTGAACTATTTTATTTAACTCTATTACCGGCACTAAAGAGCCAAAATATAGGGAGTCTAGATTTTTTTTCATTGAGTTTAGATTTATTGCACCCATCACTCCAATTATGATAAGCCCAAGTGTAATAATTATAAAAATAAAAAAAAGTTTACTTTTTAACTTTAGAGTCTCTATAAAATTCATTACAACATCTCCAAAAACATTCTTTAACTACAGCAAACGCCATTCCAGAATATAAATAGATATCTAAGAGAGAGTAAAAGGTGCAATTTTGTAACGATATTATCACAATAATCACATTTTTATTATGAAATTAAAAAAACTTATACTATAATGTTACTATTATAAAAAAAAAGAAATAATTATTTGGATTAAGAATGGATAAACACACAATTATAATTGTTGAAGATGATGAGATTACAGCATTAAACTTGAAACTATCACTTCAAAAACATGGCTATGAAATAGTTGCAATGTATGACAATGCAGAGGAAGCAGAAGAGAAAATAGCTTCTTATAGACCTGATGTTATTATTATAGATATCTCCCTACAAAAGAGCAATGACGGAATTGAGCTTGCAAAAACGATTAGACAAAATTACGGTATCCCGTTTATCTTTTTAACCTCTTACAGCGATGATGATATCATAGCAGAGGCGGCAAAAACAGAGCCTTACGGCTATATAGTAAAACCTTTTGACCCCTCCTCTCTTCATGCAACGATACAGATGGCAATTTTTAAATTTGATATGGAGAACAAAAGAAGTGAAGAGGTAACTACCGCAAAACTAGACCAAAACAGCGTAGAGAAGCTTCTCTACGCTAAAAGAGAGTCTGATATGCCTTTCATATCTTTTGGTAACGGCTACATTTTAGATATATCTCAAGATGAGATACTATATAACAATGAGAAGATAAAGCTTACGAAAAAGGAGCGGGCAATCCTTAGACTTCTTGTTGCAAAGCTTGGAAATACCATCAGCTTCTCTCAAGCGATTGATTATGTATGGAGTGAAAACGGGGCTACAGAAAATAGCATTAGAACACTTGTATGGAGACTTAGAAGTAAGCTTCCTACAGACATTATTAGAAATGCTTCTGGGATTGGTTACTATATAGAGAAGTAATCAGCTAACTTTTATCTGAGACAACTCACTCTTTATTTTTTTAAAGGAGTGTTCAAAATCAAAATCTTCACTCTTGGCTTTTGCCATCTTCTCGATTTTCTCACTCTCCTCTTGTATAACTTCAAGTCTAAAATTACCGCTTGAACCTTTTATACTATGAGCGATAAGTGACATTTTTTTATAATCCTTTGAAGCTATTGCCTCTTTTAGCTCGGGGATTTGAATTGTCATCTTTTTTAGAAACATCTGGATAAGTATTACAAGCTCATCACTACTTAGCATCAACTCCTGTTTCAGTTTTTCATGGTTTAATCCTTCGATTCTGCTTTGAGCTTCGCTACCCTCAGAACTACTCTGCGCGGCATCTTCTGAAACCTTAAGGTAATTGAAAAAAACTCTCTCTAGCTCTTCAATTTCAATCGGTTTTCCTAAAAATGAGTCAAACCCACTCTTTAATCCTCTCTCTTTTGCACCTTTTATTACATTTGCCGTTAATGCGGATACCGGCGTATGTCTTAATCCGCTCTCCTTTTCATACTTTATAATATTTCTAACAGCTTCATTACCGTCCATTATAGGCATCTGTTCATCCATTAAAATAAGATCATATCTGTTTTTTTTATAAAGATTTAGCGCTTCTAGTCCATTTTTTGCCAAATCAAAAGTTAATCCATACTTACTAAGTAATATTTTAATAAGCTCTTGATTTGCTTCATTATCCTCAGCTACCAAGATATGTCCTTCAAACATCATGGCCCTTTGGCTCTTATGTACAGAGAAAGAGTCTAAGTGCATAAGCTCATCAAAAGCAGTTCTAATTTTAGAGCAGTAAAGAGGAAAACATGCAGATGAGATGTGTGTATAGCTTTCATATCTATCGCTTGGATTACTTGTAATAGCAATATATTTTTTATCAGAGTTTATAATTCTCTCTTTTACGTCAGCATCAAGATACTCATCTAAAAATATAGCTATATCATACTCTATATCGAGATTATCCACCATCTCTATATTCATATTAAACATATCTGAGTATTTTAAAAAGGAGTCCGCTTTATATCCTCTAATCATATCTTTTGAGTAAAATACCGTTTTTAATGTCTTTAGCTCATCTATGTCTGAAAAAACTTGACACTCATAGTTATGAATATCTACCGGTATCTCAACCCAAAAAGTACTCCCCTCTCCCAGTTTTGACTTCACATGAAGGCTTCCGCCCATATGCTCTGAAAGTTGATGACAGATAGAGAGTCCAAGACCGGTTCCCTCTAGTTTCTCTATCTCCCATCTTCCTGCTTGCGTAAATGCGGTAAAGATACTTCGTATATCCTCCTCTGCTACGCCTATACCGTTATCTCTAACACTCACTTTTAATATATTGTTCTTACAACTTGCTTCAACATGAACATGTCCGCCGATTTTAGTAAATTTTATAGCGTTACTTAAGAGATTGGATAATATCTGCTTTATTCTCAGAGAGTCGGCATATAGCTCTTTTGGTATTGTAGGGTCTATGAAAGATGTAACTATAATGTCTTTGGCATTTGCAGAAGCTACAAAAAGCTCTAACGTATGACTTATCTCACTATGAATAGAGAAAATTCTAGGCTCAATTGCAAACTCACCGCTTCTTAACTTTGTAAAATCCAAAATATCGTTTATTATGCTTAGTAGATTCTCTCCGCTATTTAGAATAATCTCAAGATATCTCCTATGCTGTTTTGAGAGATCTTGCTCCATCAAAAGATTAACAAAGCCCAAAATTGCATTTAGCGGTGTCCTAATCTCATGTGACATATTAGAGAGAAAATAATCTTTTGCTTGTGAAGCTTTTTGTGCTTCGAGTCTTGCATCTATAAGAGTTGTGACATCATTGCCTATAGAGATATACTCTTTTGAGTTATCATACGGGTCTATTATTTTGGCAATTGTGACATCTATATAGAAGTAGCCTCCATCTTTTTTATTGTTCTTAATCGTACCCCTAAAAATACCTGCATTTTCAAGCTGAAACCATAAATCATCAAAATACTCTTGAGGCATATCCTCATGTTTTATCATGCTATGTTTACTGCCCATAAGCTCATCGACACTATATCCGCTAAGCTTTGCATACTTATCGTTTACATATGTAATTATTCCGTTTTCGTCTGTTTTAGAGATAATAGCACTCACATCAAGTGCATTTTGATACTCATTAAGCAGCTTTACATGCCGGTTTATCTCCTGCTCTTTCTCAAAAATCGTATCTGAATAATATTTTAAAATACTCTGAAGATTTCTATCAAATATATAAGAGAGCTCATAAAAAAGCTCCCTTGAGTCTATCTTGCTATCAAATGCAAACTCCATCATGGCTCTTCTAAAATGGCTACAAATCTCAAAAAGCTCATCTGCTCTTATATCTTTATCTTTAAGATAGTTAAGAAATTTTTGCATGATAGGACACTCTCCTATCTTTACCTCTCCTGCGATAACATCTATAAAATAGTCAAATACGCCATTGGCATAATTATCTAAAAACACATTTTTATCTATGTCATGAAGCTTTAGAAGTTTTTGCGGTGACTCATAAGAGAGCCATTTTAAAAGTACGGTCTCCTTCGATGCTGCTAAAGTATTTTTATGTTTTACAAGGTTTGGCAGTTTTTTTTCCATTGTATATTACTTTTCCTACATTATAAAATATGAGAACAACATAATCAAAAATAGATAATATTTAAAACTATAGTATCTAAAAATAGATATTTTTACCAAATCCAGAGCTGCCCTCTCCTCTAAGCTTTTACTATTTTGCTAATAATTTCATTAACATTTTTTGAGATTGATGGCTCTGACATCACTCTATCGAGCTCTTTTTTCATCAATTTTTTATTTACGCTGTTTAATTTCTCATATATCCTAAATGCTCCTGCCAGCCCTGAAGCCATCTGCGGATTTATCTTATCTATATCTATAATTTTGTCTGCTAAAAATTTATACCCCAACCCATCTTTTGAGTGAAAATGCTTATAGTTTCTTGCAAATACACCAATTAGTGAACGAAGAAGATTTGGCACGAGTTCATTGTACGCATTATCATTTTGAAGAGCCATTACTCTATCCAAAGTTCCCTCTCTATGAGATGCTGCTAAAATTGAGAAGTACTTGTTCATAACAAGAGTATCATCTTTGTACTTTTTGTAAAAATGCTCCATAGCAATCGCGGAGAACTTTGGCGAAATATTTTCTAAAACATCAAGGGCTGCTACTCTATCCGTCATAGTTACAGAGCTGTTATACTGCTCATAAGCAATTGCTACAATATCGTCACTCTCTAGTGCGCTAAGAAGCTTTAAAGAGCGGTTTTTTATGCTTCGCTTGCCTATACTCTCTGCATCAAGCTCTTTGGATGCTGGATTGTGGTTTTGCGTATAAATTTCTAAAAGCTTATCTTTAAATGTTAAAGCCAGATATTTTTGAAGCCTCTCTTTAGCTTCATATATAAGCTCAAAATCAACCACATTCTCTCTTTGCATAATTGCACTTACACTCGGCAAATCCATTAGAAGCGCTTTATATGATAACTCCAGTTCACTCTTTAAAATATGCTCAAAAGAGTGGATAAACTCCTTATCTATATCTTTGCCTTTTATAATATTTTCTATCGTTTTTAATCCAAAAGATTGAGCCGACTCATATTTTACATAGCTATTTGTGTCATGCTTCATTAAAAAAGCGTAGTTATTGTGAGATTGTTCAATTATTATCGGTGCAGAGAAATCTCTATTTGCGGATAAAACAGGCTTGTGCTTAAGGTTAAAAACAAACTCTTCTGTCTCTTTTGAGACTATAAGAGTCTTCTCTTGTATCTCTTTACCACTATCATCTAAAAGTGCAATCTTAAAGGGAAAAAAGTATGGTTTTTGCTCGCTGCCATCTACCCCTAGCGGTATTTTTTGAGTTAGACTAATTGTATATTTACCCTCATTAAAACTCTCTTCAATATTTAGTTTTGGCGTGCCTGATTGATGGTACCACCTCTCAAACTGGCTTAAATCAACTCCGCTTGCTTTGCTCATCGCCCATAAAAAGTCATTAGTTGTCACCGCTTGACCATCAAAAGTATCAAAGTACAAATCCATGGCTTTTTTGTACTTTTTCTCTCCCAAAAGAGTATGAAGCATGCGGATAACCTCAGCGCCCTTTTCATAAACCGTAGCTGTATAAAAGTTATTTATCGCCACGTATGAATTAGGCTGTATAGGATGCGCAACCCCTGATGCATCCTCCACAAACTGCCTCTCTCTTAGTGCATTTACATCATCAATGCGCTGTATCTCTTTTGAGTTCAAGTCTGCTGAGAAACACTGATCTCTAAATACCGTTAAACCCTCTTTGAGTGTGAGCTGAAACCAATCTCTGCATGTAATGCGGTTTCCTGTCCAGTTGTGAAAGTACTCATGCGCAATAACACTCTGAATTCCCATAAAATTGGCATCTGTTGCCGTATCTTCATCTGCTAAAACGTAAGCGGAGTTAAAAATATTAAGCCCCTTATTCTCCATCGCTCCCATGTTAAAACTATCAACCGCTACAATGTTATAGAGTTCTAAATCATACTCTCGTCCATAAACCTCTTCATCCCACTTCATGGCATCTTTTAACGA